>JAZREI010000118.1:0-48473 GCA_045660685.1 Oscillospiraceae bacterium
CGAAAGGAGTAAGAGCTGATGAAGACTACGTCGTTGATAGGCCGAAAGTGTAAGTGTGGTAACACATTCAGCTGATCGGTACTAATAGCTCGAGGGCTTGACCTAAACAAGAATTTGTGCAGGCGAATAAGCCTTGAACTCAAACATTCATCTCTGTTCGGTTTTGAAGGTGCAGGACAAGATATGCACCTTTAGCTCAGTTGGTAGAGCACCTGACTCTTAATCAGGGTGTCCAGGGTTCGAGTCCCTGAAGGTGTACCAAAAGTTGGTGTTATTAACGGTGAGGGTCCACCCGTTCCCATTCCGAACACGGAAGTTAAGCTCACCCGTGCCGACAATACTTAGCTGGAAGCGGCTTGGGAAGATAGGTCAATGCCAACACAAAAGCTTAGATGAAAATCTAAGCTTTTGGTATATGCCTTTTTAGCTCAGTCGGTAGAGCACGCGGCTGTTAACCGCGGTGTCGTAGGTTCGAGTCCTACAAGAGGCGCCAGAAAAGAGTTAGCCCTCACATAATGTGGGGGCTATACTTAAATTATGGGCCTTTAGCTCAGTTGGTTAGAGCAACCGGCTCATAACCGGTCGGTCCCGGGTTCGAGTCCCCGAAGGCCCACCAGCAGCAAGATGCTGCACTCAATTCGTTACGAAGACGGTGCAGATATAAAGGTTTCTGCTCGGTAACGAACAGAAAGCATAAAACTTCATAGGGGAATAGCTCAGCCGGCAGAGCGACGGTCTCCAAAACCGTAGGCCGAGGGTTCGAAACCTTCTTCCCCTGCCAAACCACCATCGAAAGATGGTGGTTTTTCTTATATCCTTTTGGGCATACTACTCTTGATTCTATTTTCGAGGTGTTAGTATGATTGAGCAGGATACCATCAAACTTTTACGAGAATGCGATGCAGGGGTACACATGGGGATTTCCTCCATTGACGATGTGATGCCCCATGTGTCCTCTACCAAGATGCTGAAGTGCCTTTCCGCTTGCCGTGAGCAGCATGATGCTCTGGCGAAGGACATTGAGAAGGCGCTTGACCGTTTTCACGACGATGGGAAGTCTCCCAATCCTATGGCAAAAGCCATGTCGTGGATGAAAACCAATGTGTCTATGATGATTTCCGAGTCAGACAAGGTCATTGCTGAGCTGATGACCGACGGCTGCAATATGGGTGTGAAATCCCTCAGCAAATATCTGAATCAGTATGAAGCTGCGGATGAAGCCTCTAAGGACATTGCCAAGCGGCTGATTGCAATGGAAAAGCAGTTGGCGGATGATTTGAGAGTATTTTTATAATCTAAACTCCCCTTATCCAAGGGGAGTTTTTATATTGCAAAATTCATAATCTTTTCATATCTTATTCCTTTTTCTTATAGTATAATCATTCCATAGAAGGAGAGATGAATATGGCGATTCGGTATGTATTATTTGACTTGGACGGCACTTTGCTGCCTATGGACCAGGAGCAGTTTGTAAAGGCTTATGTGAAAGGCCTTGCGGCGAAAATGGCACCTTATGGCTTTGACCCCAAAATGATTGGGGATGCTCTTTGGGTGGGCACCGGTGCTATGATGAAGACTGACGGCAGTCTTCGTAATGACGAACTGTTTTGGAAGGTCTTTCAAGGCATCGTAGGGCCTTTCGATGAGGAACATTTCGCAGCGGTAGACGATTTCTATCACAATGAGTTTCAGTCTGTCCGCTCCGTATGCGGCTTCTCTCCCCGTGGGGCAGAAGTCGTTGCCGCTGTAAAGGCAAAGGGGCTGATTCCCGTATTAGCAACCAATCCCTTGTTCCCCCGACTTGCTACCGAGAGCCGTGTGCGCTGGGCAGGTCTGGAGCCCGAGGATTTTGTGTACATCACCGTGTATGACAATTCCTACTACTGTAAGCCCAATGTGAAGTATTATGAGGAGATTCTCAGTACCATCGGTGCGGAACCTCATGAATGTGTCATGGTTGGCAACGATGCCAAGGAGGATACCGCAGTGGAAGCCCTGGGCATCCCCGTATTCCTGCTGACGGACTGCCTCATCAACTCCGATGGCAGAGATATCACCAAGTACCCCAATGGTGGCTTTGAGGAGCTGCTGGAATTTATCAACAGACTGTAATCAGAAACGAGGTGCGACCGCGGTGTTTGAAAGCTTCATACAATCTGCAGCCATTGGCGGCAGTCTGCTGGTTAGCCTGTTTAGCGGTGCATTGTTTCTTTATTTCATTGCCACCCTTGCAAACGGTTTGTTCCGTGTGGGCAGAACAGAAGCTGAGCTTAGGAAACTCAAGGAAAAATATTCCTTCCGTGAACGGCTTTTTCTGGAACACATATTGAAGGACGCTGACTTTGCGGACGAGTTTTGCGCATTTTTGGCAGTCTATTATAACTTGGGTGTGGCGGTCATTTGGGCGGAGCTGCTGCTTTGCGTGCCCGCACTGTTTATGGATTCTATCCGCATGGTTATGGCCTGCGGCGCCATCGCTATGGTGCTGCTGTTTTATGTGCCTGCGCTCATATTCCACCTGTATTTGTCTCAATTTAAATAATCCCTTTTCCCACTGTTCCATATTGAGGACAGTGGGATTTTTTTGTGTCATAGGGGAATAATTCCGTTGACTATCAGATAAAAACAGGGTAGAATATTATGAATTATTGTGTGGATGTGAGGAGAGCCATGAGCGAGCTGCGATTCAGTCAAAAGCGTGGGCTGAGCCATGCGTATATTGCCGCTTCCCTGTCGGAGAGTGTCCGTGACCGTACGGTGCGTACCCTGTCCGCTGCTGCGGTGTGCTCCAACCCCGACAATAAGCCCTGTGGGAGCTGCCGTGACTGCCGTAAGGCACAGGATGGCGTGCATCCCGATATCATCCATATCCGTCGTGAAACCGATGATAAGGGCAAGGTAAGAAAAGAAATCCGCGTGGATCAGGTGCGTGATATGATCGGTCAGGCACAGATTATGTCTAACGAGGCAAACGGCAAGGCATTTGTGATCCACGAAGCGGAATTGATGAACGAAAACGCACAGAATGCGCTGCTGAAGCTGCTGGAGGAACCTCCCCGTGGGGTGATGCTGGTGTTGTCTACCGCCACACCCTCTATGCTTCTGGAAACTGTCCGCTCCCGCTGTATTGAGATTTCGGGGAATGACGATGCCCCCGAGCTGGACAAGGAGCTGCGCGAGGATGTGCTGAAGTATTTGACCCTGACTGCAAAGGGCAAACGATCCGATCTGCTGAAATGGTGCAACCAAAAGGCAGGCGCAAGCGATGTGGCATCTGCCAACGAGTTCGCAGATGCTGTGATTTGCGTTCTGACGGATGTTCTCAGCGGACGGGAACAGGACTGCGGATTAAGCAAAAGTAAGTGCTGGGCGATTCTGGCGCTGATGGAGACCTGCAAGGAGTATCTATCGGTGAATACAGGCGTGAAGCACGTGTTTGGTTTGCTGGCAGTCAAGAGTATCGGGGCATAAGCCTCGGGAAATGAGGAAATAACATTGATCGATGTAGTAAGCATCAAATTTAAAAGCTGCGGCAAGGTTTATTACTTTGCCCCCAACGGCACCGACCCCAAGGAAGGGGACCGTGTGGTGGTAGAAACCACCAACGGCAGAGAGCTGGCAATCTGCTCTCAGGGTGTCCATGCAGTGGCGGATGACCGTGTGGTACTGCCTCTGCAGCCTGTACTGCGCGTGGCAACTCCTGCGGACCTGCGTGTAGTGGAACTGAACAAAAAGCGCGAAGCGGAAGCCTTTGATATCTGCAAAAAGAAGATTGCCGAACATGGCTTGGATATGAAGCTGGTTGACGTGGAATGTAATTTCGACGGCAACAAGATTACCTTCTTCTTTACTTCTGACGGTCGTGTGGACTTCCGTGAGCTGGTTAAGGACCTTGCAAGCGTATTCCGCAGCCGTATCGAACTGCGCCAGATTGGTGTTCGTGACGAAGCCAAGATGCTGGGCGGTCTGGGTATTTGCGGCAGACCCTTCTGCTGCAGTCAGTTCTTGAGCGAGTTCTACCCTGTGTCCACCAAGATGGCAAAGGTTCAGAACCTGTCTCTGAACCCCAAGAAGATTTCCGGCACCTGCGGCCGACTCATGTGCTGCCTGCGCTATGAACAGGAAGCTTATGAGGATTTGGTAAAGACTGTTCCCAAGAATGGCGCGTTTGTAGAAACTCCCGATGGCTACGGCAATATCACCCAGGTGAATCTGCTGCGCCAGACCGTCAAGGTCAAGCTGGACGGGGAAAACGAACAGCGCGGCTATACCGCAAAGCAGGTAGCGGCTGTGCCCGGCGGCAGACCCAAGGACGGGGAAGCGCCCGCACACGTGCTGAACTATGTGCCCGAAGAACCTGTGAAGGAAGAACCTGTGGCAGACGAATGGAATTTCGCACTGCTGGAGGATTACACTGACAACGACAAGAAGCGTGAACGCCGTGAAAAGCTGGCAGCTGCGGAAAAGGCAGAGCAGGATGCAAAGGCAAGCTATGAAAATTCCCGTAAGCGCAGAGGCGGCCGCGACAGAAACCGCCGCAAGGGTGGGGAAAAGCCCGAAGCACCCAAGCAGGCAGAGCAGCAGGAAAAGCCTGTAAAGGCAGAAAAGAAGGCACAGCAGCCCAAGCAGACCCCCAAGGCAGCACCCGAAAAGCAGCCCAAGCAGGAAACCGCAGAGGCAAAGCAGGGTGAAAAGAAGCAGCGTGAGCGCAACAGAAAGCCCCGTCAGCCCAAGGCAGACAAGCCCGAAGTGAAGGCAGAAAAGCCCGCAAAGGCAGCTGAGAAGCCTCAGAGCCAGCCTAAGCCCGAGGGTGAGGGCGGCGAAAAGAAGGGCGGCAACGGCAATCGCAACCGCCGCAGACACCACCGTCCCAAGGGTGACAAGCCCGCTAATAAGGAATAAGAATAACAGCCGCAGTGAGTGACATCACTGCGGCTTTCCTTGTATATAAAATCGGTCTGTGATATAATTTTCCAAAAGCTTTGGAGGAACTGAGATGAGTATCGTTCAGACATTCTATGATAATATGGCTTCCCATTATGATAAGCTGTTTGCGGACTGGCAGGCGACCACCCGTGAGCAGGCGGTGGTTTTGGACAAGCTGTTTCGGGATAACGGATTTGATAAGGATGCCCGTGTGTTGGACTGCGCCTGCGGCATCGGCACACAGGCCGTTGGTCTGGCGGCACTGGACTATGCTGTCACAGGCTCTGACTTGAGTGTTCCCGAACTGGAGGAAGCGAAGGAGCGGGCAGCAAAGAACGGTGTGGACATTCCCTTTGTACAGGCGAATTTCTGCGCATTGGAGGAGGTCTTCTCCGAGACCTTTGACATCGTCATTGCCATGGACAACGCTTTGCCTCATATGCTCACAAGTGCGGATTTGGAAGCTGCGGTGGGCAGCATTGTGGGACGTGTGAAGGATGGCGGTTTGTTTGTTGCAAGCATCCGAGACTATGATGCCATGCTTATGGACAAGCCTCCCTATTCTCCCCCCTATATCCATCAGACGGACAAGGGGCAGCGGGTATCCTTCCAGACATGGCACTGGGATGGGGACTGCTATCGACTGGTGCAGTACATCATCGAGGACGAGGACACCCTGCAAATCGGCAAGTTCGAGTGTGCATACAGAGCCACTCGCCGTGAGGAATTGACGAAGCTGCTTCTTGCAAAGGGCTGCAGCGAAGTGAAATGGCTGTTCCCTGAAGACACAGGATTTTATCAGCCCATTGTGGTGGCGAGAAAATAAATTTAGCAGTGCTGAAGAAAGGGGAAAGCAGTATGCGACACAAAAACTTCATATTGGCGTTGCTGCTGTTATTTCTGCTGACTGCTTGCGGGCGAGAGGAGCTGCCACCCGAACCTACGCCCACACCCACGCCCATTGTAACGGCTGCGCCCACGCCGACACCCACACCCACACCCACACCGCTGCCCGAGCCTACCGATGACAGCACTCCTGTACGAGTACGGGACTACATTCCCAATATTGCCGTTGATTTGCGGTATGCCACAGAGCGGAACTTTACGGGGCAGGTCATTTATGATTTCACCGAGCCCTATTTGCGTTGGGGTACGGTGAAGAAGCTCATGGCGGTGCAGGCGGATTTGAATGCATTGGGCTACGGGCTTTTGATTTGGGACGGCTATCGCCCGCCTGCAGCACAGTTCAAGCTGTGGGAAATCGTCCCCGATGCCAATTTTGTTGCCAACCCCTATAACGGGTATTCCTCCCACAGTCGGGGCAATACGGTGGATGTGACCTTGGTGACTTTGCATGGGGATGCGGTGGAGATGCCCTCGGACTTTGACGAGTTTGCTGCCATTGCCGACAGGGATTACGGTGACGTATCGGAAGCTGCCGCGGCCAATGCGAGGCTGCTGGAAATGAGCATGGAAGCCCATGGCTTTACGGGCTATTGGAACGAGTGGTGGCATTACAGTGACACGGTGCGCTACGAAGCGGAAGACTTGGGAATCCAATAACGGTTACACGAAAGTGGTGTGATTTATGAAAAAGTATTACTTGGAAATTTTGACAGTAATCATGTTTGGAATGGTTTCTGCTTGCGCTGTGTTTATGGAGCAGCTTGGACTCATTCAGCGCATCATGATTGGATATATGTTTTTGTTTACCCTTCATGAATGGGAAGAATTGCGCATTCCCGGGGGCTTTGCGGAATTGATGACCAAGTTCATGGGGCTGGAAATTACCCGGGAACAGGAAGAGACATCCCATATCCCCGTGGTGGTATTGCTGATTGTAATTACCTTTGTTCCGTTCTTTACACAGTCGCCCTTGTTGGCCTTGGTCCCTGTTTATCTCGGTCTGTTTGAGGCCCTTGTCCATGTTGTTGGGATCAAAATCCATAAAATGGAAAAGCCCTATACTCCCGGTATGATTTCTGCCCTGCTTCTGTGTGTGGCATCTGTGAGCGTGTTGGTTGCGTTTTCCAAAAATCAGCTTGTGCAGGGTGCGGAATACGCTTGGGGCTTATTGCTGATGGTTTTGTGTTTTGCGTGTATGCAGAGAACTGTCATTGTGATTTTCGGTCTTGGGTATAAGGATTTGATTGCAAACGCAAAAAAGAAGATGAAATAACTTTCAATTTGATGAGGTGATTATGATGATCAATATGACTGCCTGGATGCAGGGCTTCCTGCAGGCATTGGACGATACATTCGGAAATCGAGTGTGGTTTGTAGGCTTGCAGGGCAGCTATGGCCGTGGCGAGGCTACGGAAACCAGTGACATTGATGTTGTGGTGATTCTGGAGGCATTGTCCGCTGCGGATATTCAAACCTATTCCGCCATGCTGGACACCTTGCCCAATCGTGAGCTGATTTGCGGCTTCCTTTCGGGGAAGGATGAAATTCTCAATTGGGAGCCTGCAGACCTGTTCCAGTTTTATTACGACACCACACCCATTCGCGGCAGCCTTGATGAATTGCTGACGGTGATTGATGAAGCCGCTGTAAGCAGAGCCATCAAAATCGGCGCGGGGAACATCTACCACGGCTGTGTACACAATATGCTCCATGAAAAGAGCGAAGACATGGTGCGGGGCTTGTATAAATCCGCTTCCTTTGTGGTGCAGGCCATAGCCTTCAAGGAAACGGGGAAGTATATCAGTCGTCAAAGTGAACTGCTTCAAGTGGTTTCGCCCGTTGAGCGGGGGATTGTGGAAACCTTTTTGCACTTGAAAAACGGCGGTGCGGTTGATTTTGCCGCTATGTCCGATGCTTTGTTTGTCTGGGCAAAGAAGTGGATTAACGAAAACAGATCATAAAAAGAAGGGCAATTCCTCGGAATTGCCCTTCTTTCATTATTGATTGATTTACAGTACGTTGCCGCCGTCTACGGGGACGATGGCGCCTGTCATGAATGCACAGGCATCGGATGCCAGCATAGCGGTGACCTTGGCCACGTCTTCGGGGAGACCGTTGCGGCCCAGAGCGGCATTGGATGCCACCATGTCCAGTTCCTCACGGGTGAAGCAGTCCAGCATATCGGTTTCGATGACACCGGGAGCCACAGCGTTCACACGGATGCCGCTGGGACCCAGCTCTCTTGCCAGAGACTTGGTCAGACCTTCAATCGCACCCTTTGTGGCGGTGTAGGATGCCTCACAAGAGCCGCCTGCCTTCATAAGGACAGAGGTGGTGTTGATGATGATGCCGTGCTTCTCGCGAATCATGTAAGGCAGAGCGGCACGAATGCAGTTGAATACGCCGCCTACGTTCACAGCGAAAATACGGTTCCATTCTTCGTTGGTGATATCGGTGATGAGACCTTCGTGAGCGATGCCAGCGTTATTGACCAGCAGCTCAACGGGACCCATTTCGTCGAACATTTTCTGCACCTGAACGGGATCGGCTACGTCGCAGCGGAATACACGAGCGCCCAGCTCCTTGCCCAGTGCCATTGCCTGTTCTTCGGACTGAAAATAGTTAATGTTCACTTCCCAGCCATCTGCTGCCAGAGCGCGAGCGGTGGCGGCACCGATGCCACGGGAAGAACCTGTTACCAATGCACGTTTCTTCATAAGTTCCTCCAAATATTTTGAATGAGCTATTATAACATAAGGGTGAATCGGGCGCAATAAGGAACATTTTTCCCTTTGGCATTGTCAAATATAAAGAGATAAGATATAATACTCCATTATTCCGAAAGAAAGGAATGAATCTATGGATAACAGAGCATCGGTCAGAACCATCGGTCTTGTGACAGGTACGGTGGTTTTGCTGATCGTTTTATTTTTGGTGGCAGGCATCAGCACAGGCTTCCTGCCTTGGCGTGACAGCTATGTACAAGGTCCGGAGGTTACGCCCATTGTAGACAGTTTGGAACCTGCGCCTACCGCAGACCCCGAGGCTGCGCCTACCCCCACACCGGAGCCCGATGAAGAATTTACCCCCGGCTTGCTTCCCGATGAGGGTGTGATTTTGGACGAAGAGCTGCCTGTCTACACCATCATCGTCACCTTCTCCCGTGGCGGCACAGCCATCCCATACGGCAGCAGCACCGTGGTAGAGGGCGGTGCAATCACTGTGGAAGCCATTCCTCATGATGGCTACGCAGTGGATGAAATAATCATTGACGGCGAGCGATACAAGAATGTAAGCAGCTATGTATTTGAGGATGTTTCCGACAACCATAATGTGCATATCAGCTTCAAGCGTGTGATGTTCGACCCTAATGAGACTTATGAGGAAGAAGGCGCACCTCCGATTGAATAAAAATAACCCGATGCAAACCGCATCGGGTTATTTTCATATGTCCATCAGTCTGACATCCTTCACCTTGCCGTCTTCCAGCTCGATTTTTGCCCATGTGGGATGTCTGCCCTGTCCTGCGGAGCCCGGATTGACCACGTGCAGACCTTGGACGAGGGTATAAGTGGGCATATGGGTATGTCCGTACAGCACCACTTCCGCACCTTGGAAAAAGGCTGCGTTCAGCAGGGGCATGGTTTCGTATTTTACACGGTAGGTATGCCCGTGGGTGAGCATCATGCGGACCCCCATGGGCTCAATGAGCTTTACCACATCTTCATCGGGGGCATAGTCGCAGTTGCCGGGAACGCACTCCATGGGGATATGGGGGAACTCCATGTGCAGCTTTTGGGCGTCCATAAAGTGGTCTCCCAAATGGATAATCATATCGGGGCGGTATTGATTGACGGCAGCAATGGCACCGTCAATGTTTCTGTGGGTATCGGAAAATATGGCAATTCTCATGGGTGGGTCCTTTCTAACCTTGTTTTTATCGCTGCTGCATCTTTCAGTCCATAACAAATTCATGTAAATGAATTTGCAATAGAAAAAGATGCAGAGCGAAAAAGTCGGAATGATGGAACGAATGAGGAGCACAACATTGTGTAGCAAATGTTGTGCTGCGAAGAATGTGTAGTCCATTCCGACGCTTCATCATATACTGCATTGTAACCTGTTTTTGGGAGGATTTCCACATGAAAAATTTTGAGGAGATGGAACGAAAGCTGGCAGCAAGCGGAAAGACCGATGCGGTGCGTGCCATTGCGGAGTCTAAGGACGGTCAGCAGCTGCTGAAGAAGCTGGATACCAACCGTGTGGAGCGGGCAGTACAGTCGGGAGACGGGGAAGCCCTGCGGCAGATTTTGATGGATGTGCTGAAAACAGGGGAGGGGCGCCGCATTGCCAAGCAGCTCAGCGATACCATGAATCCATAAGGAGGGGCGGCTGTGAGCGACTTTGAGGAACGCCTGAACAGCATTTTAAATGACCCCGCTCAGATGGACCGCATTGCCGCCATGGCGCAATCCCTTATGGGCGGAGAGTCTCAGGCAAGCCCACAGCCCAAGCCTTCCGAGGACTTTGCGCTGCCCGACATCGGACGGCTCATGTCAGCCTTTGGAGGCGGTGGGAAGAAAGATGACAAAAGGGCTTTGTTGGAGGCTATGAAACCTTATCTCAGTCCCCACAGACGAGAGAAGCTGGACAGGGCCATGAAGCTTGCAAAAATGATTGGAATGGCAGAGACAGCCTTTGGGATGTTTGGAGGGGACCATGCGCAGATATGATGGAAACACGGGGCGGTATATCCATATTCCCGAGGAGGGGTACGGACCGCCGAAGCAGGAACATACACCGCCTCCATCGGCTCCGCTGCCTCCGCCGAGGGCAGAAAAAACGCCGCCGCCGAAAAGCTTCGGCAGCGGCCTTCAAAATTTTTTGTCCAATATATTCGCCCAAGGCTTTGACACCGAAGACCTGCTGCTGTTTGCGGTACTGTTCCTGATGTATCGGGAATCAGGGGACAAAGAGCTGCTGATCATTATGGGCGGAATGTTTTTACTGTGAGTTGCCGTCGTCGCTGTGGGAAACGGTGTTGCCGATGTATCGGCTGATGACAATGGCTACGAAAAGGGCAACCACCAGCAGGAAGATGCGGAGGGGACCGGTGGATACTACCACCACGGCGCACAAGCCCAGCAGCGCGGAGATGGCATACATGAGCGCCACGGCCTGCTTATGGTTCAAACCCAAATCCACCAAACGGTGGTGGAGATGTCCGCGGTCGGGGGTGAAGGGGCTTTGACCACGCAGCATGCGGCGGACGATGGCAAACAGGGTGTCCAGCAGGGGCAGTGCCAATGCCAGTACGGGAACAATAAAGGTCACGATGGCATAGAACTTGAACATACCTACTACGGACAGGGTCGCCAGCAGGTAGCCCAGCAGCAGTGCGCCCGTATCACCCATGAACACCTTGGCAGGGTTCATGTTATAGGGCAGGAAGCCCAGACAGGCACCCATGAGGGCTGCCAGCAGCACAGCCACGTTGCTTTCCGCAACCAGCACAGCCACGGCGAACATGGTCAAGGATGCGATGGCGCTGACCCCGCAGGCCAGACCATCCAGACCGTCAATGAGGTTAACCGCATTGGTCACACCCACAATCCACAGGAAGGTGATGGGAAGTGCCAGACCCTCCAGCAGAATAAACTCGGTGTTGCTGAAAATATTGGGGTTGGTAAACAGATGAATGATAACCCCATGACTGATGGCTACAATGGCTGCCACAGACTGACCAATGAGCTTGGTCATGGGCTTCAGAGAAATCAAGTCATCTACGGCACCCAATGCCGCAACGATGATGGCACCTACCAGAATGCCCTGCACCTGCTTGGTCAGGTCCGCAAACAGTACCACTGCCAGCAGGAAACCGATGAAGATGGCCAGCCCGCCCAGACGGGGAATGGGCTGCCGATGCATACGGCGGTCATCAATGGGTACATCGATGGCCCCTACTTTCAGGGCGAAGTTTTTTACAATGGGCGTCATGGCGAAGCTGAGGATAAAGGCCAGCACAATGCTTGCCGCCAGCTTCAGCCCAAGGTTTGTGATGAACATAACGTCGAAACGCTCCTATCAGGGGTTGGCTACCAGGCCTACCTTCTTCTTGACCTTGCGCATGGTCTTGTTAGCAATGTAGGAAGCCTTTGCAGCGCCTTCCTTGTAAACGGATTCCAGATATGCCTTATCCTTCAGAATGCGGTTGGTTTCATCCTGCAGAGGACGCAGCATGTCGATAACAGCTTCGCCAACAGCGGGCTTGAATGCACCGTAGCCGCAGCCTGCGAATTCGCGTTCGATTTCTTCGAAGGTCTTGCCGGTGACGGAGGAGTAGATGCTCATGAGGTTTGCTACGCCGGGCTTTTCAGCGGGAGCGTAACGGATGCAGTTTTCGATGTCGCAGTCGGTCACAGCGCGCTTGAACTTCTTGGAAATCACGTCGGGAGTGTCCATGAAGAATACGCAGCCGTTGGGGTCGGACTTGCTCATCTTGTTGGTGGGGGTGCCAAGGCTCATAACGCGAGCGCCAACCTTACGGATGTAGGGTTCGGGAACCTTGAAGGTTTCGCCGTAAATGCTGTTGAAGCGCTGTGCCAGGTCACGGGTCAGCTCAACGTGCTGCTTCTGGTCTTCGCCTACGGGAACCAGGTCTGCCTGATACAGCAGAATGTCCGCTGCCATTAGAGAGGGGTAGGTGAACAGACCGCCGTTGATGTTTTCGGTGTTCTTAGCACTCTTGTCCTTGAACTGGGTCATACGAGACAGTTCGCCGAACATGGTGTAGCACTGCAGAATCCAGCCCAGCTCGCTGTGCTGAGGAACATGGCTCTGGATGAACAAGGTGTTATTTTCGGGGGCCAGACCGCAGGCAATGTACTGTGCCAGCTGGTTCAGAGTGCGGCGGCGGAGAGCTGCGGGGTCCTGACGGACAGTCAGGGTGTGCAGGTCAGCCATGAAGTAGTAGCAGTCAAACTGGTCTGCCAGCTCTGCCCAGTTCTTCACTGCGCCCAGATAGTTGCCCAGATGCAGGTCGCCGGAGGGCTGAATGCCGGATACCATTACTTGCTTTTTGATTTCGTTCATTTTATATATCTCCTAAATCGTATTGATGGAATTGCTTACTTCAGATTGTACTGTTCAGCCAGCTTGGCGAAGCCCTTCATGCTGCCCTTGATGGTGTCGGGGCTGACGCAGTAGGCAATACGCACATAGCCGGGGCACATAAAGCTGCTGCCGGGGACAAGCAGGATGTTGTGCTTCTTGGCTTCTCCGATGAATTCCTTTTCATCGGCGGTGGGGCTTTTCAGCCACAGGTAGAAAGCACCCTCGGGCTTGGCGCAGGTGAAGCCCAGCTCGCTGAGACCGCCGTACAGCAGCTTGCGGTTGTTGTCGTAAGCGGCAATGTCGGTGGATTCGTTGATGCAGCGCTGTACTACCAGCTGCATGAGGGAAGGTGCGTTGACGAAGCCCAGAATTCTTGCGCTGATGCTGATGGCAGAGCGCACGATTTCGTATTCGTCGATGCGGGGAGGGATTTCCAGATAGCCGATGCGTTCGCCGGGCAGAGACAGGCTCTTGGACCAGGAATAGCCCACGATGGTGTTGCGGTAGTACTTGGGCAGGTATGCCACTTCCGCACCGTCAAAGGCCAGCTCACGATAGGGTTCGTCGGAAATCAGATAAATGCTGATGCCCAGCTCCTGCTGCTTTGCTTCCAGCACCGCTGCCAGCTTCTCAATGACCTCCACAGGGTAAATGACACCGGTGGGGTTATTGGGGTTATTGATGATGACAGCCTTGGTCTTGGAGTTGATGGCTGCTGCGATGCCCTCAATGTCGGGCATGAAGCCTTCGGATTCCTTGGAGTGTACGGGGACGATGACGCCGCCGTAGTTGCCAACATAATGACCGTATTCCAAGAAGTAGGGAGCGGGTACGATGACCTCGTCACCTTCGTTCAGCAGAGCCTTCAGACAGGCGTTGAGACCGCCTGCGGCACCCACAGTCATGATGATATTGTCGCCGCTGATATTGTCACCAAAATTGGTGTTGATATATTCCGCAACGGTCTGACGAACAGCGGGGTAGCCGTCGTTGGGCATATAGCCGTGGATGAAATTGGAGTCCATGGTTTCCAGAATTTCCACGATTGCAGTCTTTACACTTGCGGGAGCGGGGAAATAAGGGTTGCCGATGGAAAAGTCATAGACGTTCTCGGGACCGTACAGAGCCTTCAGGCGGTTGCCTTCTTCAAACATCTCGCGCACTGCGGAGTTGGTGCCTGCCATTTTTGCCATTTTCACGTTGATCATAGTATGACCTCCAAATGTACATAAATATCCAATTTATCAATGATATATCTTAACACAAACCATATTTAAATACAATAAGAAGATGTTGAAAATATCTATAGCGGTGATGACGGGTATTTTACCGCCAAAGCGTTCCCGTGCTGCCGCAGAAGGAACATGTACGATAAGGCGAGACGTTGGGTATACGTTTGCAGAATCGTTACCGTGCTGCCGCGGAAGGGATATACACATTGTACGATAAGGCGAGACGTTGGATATTCGTTCGCAGAATCGTTACCGTGCTGCTGCAGAAACGATACGTACTGCGGGGGTACGAACTGAAAAACCTTGACTTTTTGGGGCTTGTGCAATAAAATTACGATGTATGATTATGTAAATTAACACATGGAGGAATATCTATGCTCGACTATACATGGTATGAAGAAATGGAACAGCGTATCCCCAAGGGCGAAGTGCGTACTCGTTTCGCACCCTCTCCCACCGGCTACATGCACATCGGCAACCTGCGTACCGCACTGTACACTTGGCTGATTGCAAAGCATCTGGGTGGCAAGTTCATTCTGCGTATTGAAGACACCGACCAGGAACGCTTCGTGGAAGGCGCTACCGAAATCATTTACAACACCCTGCGTACCTGCCGTCTGGACTGGCAGGAAGGTCCCGACGTAGGCGGCCCCGTTGGTCCCTACATCCAGTCCGAACGCCGCTTCACCTACGGCCGCTATGCTGACCTGCTCATCGAAAAGGGCGGCGCATACCGCTGCTTCTGCAAGGAAGGCGAAGGCGTTGTTCCCGTGACCCTGCCCAACGGCGACGTCATCAAGAAGCACCAGTGCTCCTGCGCTTTCCTGTCCAAGGAAGAAGTGGAAGCTCGTCTGGCTGCAGGCGAAACCGCTGTTGTCCGTCAGAAGATCCCCCAGGAAGGCACCACCACCTTCTCCGACGCAATCTTCGGCGATATTACCGTTCCCAACGCAGAACTGGACGAAAACGTTCTGATTAAGACCGACGGTCTGCCCACCTACAACTTCGCAAATGTTATCGACGACCACCTGATGGGCATCACCCACGTTGTACGCGGCAGCGAATACCTGTCCTCCGCACCCAAGTACAACCTGCTGTATCAGGCATTCGGCTGGGAAGTTCCCGCTTACGTCCACTGCTCTCCCGTTATGCGCGACGCGACCCACAAGATGTCCAAGCGCCACGGTGACCCTTCCTTCGAAGACCTGCTGCGTGAAGGCTACCTGCCCGACGCAGTTCTGAACTACGTTGCTCTGCTGGGCTGGAGCCCCGGCGGCGAACAGGAAATCTTCACTCTGGAAGAACTGTCCGAAGTATTCGACATCAAGAACATCTCCAAGTCTCCCGCAGTATTTGACATTGTCAAGCTGAAGTGGATGAACGCAGAATACATCAAGGCTATGAGCCCCGAAGCATTCGCAGCTGTGGCTGAGCCCTTCATCCGTCAGGCAGTCAAGAACCCCGCTATCGACGCTGCGAAGATCGCATCCCTGCTGCAGCAGCGCACCGAACTGCTGACCGATATCCCCGCAAAGATCGACTTCTTCGACGAACTGCCCGAATACGGCACCGACCTGTACGTTCACAAGAAGTCCAAGGTCAACGAAGACATCTGTCTGGATATGCTGGGCAAGATTATCCCCGCATTCGAAGCCATCGAAAACTGGTGTGACGAAACCATCCACGACGTACTGATGGAACTGGCTGCCAAGGAAGGCGTCAAGAACGCGGTTGTCATGTGGCCCGCACGTATCGCAGCTGCAGGCAAGTCCGTTACCCCCGGCGGCGCTGTGGAAATCTGCTCCATTCTGGGCAAGGAGGAATGCCTGCGCCGTCTGGCTGTGGGCGTTGAAAAGCTGTCCAACCGCTAAGCAGTTATGAAGCGACTGATTGCGCTGACCCTTGCGTGTCTGATGCTGCTGTGCTGTGGCTGTACCCCGTCTGGAGAGGAGCTTCCCGTTGCGGAGCAGCCCACGCCTACACCCATGCCCCAAGTGCCTGTGGCGGTGGAAACAGTGTTGGACAAGCCCAAAGGTGACTTGGAGCTTGTGGATGTTGCGGTGACGATTCATGGGGAAGAGGAAATCATCCCCATGACCCCTGTCAGCGGCAGCTTCGCCGCAGACGGCGGTCCTGCATTCACCCTGCTGGTGGACAAGAGCCGCTATCAGCTCAACGATGTGAGCGGCTATGCCTATATCACCCTGCCCACGGGCATGAGCGGTGATGTGTACGCGGAGCTGGGCTTCCGTCCCTGTGTGAAGTCCGAGGATATCGGCACCGAGATTCTGGATGAGTACGGCATCATGGGCATCAAAGAGCCCGGGGCGCAGGAATGGCTGGGCAACAACCGTGTCCGCCATCTCCACGGAAAGACTGTCCAGAACGAGTTTGATGTGTACCTGCTGGATACGGAAGGCGGCTGTATGACTGTAGTCCTCAGCACCTCGCCCCAGACCACGGCACACCGCGCCAGACTGATGGCCACACTGGAAAGCCTCGAAATATTTGAATAACATGGATTAAAAACGCACCTAATCGGCTACACTAATGCCGAAAGGTGCGTTTTGCTATGAATCAAAAAACCAAAATTTTACTTCTGTCTTACGGTGCCGCAGCGGCATTTATCTGCGCGGGACTGGTATTTACCTCTGCAGGCGGCGGAGAGGGCTACAGGATCGCGCAGGACATCGAGTACCGCCGTGCCATGGCACAGCTGGTCAGCTCTGTCAGCGCTATGGACGATGCTCTGGAAAAGGGAAGGTATGCGGAAGGTACGGGCATGTCGGGGAAGGTCTGCGCAGAGCTCATGAGTGCCTCCCGTGCGGCCTCCACCGCATTGAGCGTCCTGCCTTTGGATACCCAAGCCCTGGAGGAATTGGCGGCATTCCTCTCCCGTATGGAGGAGTACGCCCGTGTGAAAGGCGACCTTGCCTGCGGAGGGAAAGGCTTCGGTGAGGAAGACCGCAAATTGTCGGGGCAGCTGCAGGGAGTTACCGGTGAGCTGGTGCCTGTGCTGGCCTCACTGTATACGCAGGTTTCCGAGGAGGCTTTGTCCATTCGGGGACTGCTGCAGCCATCGGGGATGATCAGCGAGGAAGCGGACAGCTATCTTGAAGACGAGATTTTGAAGCTGCTGGAAGATTTTCCCGACACCCCACAGCTGATATACGCAGGGAGCCTGTCCGATGATTATGACAACAGCTATGGAGCTGTGGCAGGGCTGGAAGACGTCACCCGTGAGGCCGCCCTTGGGAAGGCACAGGCACTGGCAGGGGAGGAAGAATCTCTGGCACCCATGGGGATATCCTATGGGGAACTGCCCTGTTATTACTTCGGCGGAGAAACGGAACATGGTGCTGTGACGGTGTCAGTGACCAAGCAGGGGGGATTGCCTGCCTTGTATTTGCTGGAGTTTGAGGGGGACGGAGAAGAAACTGTCACCCAAGAGGAGGCCGAGCCTGCGGCGGAAGATTTCTTGCAGCGAGCAGGCTACGGAGACCTGCGTCTTTACGACAGTGAGGAGCGGGACGGACTGCTGGAACTGCGGTACGTGTTTGCCGATGACAGCGCCACTCACCCTGACCATAGCGTGAAGGTGGCAGTGGGGCAGGAGGGCGTTGTGGTATCCATGAACGCCACGGACTATCTGCGGCACCATGGCAGCGACACGGAAACTGCTAAACCCAAGCTGACGGCGGAGGAAGCGGCGGTGAAGGCTGTGCCCGCGGGGCTTGAAGTGCTGCGGGAGGAACTGACATGGTTCACACGGGACACGGGGATGTCCGTGCTGTGCTACCGCTTTGCCTGTGAGGGCGAGAGCGGTGAAAAGTGTGTTATTTACGCCGATGCCAATACAGGGGTGCAGGTGGAAATCCTGACCGATGAACAAAGTGTGTCGGATATGTAAAAATATTTCACCCCCGACAGCTGTCGGGGGTGAAGTCTCTTGACTAACGAGAAAAACGATAGTACAATATTAAGGATTCTAAAGTTCAAAGAAAGGTCGGTAATACGTATGGATTTGATTCCTCAGGTAGAATGCCGCAGATGCGGAACCGAGTATTCTTCCTTGCAGAGCCGCTGCCCCAAGTGCGGCGCACGTAAAATGAAACAGACTCAGCGGGCACCCGGAACCACCTCCGGTACCGTTGCGGGTACATATGCAAACGATCAGGCACAGGTCAACACCAGATGGCAGATGACCTTTGCAGCGATTCTGGTAGTGGCAGTAATTTTGGCGATGATCGTTCTGATCAGCACCAGCCTGAACACCGCTCCCGGCGGCGCGGACATTCAGCAGCCCGGCGGCAACAGCGGTCCCGTAGAAGTTGGCGATACCACTCCCACTCCCACGCCCACCGTTACCCCCACGCCCACTCCCATGCCCGAAATCACAGGTCTGGAACTGTACTACGCAGGTGCTAAGATCACCGAGTTCACCGAAGCAGTCGGTCGTGAAACTCCTCTGACCCTGACCTACTACCCCATGAACGTTCCCGTTCAGGCAGGTGACATCACTTGGAGCTCCGATAACGAAAGCGTTGCTACCGTTGTGGGCGATGCCAAGGGCTGTGTCATTACGAATGTGGGCACAGGCAAGGCTGTGATTACCGTATCTCTGTTCGGCAAGACCGCAAGCGTCACCGTTTACGGCAGAGAAAGCTGGTAAAAAAACAAAATCAACAAACAAAAGTGTTGACAAATATGCGAACAAAGTATATAATATATTTTGTTCGCAGCACGGACGATTAGCTCAGCTGGTATGAGCATCCGCTTGACGTGCGGAGGGTCACAGGTTCAAGTCCTGTATCGTCCACCATAAACCGCTGAAGTCGAAAGACTTCGGCGGTTTTTCTTTTTTCGTAAATCGCTGAAACAGTCAAGCGGTGAGACCGCTTGCAGTGGGTCGGGCTCACGGGTTCAAGTCCTGTATCGGCCACCATAATAATAGGACTTGCAGAGAGGATGGCCCAAAGAGAACATTTGAGGCTACGGTTAATGGTGATGTGGTGAAGAAAAGGCTGAAGCAAATTGAGAGTGCAAGACGCATGAAGAAACACCGTAATCCCAATGATTGGGATATTCAGATGGAATTTGCAGAGTGGCAACTGGCGATGAATCGTTGGCGCAAGGGATTTCAATCCGGTATGATCTCTGCGGAACGTTTTATGAAGTGGCTGGAAGACCATAAGGCATATACAGAAGATTGGGACTACGAAGAAAATTTTGATTTTGAATAAAAAGAATTCCGCACGCTTTTTGATGTGCGGAATTCTTTTTTAGTAGTATGTATTTTGAAGGTTATATGCTTTTCATAAAGTGTTCGACGATTTCATCAATCAATTCCCGATTCAGCAGTGTGTCCATCCATTCATTGGGGATGTCATTTATCCCGAACATTTCTCCCACCAGGCTGCCTGTGATAGCGGCAGTGGTATCTGTATCGCTGCCCAGATTGACGGCCATGAGCACGCATTCGGAATAACTTTCGCTGTTCAGCAGACACCAAATAGCTGCTTCCAGCGAGTGAACTACATAACCACCGCTGCGGATTTCGTCCATAGGAGTGTTTCCAAAATCCTCGATGAAAATACGGCTGTAGTGCTGTAGCTCATGGCTGAACTCGGAGGCTTCATAATAGCTTCTCGCTTCGCTGAGTCCATCACCGATTGTGTTGCCGTTTAGTAGGGCTCTCAGTACAAAGGCGTAGATGCCGCAGCCGACCATGGAGCGAGGGTGTGCGTGTGTCAGGGCAGAGTAGTTGTGCACCAGTTCAATCATTGCATGGGTGTTGTATTTATAGGGGCGCACCAGACAGCAATACAGTACGACGGGATAGATGCGCATGAGAGCGCCGTTTCCGTTGTCACGGTCGCTATGTCTGCCACAATTCAAAGCGGGAGTACCGCTGAGATAACGATACAGAGCGGTGCTTGTAGTGCCGCCAATGTCGAACATTTCTCCGGTGGCGGTGTACGCATCCTTTTCCATCCAGTTGCAGAAGCGTTCCATTGTATCGGTGTAATCCACACCATGTGCCAGGCTGTCCAGCGTTGCCAGCGCCATGCTGGTATCATCGGACCAGGTGCCTGCGGGCATATTATGTGTACCGTATTCACGCATGCCTGTCACGGGATTGCGCTGCAGGGAGGAGCGAGAGGTGAATTCAACGGGAACGCCCAGGGCATCAGCAATTGCATGACCGTATACGACGGAGAGAATCAGTTCGTAATTGTTCATATATGGTATCCTTTCTTAGTTCAAGCCAATCAGCATTTCCATTGCGTTTTCGGAGCTGATTTGGCGGCAGTAATTGTTGTCGTAATGTTCTTTCAAATATGCAAGACCGCTTTCTACTGCGGGCGGTCTATGGTAAGTTCGGTGAGCATCGGATCCGAGAAAATCAATCTTTCCAATGGAGGCCAGATGTCTTGTAAAGGCTTTGATTTCTTCATCCTTGGTCTGAGCCAGACTGTATACATTCACTTGGAACAGACACCCCATGCCTCTGAGTTCGGATAACAAATCGGGTCTCTTGCGGACTGCTCTGTATCGCTCTATATGGGCAACGATGGGGATGTAGTGAGAATGCTGCTTGATGTAGCGAATGCAGTGCAGAATGGTATCTGCAGTGTCATATGGCTCAAATTCTACGAGGACATACTCGGTGCCGTTCAGTGTGGAGTAAAAGCCACTGTTCAGATGTTCGATGATTTCGGGCATTTCCTCCTCGGAGCACTCCACTTCACAGCCTTTGAGGATTGTGATAGGGATTTGTTCCTCTGCAATCCGCTGCTGCAGTCGTGTGAAATTGTTTTCGTATCGGTGCATAGCGCAACGGCTGTGAGAGGTACAGAATACATGGGTGACACCCTGCGCAATGTAGCTTCGCAGCATGTCCATAGACATTTCAATTGTGGTTGCACCGTCATCGATGCCGTAAAGTACATGGGAATGAATATCGATCATTGTTTTCTCCTTTGAATTTGTATTACGCATATGCGAGAAATCCCTGCTGAAAAGCGCTGGGATACATGAAGCGTTTCACTGTTCTTCCAAACGCAACAGACAAATAGCCGGGTTCATTTGTCCTAACGATTTCCCCATATCCAAAGGTCTTATGGATGACTGCGGCATGGATAGGAGGAGCAACGGACACTTTAGGGGGTTTGGTTTGTTTGGAAACCCCTTTGTAGTTGGAGGATTTGGTCTTTTTCTTGCATTCGTTATAGTAGCTATGGTTTACGTATACAGTGTAAGAATTGTTGATTTTGTAAGTGTACATATCGAATCCTCCATAATCACGTTTGTTGGCAAGTGGTCCTTACAGTGTTTAGCTTATCATCTTCAAATACATAAGAGGTCGCATTGAAAGCGACTGTGTGTTTAGCCGATAATGCCTGTTAAAAGCCAAATGGCAAATCCAAAAACGATCATAAAAGTCCCTATCGATTTATCTTCTTCCTTACTGTCGGGCTGAGTGCAGAGATAAATGCCAAAGATGGGCATTGCGATAATTGCAAAAATTACCATTGCGAGCATGGAATCGATACTGTTGGAAGATTTATTTTTCATATCATGCATCTCCTTATAGGCTGTTTTTTTTGTTTGTATTCACATTATAGGAGATTAAAAAACAAAAAAGGTCGCTGTGAAAGCGACCTTTAAATATTTATTAGTAGATAGAATTACCGAGCAGACAGTTCTCAAAACCGTAGTCAAACAGAGCTTCGTTGATATCGAAAATATCGTAGTTTTTCTTTTTGATGAAGTACTCGACGATGATATCTTCCTTGTTGCAGGGGGAGAGGGTGAGTCCGGCCTTTGCCAGGAGGATGTTGGTGTCCTTCAAGGAAAGCTCCAGGGCGATGGCCAGAGCCAGTGCTGTTTTCTTTTCCGGTTTGTAGTGGGGATTCAGCTTGATTTTTGAGAAGAGCTTTTTATCAACGTTGGCCTTTTTATAACACTGAGCGTTCGTCATGCCTTTCTCTTGGATCAATCGCAGAACGGTTTCGGAGAAGGTTTCCGGCTTTTGGCGCAGCGCATCACTCAGCGTGTCAGCTCGAGCGAAGCGGTCTGTGGAAAGTGTGATGTTTGCTTGGCTGTACTCTCTGATACGATACTCATCTTCCATGTAGCGGCGTCTTGCGTTGGAGTGCTGCTCAACATAACGGTCGTCGATGTACTCGTCCATCTTGCTGAACACTTTTTTACCGGCAGCGACAGCGTCCTTGTTGTAGGCTACGATGTACACCAGAGGATCCTCGTCGAAATCATTTTCGAACAGAAAACTGCTGATAGCATTGATGGCAACCTTCATGGCCTTGTCCTTGGGATAACCGTATGCCCCACTGGAAATCAACGGAAATGCAATGGTGTTGCATTTGTGTTTTGTGGCTAGTTCCAGTGCGTTTTTATAGCAGGAAGCTAACAGTTTGGGTTCTCCATCGTTACCGCCATGCCAAATGGGACCTACGGTATGAATGACATATTTGCAGGGAAGTGCGAATGCGGGTGTGATTTTTGCTTCACCTGTTTTGCAGCCGTTCAGCTTTTTACAAGCTTCTGTGAGTTCGGTCCCACCAACCTTGTGAATGAGACCGTTCAACCCACTGCCTGCCCGAAGTTCGGGATTAGCGGGGCTGACAATAGCATCGACCCTCATTTTTGTGATGTCCTGTCTGATAAGTTGAATCGGCATAAAACGCACCTCTGTTCGTCGGAGTATATTGGATGTATCCAGTATATCATATTTGACGGAAATGAAAATCATATAAATATATGATTTTTGAGTGTGTTATGAATCATTCAAGTTTGTTGACATTATATGCATAATCACTATAATGGAAGTAATACCTTTCGCTTTGTTTGTGAAAAATGGGAGGATAGAGATGAAAAAAGAGATAATTGAAAAAACAAAAACTTTACTCAGAACCCGAGAAATACACTATGTGTTTTTTGCAGCGGTTCTTTTGGCTTTTTTGGTGATTGGTGTTAGAAATTCTATAGACAATGCATCTAAACTGGTGAATATCGTTATTGTTTTGGTTATGTCCCTTTTCGTTTATTTTGGATTGGGTGGCATGAAAAAGCAAAATGGTCTTCTTAGTTTGTTGGGATGTCAAAAGGACTTTGAATATTTAACAGCAACTATTGAGGGATTGAGAAAAGAATATCCTGGTAGTGTTTTGAAGGAATTTCAAAATACTGAGTTGAATATTGAGACGAAAGAACTCACAAGTGTTATCAAAGCCTATTTTGAAGATTCTGAGAGTCTGTATATCGAGGATCAGATGTACCATAATTGCGATATTTCAGACTACGTAAATGAAGAGTTTTTGCATGATGTAGGCAATACAAGCTTTAGTGATTTTGTGTCCAGTGCAATGACTGGGTTGGGGATTTTGGGGACATTTATTGGTCTGGCAATTGGTTTGAAGTCGTTTAATGCAGAAACGGCTGAGGCAATGACCAATAGTATTACGCCTCTGATTGAGGGTATTAAAGTTGCGTTTTATACCTCAATTTTTGGTGTTATTTTGTCTCTGGTATATGGCTCTATTGCTCGCCGCAGATACAATCAGGCATATAAGGCAATGACTGAATTTGTTAATGTGTTTTATCGTTATGCTGGACAGCATGCAGAAAATAGTGCGATTTCTCAGTTGTTGCATTATCAGGATTCTCAGAATGAATCTTTGAAGCAACTCGCTGAGGATATTGGTGTTGTATTCTCTAACGCAATCGATGAATCTATTGTGCCTGCATTTGGCCAGTTGGCAGAAAAAATGGATAGCATGGTTACTGCTATAGGTGCATCTTTTGGTGATACAATCAATACGTCACTAGTTCCGGCTCTTAATGTGTTAGCCGAAAAGATGGATGGAATGGTTGGATCGCTTGGAGAAGAACTGTCCAAACTTGGTCAAAAAATGGATAATATGGCGGAAGCAATTGCGAAACAACAGACTGAGGCGCTTGGGGATGTTGTTGATAAATTCCTTTCTACAATGAATGAAATTCTTCACGGGCAACTCGATAATTTGGCCAAAACCATAGAAACCATTTGCGAGTGGGCAAATTCTTCCGGTGAGAAGATGACGGCAATGGTAGACAATATGGTTGATCATAATGAAACATTGACCGGTATCGTAAAGAACAATCTTGCGGTTGTCGATGCACTGCATGGTTATGTGGGGCAGATGAACGATGTACAACAGAAGAGCATGGAATTTGTCCAGCAGGCGTTTGAAACGGTTGGTGATTCCTCTGAAAAGGTTGAAAAGTTGAGCGCCGGGCTCTTGATGTTGACTGAACAGTCGAATAAAATTATGGAAAAAAGCAAGGAACTCATAGATGCTATTGGTGAACAGACCACAAACATCATTAATTCCCTTGGCGAGCAGGAAAAACAGTTTGCTGAACAAGGAAATCGTATCATTGATGAGATTGCTGTTAGGGAACAGAAAATCGTTGATACAATCGCTGAACAGGAAAACCGCATTGTAGAAACAATTGCCGAACAAGAAAAGCGGTTTGTTACTGCTGTCACGGAACAGAGTGGGAAAATTACTGATACAATGGCAGAGCAGCAAAATCGAGTTGTTTCTACGATTGCTGAACAAGAAAAGCAGTTCGTTACTACTGTTACGGAACAGAGTACTCACATTGTCGATACTATTGCAAAGCAGCAAAGTCGTGTTGTAGAAGCAATCGTCGAGCAAGAAAAGCAGTTTGTTGCTACTGTTACGGAACAGGGTGCGAAAATTGCGGATACAATCGCTGAACAGGAAAAACAGTTTGCTGATACGATTGTAGAGCAGGAAAAGAAAATCTCCGGTTTGGCAGATGAGCAAATCACATTGCTGAAAGCTGGATCTGATTATGTTAAGAAGCAGGTTGATCATCTGGGGGCGGCAAGTGCTACTGTTGCGGCTGGTTTTGATGCGTCTGCAACGAAGATGCTGCATGCGAGTGAAAAGCTTACAGTTGAAATGGATAATGCGATGGTTCGGAGCTTTGCTCAGTTTGACAGTCAGCTTGCAAAAGCATTGGAACACTTTGGTGGGACGTTGCAAGAGCTGCAGGATATCGTTGAAAATACGCCCAAGGCTGTTAGTGGCGCAGCAGATAAGATGTCCAGCGCAACAAGAGAAATGGTTGCGGCAACGACTAAACAACAGAATGAACTGGCCGACACTATGCGAAAGTCTGTTCAACAGACCCAGGCAGAAGCAAATCGTGTGATTTCTGGATTGAACGAAGGTCAGAATAAATTAATTAAGGCTGTTGATGAAGTTACCGGAAAGATGACTGGTGCAGCACATTCTGTACAATCTATGTTTGAAGTTGCTAAGCATAGTCAAGAAAATATGAATTCTGCGGTTCAGGGTATTATTAGCGTAGTAGATGAAGAAGCTAAGGCTATTGCCGAGTCTAACCAGAAACAGCATGAAATGACGATTGCAATGGCTGATATGGCAACGGTACTGCTTCAGCAGGCCAAACAGATTCAAAGCTTGATAGATGAAAATGAACGATTGCTCCAAGAACTGCGAGCAAAACAGAAAGAAGATACTTCTGAAGTTAACCGAGGAAACGGTTTCAGAGGAGTCAGAGGGAGATAATATAAGGAGGCCACCTATAAATGAGAAAAAATAGGCATAAACGGTATTCCTCATCTCATGAGTTTTGGCAATCATATTCGGATATGATGGCGGCTTTGCTTCTGATGTTTGTGTTGATTATGGCGTTTACTCTTGCACAATCACTTCGTACTTTTGAAGAACAGCGAAAAGTCTTGGAAGAACGACAGCAAATGATTGATTTGCAGCAGGAACAAATTGGTAAGCTGATAGGGGTCAAATCGGAAATTATTAATGAACTTAGTCTTGCGTTTAAGGACTCTGACTTGAATATTAAGATTGATCCTCAGACCGGTGCAATTACATTGGACTCCAGTATTTTATTTGCTTTAGGATCCAGTAATTTGAGTAAAGAAGGTCAAGAGTTTGTTAAAGAATTTTTTCCCCAATACATATCTGCTTTGTTGAGCGAAGAATATAAGGATTACATAGCAGAAATCATCATCGAAGGTCATACTGATACAAAAGGGACATTTATGTTCAATTTGGCATTGTCTCAGGATAGAGCCTACGAAGTTGCCAAATATTGTTTAGATGAGAGAAAGACGGTGCTTCCGCCTGAGCAACTGGATGACCTAAGAAAAATCATTACTGCTAATGGAAGGTCTTACAGTAACCCGATTTATAATGAAGATGGAACAATCAATGCGGATGAGTCTCGACGCGTAGAAATTAAGTTCCGTTTGAAGGATGAGGAAATGATCCAGACGATGCAGGAGATTTTGGACGGCAATGCGATATTGGATGGTGGCGTTAAATGAAAATCTATGCACCCAACAAATTAATCCAAGTTGTTAGCAAGATTGAAGAACAGTTCCCTTTAACCGCTAAAATACAGCCGGATATTTCATCCGAGGCATTGAAAAAATTGGTTTTGGAAATTAACGGTAGAAAGCACGAAGAACTTCCGGCATTTGCGGTTACCGTTACGAAGCAGGAAAGACAGTCGCTTTGTCGTTATATGCGAACGAATTCGTATCATGTTGATCTTTCAAAAATAGCGATAGTGATTTCCGAACGTATGGATCGCACTTGTTTTTCGCTACTCTATAATTCTTGGGAATTTGCACCGGATTGTATTGAGGCTTTGAAGATTTTGGGGCAGTTCGATAATGAAAAATATCGTCCGATGGATTTCAAACTTGATGTCGGCTTGTTGACGAAGTGGGCTAACGCATCGAATCCTTTGGCTGCTGTCGTACGAAATCTGTCTGAAATGAATTCCAATAAGAAAATCAGTGATATATTGCAGGAGTATTTTACTCCCGGACGTCCGATAATATGGGATTGTGAAAATATATTTTTTACAACAGCAACATTAGGACAGTTCCATTTTGAAGGAGATATCAAGGTAAAAGAAATTCTCGACCGAGTAAGTAATAAGGAAAGGGAAAGGATCATTCTTAGACTACTTAAGGTCGCGATGAATTATCGTCTTGAGTTGAATAAGTTTCCAAAGGTATATTCAGTTGCAGAGAAACTGTGGAAGAAGCCTGATAGCGGACTATTTCCCCGTAATGAAGATGAATTAAAGAATGTTTACCGTTGGTGGTACAATTACAATACAGCTAAAACGGTTATTGGTAATGATATGGTTAACGGTAAAGCAGATCCACGGAGAATGCTTTTCTGGCAGAAATATTTTGGCTTATGCGAATGTCATCATAATGTTAAGCATGATATGTTAATTATGGACTTTGGTGACTATGTTGCAACGGAATTTAAAATCTATCCTGGTCCTGCGTATATATTTGTTTACTCGTTTTATGTTGGTCCTGTAAAGCACAACATGGTGCAGTTAAGTACATCTAAGCTCAAAGGGTGGATTTTTAACGAGTGGAAAAATAATAATTCAGGGATTCCTAGTCGTGAAATCCATAATGCAAGCTGGGAATATAATCAAACTTGGGCTTTGAAAAAGTGCGGAATATCTTTGTAAGGTGATTTGATGAAGTTAGAACTGTCATATTTGGAAAACGGAATACTATTTTGTTTGCAAGGGGACGATTGTAAATTTCCATTGAATCAGATGGAAACTGCAAAATCCTCAGATTGGCTGCGCCTAAATGAAGCGGAGCAACTGTGGTATGATGGTCTGCTGAATTATGACTCGGAACTCGAAGGGTATTTGTTGAACAATAATGATTATTTTGAGTTAGACGATGAATCAAAGAATATTTTGGGGATTTCCGGTAAGCATCCGATGCTTTATATTTCTGAAACGGGGAATCTAGCATCTTCCCAGTATAAAATCAATTGGGCACCGATGATCAACGAAAAACCCTATTGGAAAAAAGAGCGATTCGGTGTAATGGTTCGTTGCGCGGAATATGAATTTATACTTTCAAAGGAACAGTATCGTCTGCTGCGTGCGATTGACAATTATGAAGATGTTAGAGATCAGCAGGTTAGAGCGAAGTACCATTCCAGGGTTACTGTTCTTGCGAACAAAGCCGATGTTAAACTGGATCACTTTACAGAGAGCAGAGGTTTTGGGTTTATTGAAGAAGAAAACGTCGGTGTTGATGTTGTTTCTCCAGATCCTTTTACAATTTCTATCAAACCTACGGTGAATTTGGAGGGTAGGGAAGTTGTAGTTGATACTAGTAAGTCAACACTCCCCTCTGTGCAATTTACAACTGACAAAGGCAAAAGAATAAAGATTATTTCCTCTGATAAGGCGAGAGAAGTATATTCTAAAGTTGCTGATTACCCTAATATTACAGGGGTTCAGGTTCCCGAATTTATTGATAACCCGTTTCGATTTTTACCTGAAGAGTTCCCGTTTAATCCGGAAGATTTTTCTGATCGAGTAAAAGGATTGAAGCTTCGAAAGGCTACAGTAAAACCGACTGTTAGTATTGAGCCTTCTGAGAATGGAGGCTGGTTAGTTTCTCAGAATATTAAAATCTATTCTGAGAATGGTGAGGAGGCAGTTGAAGAAGAACTGGTTATTACACCAGAACTGCAGAACCTCATGGAAGAAGCGGCGGCATCCGGAGCACAATATGTTTATTATAAAGATCAGTGGATTAAAATTAGTCCGCAACTGATTCAAGAGTTTTTGCCTGCAGTTGAAAAGGTAAAGCAGGAATATGGAGATAAGCCTGTGACGGATGTGATTCTTCGTTATATTCTTGATATTTATGATAATATCAATGGTATCGAGTATAACGAGACCCTGGTTGCACTGCGTTCCAAACTTGTTGATGAGTATAGTGACTCCATGCCGCCTTCCTGCTTTATGGCGAAATTGTATCCCTATCAGCAGGACGGATACGTATTTCTGTATGGTCATTATGATACCAAAACAGGGGTTTTGCTCGCTGACGATATGGGACTTGGTAAGACAATACAGGCGATTGCTTTTTTAGCAAAGTTGTATAGCGTAGAAAAGTTAAAGCCCGCGCTGATTGTTTTGCCAAAGACGTTGATTGAGAACTGGGTAAAGGAATTGAATAAATTTCTTCCGAGCAGTCATGCGAAATATAATGTTTATGTTCATCAAGGTCCGCAGAGATACAAGAATCATAAGATTATCGAGCAATATGATATTGTGCTGACTACATACGAATCGTTAACTCGTGATCAAACCATACTAGGTAAAATCGATTGGTCTTGTATTATTTGCGATGAAGTTCAGAAAATAAAGAACTATCAGACTGCATCGGCCAATGCACTCAAGGCAATGAAAACCAGTTGTCGTATTGCGATGACGGGTACACCTGTGGAAAATAGATTGAGTGAGCTGTGGTCAATCGTTGACTTTGCTCAGCCGGGCCTGCTTGGCAGTTATCAGTCTTTTAGAAAAACTTATGAATTGCCAATTGAAAAGCATGAGCCGAACAGAGAGGAATTGATTGATTCCTTGGTGAATGTGATTTCTCCGATTTTCCTGAGACGAACAAAAGATGATGTGCTGGCGGGACAATTACCGGCAAAACATGAAGAAACCGTATATCTTAATATGGATATCGGAACCAAGAAATTGTAT
The DNA here is from genome assembly GCA_045660685.1 of Oscillospiraceae bacterium. Classification (GTDB taxonomy): domain Bacteria; phylum Bacillota; class Clostridia; order Oscillospirales; family Oscillospiraceae; genus HGM13010. Next base: position 29,820 of record JAZREI010000118.1, read on the forward strand.
CAGGATATTTTGGATAAGACAATTGGCACCGGTCAAAAGGGGATGGCGTTGGCAGCCATTCAGAATCTGCTGATGCTATGTAGTCACCCACAGCTGTATGTTCATGGTTATGCGATGGTGGATGACCTAATCAAACAGTCTCCCAAAATGCAATGGACGGTTGATCAGCTTGCGAAGATCTTTGCAAAGAATGAAAAGGTTTTGATTTTTACCAAGTATAAGGATATGCAGGCGATTCTTCGTAGGGTTATCTGGGAAAAGTTTGGGATCAATGCAAACATCATCAATGGTGAGGTTACAGGAAATCGCCAAGCGGTAGTAGATAACTTTAATGCCAGTGTAGGGGCAGGCGCACTTATTCTGTCTCCGCGAGCTGCCGGTGTTGGTTTGACTATTACTTCTGCTAACCATGTGATTCATTACACAAGAGAATGGAATCCGGCGGTCGAAAATCAAGCAACGGACCGTGCGTACCGTATTGGACAGAAGAATGATGTTTTTGTTTACTATCCTGTTGTAACAGATCCCTCTTTCGTGACTATTGAGGATCGCTTGGCAGACTTGCTGCAGCAAAAGCGTGAACTAATGAAGAATGTTATTATTCCCATGGATCTCGAAATTAAAATCGATGATTTTAAAGATGTATTTGAAGGCAGTTTAGTTTAATTCAATAAAGACCCGACGCTTTCCAATGTGGAGTGTCGGGTCTTTTACATATCATAATGAAGTGTTAATTTAATCATATTGTTGAAAATGACTAAATTGATTGTTGAATGAATATTTTATAAGTGCTATGATAGTTATGTGAATTTGTCTCAAATAAAGAGAGGTGATAGGGTGCGGCAATTTAATTATGATAACATATATACGAAACTGCTGACGCCCGATATTGTGGCGCTGTTGGGGCAGATTCACGAATTCAAGGGCGAACAGACTTTGTTTATCGAAGCGCAGAGTGATGCGCTGACACAACTGGTGGAAATTGCGAAAATCCAGAGTGCCGAGGCATCCAACAAAATTGAAGGCATTTACACCTCTGATGAGCGTTTGAAGATGCTGGTACGGGATAAAACCACACCCAAGAGCAGAAGCGAAGAAAAAATTGCAGGTTACCGAGATGTTCTGGCTGCTATTAACGAAAGCTATGACTACATCCCTGTGCGTCCCTCAATCATTTTGCAGCTGCACCGAGATTTGTATAAATACAGCGGAAAGACCATTGGCGGCAGGTTTAAGGATACCGACAATGTGATCAATATAGAGGAAACCGACGGCGGCGAGTACGTCTGCTTTTGCTCTATGCACGCATGGGAAGCCCCCGAAGCAATGGACAGACTGTGCGAGGCATATGACAACGCACTCAAGAATCCCTACTACGATCCGTTGCTATTGATACCTGTGTTTGTACTGGACTTCCTGTACATTCATCCCTTCAATGGTGGTAACGGACGTATGAGCCGGCTTCTGACTTTGTTGCTGTTGTACCGTGCAGGATATATTGTTGGAAAGTACATCAGTATTGAAAGGCTCATCGAACAGAGCAAGGCCGCTTACTACGAAACACTGAATGCTTCTGAACGTGGTTGGAATGAATGTGAAAATGATTATATTCCTTTCGTGCGCTATCTGCTGGGGGTAGTGCTTGCGGCATACCGAGAACTATCTTCTCGTGTGCAAAGCTTTACTTTGAGCGGCATGAGCAAGCCCGAGCGTATTGCGGAACTTATCAAGGGAACACCGGGCAAAATCACAAAGACCGAAATTATGGAAAAATGTCCCGACATCAGTCAGGTCACTGTGCAGCGCACATTGAATGACCTGCAAAAGAGCGGGAAAATCATAAAAATCAGCGGCGGTCGTTATACCGCCTATACTTGGAACAGGGAGAACGAATGACATGTTAACAGGCGAACTGAAAAGTAAAATCAATGCCCTTTGGGAAATCTTCTGGACGGGCGGTATCACCAATCCTCTGGATGTGGTGGAACAGATGACTTACCTCATGTTCATCCACGATCTGGATGAAACCGACAACCGCAGAGCTAAGGAAAGCGCCATGCTGCGCCTGCCTTATAAGAGTATGTTTGCAGGTGAAGTGACCATTGGCGGTCGATCCATCGCGGGCGAGCAGTTGAAGTGGTCTGTGTTCCGTGACTTCCCTGCAGGCAAGATGTACTCTGTTATGCAGGAATGGGTGTTCCCCTTTATTAAGTCTCTGCATGGGGATAAGGAAAGCGCATATGCCAAGTATATGGACGATGCGATTTTTAAGATTCCCACCCCTCTGCTGCTGGATAAGATCGTCACAGCTATGGACGGCATTTATCAGCAGATGGCACTGCAGGAGGGGGATACTCGCGGTGATATTTACGAATTCCTGCTGTCCAAAATCGCAACTGCAGGGGTAAACGGTCAGTTCCGTACCCCCAGACATATCATCCGCATGATGGTGGAGCTGATGCAGCCCACTCCCGATGATTTGATCTGCGACCCTGCTTGTGGCACTTCCGGCTTCCTTGTGACTGCAGGGGAGTATCTGAAGGAACACCACAAGGAAGACATTTTCTTCAATGCAAAGAAGAAAGCCCATTACATGAACGAAATGTTCACCGGCTACGATATGGACAGAACTATGCTCCGCATCGGTGCCATGAATATGATGACCCACGGTGTGGATAATCCCACCATTGAATACCGCGACAGCCTTTCCGAGCAGAACGAGGACAAGAACAAGTTCACCCTCATTCTGGCCAATCCCCCCTTCAAGGGCAGTCTGGACTATGACTCCGTGTCTCCCGACCTGCTGAAAGTATGCAAGACCAAGAAGACCGAGCTGCTGTTCCTTGCCCTGTTCCTGCGTATGCTGAAGACGGGCGGACGCTGCGCCTGCATCGTTCCCGACGGGGTTCTGTTCGGTTCTTCCACTGCACATAAGGCAATCCGCAAGGCCATCGTGGACGAAAACAGACTGGAAGCGGTCATCTCCATGCCCTCCGGTGTGTTCAAGCCCTACGCAGGTGTATCCACCGGTATTCTGATTTTCACCAAGACCGGCTACGGCGGCACGGACAACGTCTGGTTCTACGACATGACTGCCGACGGCTTCAGCTTGGACGACAAGCGCAGCGAGGTCAAGGAGAACGACATTCCCGATATCATTGCCCGATTCCACAACCGTGCAGCGGAAGCCGATCGCAAGAGAACGGACAAGTCCTTCTTCGTGCCTGTACAGGAAATCGTGGATAACGGCTACGACCTGTCCATCAATAAGTATAAAAAGACCGAGTACAAGCCCGTGGAATACCCCTCCACTGCGGAGCTGATGGCAGACCTCCACGAACTGGAAATGCAGATCACCGCAGGTCTGGCAGAACTGGAGGCGATGTTGTGAGAGTGAAGTTTTCCGAAGTTCTTCAAATTGTAAATGGTCGCAATCAAAGCAAGGTAGAAAACCCGAATGGAAAGTATCCAATTTATGGTAGCGGTGGAGTTATGGGCTATGCAGATGACTACCTTTGCGAAGCTGATACAGTTGTGATTGGAAGAAAAGGTAGTATTAATAAACCAATTTACGTGGAGGAACCCTTTTGGAATGTTGATACGGCATTTGGATTGGTAGCAGATCGAAGTGTGCTGTTACCGAAGTATCTATTTTATTTTTGTGTTCATTTTGATTTTGAAAAGCTGAATACTACGGTCACAATTCCAAGCCTAACAAAAGCAAACTTGCTAAACATTGAAATGAATTTACCTTCTACAGAAGATCAACAGGAAATTGTTGACCAATTATCAAAAGTTGACGAATTGATTTCTCTGCGGAAACAGCAGGTTGCAAAACTGGATGAACTGGTCAAATCCCGATTTATCGAATTGTTTGGTGACCCTGAAACCAATCCTTACGGATGGGAGCAGACCACAGTTGGAGAAGCGTGTTCTTCGATTGTAAGAGGTCCTTTTGGTAGCGCTCTCAAAAAAGAATTCTTTGTTCAACCAAACGAAACAACATATAAGGTTTATGAGCAAAAACATGCCATTCAAAAATCAGCGACTATCGGAACGTATTATATTACGGCTGAAAAGTTTGACGAATTGCGAAGATTCGAATGTGTTGCTGGTGATATTCTAATGAGTTGCTCTGGAACAATGGGCGAACTGTACCAGTTGCCAGAAGGTTGCGAAAAAGGCTTGATAAATCAAGCACTTTGTAAGTTTACTCTTAACGAAAAGATTCTGCCAATTGTATTTTTGACTTATATGAAGCAGACCATTGGCAACTTAGAAACAAAGGGCAGTGGTATTCAAAACATTGCGGCAGTTTCCTATGTAAAAGCAATGCCTATCAATTTAGCGCCTTTGGAAGTTCAAGGACAGTTCGCAGCCTTTGTCGAACAGACCGACAAATCAAAAGTTGAAATCCAAAAGAGCCTTGAAAAACTGGAAACATTGAAAAAAGCACTGATGCAGGAATACTTCGGGTGAGGTGATAAAGAATGAATGTTCTATTGCTAGGTAATGGATTTGATTTACATTACCGCTTTCCAACGAAGTATATTAATTTTCTGAATACGGTTGATTTTATCAAAAACAATACTTTGGTAGAAATAAAAAGTGTTGGTGACATATTGGGAGTACCGAAACTGCATGAGATAGACAGAGAAATTGCAGAAAGCTACAATACACACAAAGAACTGTATCACGCTACACCGCTTTCCATGGATCTTGTTGCGCAGCTTGGCAAAATGGCTGAATCAAATATGTGGTATTCTTATTTGATTAAATCGTATAACAAAGACATCGGATGGATTGATTTTGAAGACCAGATAAACTCGGTTATCATAGCTTTTAAGGATTTTTTGGTACAGCCAACGAGAGTGTTTAGCTTTAACGAATATCCCGGTAAACATCTGTCAAGATACATTCTTAAACAGTTTGATTTTTTCTTGAAAAAAGAAAGTGGCAATACGTACTCCATAAGAGAAGAATACATGATAGAAGATCCAAAGGGATCAAAATTGTATCAGATGAATGATGAAAAATGGATAGGTAGAATTAAAAAAGAGTTGGATGAGTTGACTGAAATGCTACGCTTGTATCTGTATCATTTTGTTGAACTGCCAATGATTAATATATCGCGAGAAAAAATGAGAAAAGAATGGTTTGTACAACTCAATCCAGATTATGTTATAACTTTCAATTATACTTCTACCTTTGAACATTTTTCTGATTCGGGCAAAATAGTACATATTCACGGAAAACTCGATGAAGGAATTGTTTTAGGAGTAAATCCTAATGAAGATGACGAAGTCGATTCGGCAGACACGACGTTTATTGAATTCAAGAAATATCTCCAAAGAATTGTTTTGGGAACGGACGATGAATACCGTGCAATCGCAGATGAAATGGATGATAGTTCATACGATTTAGCTCTAACGGTTATGGGGCATTCTTTGGATGTAACTGACAAAGATATAATTTATGAACTATTTGGATATGCATCGGAAATTGCAATATTGTATCGTAGTTCCAAATCGTTGAGGAAATACGTTGCAAAGTTAATCCAATTGTACGGGAAAGATGAATTTGATTCGTTGAGAAAAGAAAAGAAACTTCGTTTTGTCTCTATAGATAAAGAGCTGGCAACTTATGTAGCCGAAAAAACCAGAGATAAATATTCGTTTGTAGATTTGGGATTGGACTCGTATTCAATTGTATAGAGTTGACATGTGGAGCTGTAAGAGTTCATTTTCGGATTCTTACAGCTTTTCTATATGTTGCGTTGCTATCTTTAAGGTGATACAATGATACCTATAATGAGGTGATTTTATGACCAACTTTAATTTCCTCCTTCTTGACCCACAATTCGTGTCTTTTGCGAATGTTGCGGTGTCGGCGGAGAAAATCCTGCATATTGATCCGGCGGCTTGTGTGCTGAATTGCAGACGAGCTATGGAATTTGCTGTCAAGTGGATGTATTCCGTTGACGGTGAGCTTTCCATGCCTTGGCAGGACAATCTGCAGAACTTGGTCAACAATGAGGACTTCCGTGACATCGTCGGGGATGACATCTGGCGGCGCATGGATTTCATCCGTCGTCGGGGCAATGATGCGGCTCACGGCGGAAGAAAGGTCACCAAGGAAATTGCCGTTCACTGTCTGGAAAACCTGTTTGTGTATCTGGACTTTGTGGCTTGCTGCTATGGGAAGGATTACATACAGCAGGAATTTAATGCTGAACTGCTGGTTGACAACCCCTCAGTCGCCTACGGCGACAGCTCCCCTTACACAGGGGAGCCTTTGAGAGAGGCGGAGATCAAGCTGGAGCAGCTGATGAAGGAAAATGCTTCTCTCCGTGAGGAGCTGACCGCTCGCCGTGAAGCACAGCAGCAGACCTATATCCCCAAGCCTTTGGATTTGTCCGAGTACAAGACCCGTAAGCTGTATATTGACACCATGCTGGTGGATGCGGGCTGGGTAGAAGGGAAGAACTGGCTGAATGAAGTGCAGCTGCCGGGGATGCCCAACCACAGCGAGGTGGGCTTTGCGGACTATGTGCTGTATGACGATCAGCACCGTCCTTTGGCGGTGGTGGAAGCTAAGCGCACCTGTAAGGATGTGGCGGTGGGACGTCAGCAGGCGAAGCTGTATGCGGATATTCTGGAACAGCAGTGCGGTCGCCGTCCCGTGATTTTCTTGACCAATGGCTTCGACACCCGCATTGATGACGGGCAGTACCCCGAGCGTAAGGTGGCTGCTATTTACTCCAAGCGTGATTTGGAGAAGCTGTTCAATCTCCGCGCCATGCGGACAAGCCTCAACCATGTGACGGTGAATAAGGATATCGCAGGCCGTTATTATCAAGAAGCAGCGGTGAAGGCTGTGTGCGATGCGCTGATGAAGAACCGCCGCAAGGCACTGCTGGTGATGGCGACAGGCTCCGGTAAGACCAGAACGGTGATCTCTCTGTGTGATGTGTTGCTGAATCGGGGCTGGGTGAAGAACATTCTGTTTCTGGCTGACCGCAACTCTCTGGTTACCCAGGCGAAACGCAGCTTTGTGAATCTGCTGCCTGATTTGTCGGTGACGAACCTCTGCGAGGAAAAGGATAACTACGGGGCCCACTGTGTGTTCTCTACCTATCAGACCATGATGAACTGCATCGATGCGGTGAAGGATGAGCAGGGCAAGCTGTTCACCTGCGGGCATTTCGATCTGATTATCTGCGACGAGGCGCACCGTTCCATTTACAATAAATACCGCGACATTTTCAACTACTTCGATGCGCCGCTGGTTGGCTTGACGGCTACTCCCAAGGACGAAATCGATAAGAACACTTACGATGTGTTCCAGTTGGAAAAGGGCGTGCCCACCTACGGCTATGAACTGGCCCAGGCGGTCAAGGACGGGTATCTGGTGGACTATATGTCCGTGGAGACCAAGCTGAAGTTTTTGACCGAGGGCATTACATACGAGGACTTGACCGATGAGGAAAAGGCCGAATTTGAAGAGACCTTTACCGATGAAAACGGGAACTACCCCGAATTTATTGCACCTTCTGCGCTGAATGAGTGGCTGTTCAACGAGGACACCATTCGGCAGGTGCTGCATATTCTGATGACCAACGGGCTGCGTGTGGACTATGGTGCAAAGGTTGGCAAGACCATCATCTTTGCAAAGAGCCACAAGCACGCGGAAAAGATTTATGATGTATTCAATAAAGAATACCCCCATCTGCCCGGCTTTGCGAAGGTCATCGACAATACCGTAAACTATGCTCAGAGCTTGATTGACGAGTTTTCCGACCCGAAGAAGCTGCCCCAGATTGCTATTTCCGTTGATATGCTGGATACCGGCATTGACGTGCCCGAAGTGCTGAATCTGGTGTTCTTCAAGAAGGTCATGAGTAAGGCGAAGTTCTGGCAGATGATTGGTCGCGGCACTCGACTGTGCCCCGGTGTGCTGGATGGCGCGGATAAGGAGAAGTTCTATATCTTCGACTTTTGCGGGAACTTTGAGTTCTTCCGCATGAAGCCTCCCGGAAATGAAACGGCCAATCAGATTTCCGTGCAGGGCGCGATTTTCAAGCTGAAGTCGGAAATTGCGTACAAGCTGCAGGATCTGGATTATCAGACTGAGGAGCTGATTGCGTTCCGTAAGGAGCTTGTGGATGATATGATCCGCAAGGTGAAGGAGCTGAATAAGGAGAATTTTGCGGTACGGCAGCATTTGCGGTATGTGGAGCAGTTCTCTGAGGAAGCGGCCTACACACCGCTGACTTATGCGGATACTCTTGCCATGGCGGAAGAGCTGGCTCCGCTGATTTTGCCCGATCCCGACGATGCCAAGGCTATGCGATTCGATGCGCTGATGTATGGCATTGAGCTGGCGTATCTGGTGGGGAAGACCTACAAGAAGGCACGCACCGATCTGATGAAGAAGGTGCGGGGCATCGCGGAAGTGGCGAATATCCCCGAAGTTGCCAAGCAGTCGGAACTGCTGGACAAGCTGCTGCACACCGATTATCTGGATACGGCAGGCATCAATGAGTTCGAGCATATCCGTGAGGCACTGCGCGATCTGGTGAAGTATATTGAGCCGAAGGGCAAAGAATATGATACGAATTTCGGCGATGAATTGATCGATATACAGTGGGTAGAAGCGGAGCTGGAAAATGATGATCTGCAGAGCTACAAGGCAAAGGCAGAGTTCTATGTACGGCAGCATCAAGACCATTTGGTAATCGCGAAGCTCAAGACCAATCAGCCGCTGACGCAGTTTGAAGTGGAAACACTGGAAAAAATTCTGTGGAGCGAAGTCGGCACTAAGCAGGACTATGAAGCGGAATATGGACAGAAGCCTCTGCGCGAGTTTGTCCGTGAAATCGTGGGCTTGGACATGAATGCGGCGAAGGAAGCCTTCTCTGCATATCTGGACGAAACCAGTCTGGACAGCCGACAGATTTACTTCGTGAACCAGATTGTTGAGTATATCGTGCAGAACGGTCTGCTGAAGGATTTCTCAGTTCTGCAGGAAACTCCATTTACCGATCGGGGTAGTGTAATTGAAATCTTCACTGATTTGTCCGTTTGGGGCGGCATCCTCTCGGTCATTGACCGAATTAATGCAAATGCAGTTACAGTTGCATAATAAGAAACCAGCACCTTTGGGTATCCATTGGTGCTGGTTTTTGTTATGCAAAATTAATGGATTGGATAGAAGCGGATGCGTTGAAAAGATCAATAAACCTAACCTCAATTACAACCCCGTCATCTGATTTGAAATTGATCTTTTTATCAGCGGGGAAGCTCGCTGTTGTTGGATAGAGCAATATGACTTTTTCGGCCTCATACTTCTTTTGATATGCGTACATCTGGTACATATCAGCCTGTGAGATGCCGTAGTTGGGCTTGTTTTCTGACAGCAGCTTCCACTTTGTGTCGAGAATAAAAACGGCTCCGTCGGCTTTCCCCTTGATTACAATGTCCGGTTTCATCAGAAATCGTTTCCCGGGTTCGTCGAACAAATGGAACCGCTTGTCCTGTGTGGTGATGGTGTATTCCGTTGGATTCAGCTGCCTCTTCAGCAGGTGAGCTACGTAGCTCTCAAACAGCGTTTCCATGGGGAACAGCAGTGCGTATGCCACATCGGAGCCAGTAAACGATGTAAAGCTCTTGCCCATCAGAAATACCTCGCACCAGCGCAATGCGGTGGTGTAGTCCTTGGTATTGCGGTCGGGGATATACTTTGCAAAGTCGCCCTTGTAATCGGTTGATTCCCGCACGTCCGCAAAGGATGCCAGCAGCACCTTAATATCGTTCCGATTCTTGGAAGACGTGCTGAGTCGATAGAGATACTGCAATGTGGACTTAATCAGACGGTTTTCGGGGCGGTTCACCGTGAAGGCATCGTACTGCACATAGCTGCGTTCCTTATGGGTGTGGTTGTGTCGGATTTGCTGCGAAAACATCAGCTTGCCTTTGAAGAACGTGGTGTTTTCCTCCAAGGTTTCATAATTGGACTTTAGACCGCGCTTTACGATGAAGAACACCTCGTCGATGAACATACGGATGAAAATCTCAAAGAGGTTCATGCGCTCCGTGTTTACATTGGTCTTCTGCAGATTTTTATATGGGCTGTTGCGCAGTGTTTTCAACATATCCACCAGCAGCTTCTTTTCCCGTTTGCCGGTGGGATCATCCTCCGCAGAGTAGATTTTAGGCAGAATTTCGATGGAGGTTCCATCCTTCATTGTGATGACACCTACATAATTCTTTACGGTGATGACCATACCCAGCCCCTTTCGGGCGGACAGCCCCATAATCTCCAGTGCGTCGGTGTCCTTGCTGCGATTGTACAGGATGAACTCGCTCAGCTGATCGAAGGTGCGCTGTGGAAGGGTGACATATCCGTCTGCTTGCTTTTCGGCAATAAAGGAACCGTATTCTTTGATTTGGTATACGCTCTTCACGTGCGCACCTCCTTTCTATTAGATGGATTTGTAGGATTCGATGTTATCGAATGCGGCTTTGTTGATTTCGTAGGTGTAGCCTTCGTCCAAGTCCAATTCCATGGTACCGAACAGATCGGCATAGGAATCCTGTTTGCGTGTGATAAAGGTTACGGAATCATCGGTTTTGCGGTTGTCACCCAGCACCAGACGAATCTTTTCATAGTCCTCGTAGAAGTATTCCTGCAGCAGAGGGATGATGCTGTTGGAGAAGATAGCTGCAAGAGTTTCTACGGTGGGGGAGTCCTTCAGCGGCATGAAATAGGCATGACCGATGGTGTGCTCACGGTCGTACAGCACCTCGACGCGCTTGTTCATGCGGGTGAGCATATCGCTGATGGAAATGCCGTCCACAGTGATGCCTGCCAGAACGTCGGGGTCGGGCATCATTTCGCGGAATTGGAATCTGCGGCGGAGTGCAGTGTCGATGGCAGCGATGGAACGGTCTGCGGTGTTCATGGTGCCGATGATGTAAACGTTGTTGGGAACACCGAAAGGCCGCTGAGAATAGGGGAGAACTGCAGTCATTTCTTCTGCAGCACCAACGCGCTTGGAGGGCTCAATCAGCGTAATCAGCTCACCGAAGATTTTAGAGATGTTGCCACGGTTGATTTCGTCGATGATGAAGACCTTGCTGCCAGTGTAATCGGATTCAAAGAAGCGTTTGAATAATCCGGATTGTGTATGATAAATGATATCTCCGTTATCGGAAATGTCGGGCTTGATTCCCTCAATGAATTCCTCATATCCGTAGGACTGATGGAATGTGGTGAATTCAATGTAACCCTGCTCTTTGTATTTGTTATAGCGTGTCAAGATAGCGTTATAGTTCTCTTTTGCTTCTGCTTCCACAACAGCCAGTTCTTTGCCTTCCACGATAGCAACGGCATAAATCACGGTGTGGTATGTTTTACCGGTACCGGGAGGGCCGTAGAGGATGGTGTTAAGGGGGACATCGGTGGTGGAGTCGGGGATAGCTAGTCCATCGGAGAGATAGCTTGGCGGTGTATGGGAAGAGAAATTTGGATGAAAGATATCCTGAATTGCGGCTTGCAGTTCTGGACGAATGAGGTTGGAGTAAACAGTTGCACCGTCTTCTTTTACATATCTGCCTAAAAAAGGAATGGAGTTATACTGCGGCTTCCCCTTTATACTGCAAGGGGAAAGGTTGAAGTATTTCGCGGCACGTTTTCCGAAGTTTGTTACATAACCTGAATATGATTGGGGGGCTCCACCATAAAGCTGCGCTAACTTGGAACAGCTTGCTTCGCCGCCTAGTTCCATTATGGCATTCAATATTTCCATGGCCGATCTGTCATCCGGAATCTCAACTTCTTTTAAGTAGCGTTTCCAGTCATCTTTAGTGAGGTTGGGATTGTATTCATCCAGAGAAGGCCAATATTCGGTAGATATAGTTTTCTCACCTGTGGTTGCAAGCCATGCCAAATGGGAAAGCTCTACAAAATCTGCAATCTGAGATTTTTCCATTGCATCTTTGCACATTTTGATGATTTCGATGTATCTGGCACCGGAGGGAAGAACTTTGAGTGACTGAGCAATTGTAAAGTCTACCGGAGGAAAGGCCTTTCCCATTGCCAAAAATTGTCTGCTACGGCCATCAAGATTGATGTAATCGTAAGGACGAATCCAAAACAGACCCATCGTAATGTTCCAGTTAATTCCTTTTTGATCACGTGTAACATCAAAAGCGGAAATGAATTCCTTTTGATTTTCTGCAGAGGGGGCATCTGCATAGGCTAATGCCCAATTAAACACCTTCCATAGATTATCAATATCATTTTCTTCCCGATCTCCGAGAAAACTATAAAAGGTTGCCTTAAGATTATTTACAACAGGAATGGCATCAAATCGTGTGGGGATTGGTGCTGTAATGTTGAATTCGTTAGCAAAGCCCTTAATAATTGAAATACGGTTGGCATCAGTAATGCCTTTATTAAAGAGTGCAAAAACCGTGAAAGGGTCTATGTCGACAGGGATTTCGGTTTTTTCGAGTTTAGGGAGCTTTATCCCAATTGTGTTATATACGGATACAATTTTTTCAATTAAGACCTTTCTGTTTTGAGAATACTTCTGAAGTTCGTTTGCGAATTCAACATAGAAAGGGATCCACGAGATGGTGCTAACAAAATGGGGAGTATCGTTTGTCTCCGTCTTAACGTTATTGATGTTTCTCTTCCACTCTCTAAATGCTTTGTATTTTCCGAGTCCAAGCTTGTAGTTTTTAATGGCATCCTTGCTCTTTCCGATTTCCTTGGGAAAGTTATAGAAATAATCTAGTTTCTGAGCCAAAGCAAGGCATTCATCCTTCTGATATTCTTCTTCGATATCTACGGAAACGAGCTTCTCAATGCTGTTTAAATGGCTGCAATACACATTTGGGCTGTTATTGTGTTCGATTTTAAGTAAGTAGTCGGTAAATTCCTGTTTCAAATAAGCCATATGACACCTCCGAAAGAATGGTTCATTTAAATCAATTATATCTCATTCATAGAATAAAACAAGGACATTTGTCGGCAGATGGACAAGCGCCCACAGAGATGAACTCCGTGGGCGTTCGCCAACAACACAACAAAAGAAAAGGGGGGAGATTGATTTATCTCTGTGAACCTATTATACCTTCTGAGCTGGGACGAAATGGGTTTATCTTCCTTTGGTTTTGAAAAATTATCGAGCGGGGAAGTAGTGGATGAAGTGCTTGTAATCGTCGTCTTCCAGACTTTGCAGAACGCTGTTTTCGTCAATGCGGCAGGCGAGGCAACGGGTGTGGATTTTGAATCCGATTTCGGGGATTTCGCAGCTGACGTGCATGGTCATTTCTCTGCCGGTGCCTTCGTGGTACCAATCCGCATCTCGCTTGTACATTTCGGGGAAGTCCACGTTGACATACTCGTCTTCTTGGGTCTGATCGTACACGATGACGATGTGTTCGGCGCCGGGAATGTGGACGATGCGGATATCCATATCGCTGAGATCTTCAAAACGGTATACCTCACGGCTGAGGCAGCCACGGAGGAAGTAGCCGATTTCGTCACGGTTGACTTCGGTGCCGGTGCGGTTGCCGTAGAACTGCTGTGCGATGATGCTGATACTGTTGTTCTTCTGTTCGTTGATAGTCATAATAAAACGCTCCTTCTATAATGTGGTTCACAACTGTTTTTGTGTTGTGATTTCATTATAGCAGGAGCGATTTTAGCTGTCGCAGACTGACAGTCTTGTTTGAATTTATCCTTCATTTTTCTTGAGCATCGGATAATCCCGACTTACTAGGAAGTCATCAAGGGTATCGATATCCATTTTTTTCAAAAGAGCAAACCAGATAATGGCATCACGCTTTCTTCTGGCATAAAGAGGTTGTACGCCGGCATAGCGTAAGAGCACTTGTGTTTCTTCCACGGTTGCACCAATTGCAACACAGATCGCTAGGAGTATATCTCTATCAACCTTGTCTCTTTTGTTCTTGGTGAGTTTCCGAATATAATCCGCAGTGTAACCAATTTTGCTTTCTACTTCACTTGCATTTGTTTCGTGTATTTCAAGAAGGCGGCTTAGATATTTGCCAAGCAAAATATTGCCATCAATCAATTCATCGGTGTAATAACGTTCGAATTCCTCGAATGAATCGATATATTGAATATGCCTTGCAATATCCATGGATTGGTATTTATGTTCATAGAACAAATTGCCGTCGTGCATGTTTTCAAAGACTTTATCTTCAAACAATTCCAACTTGTCCATTAATAATCCTCCCAATCGTAATTTTCCGGATCCGGACCCAAGTCTTTCGGATATTCGACCTTTTCATCGTAGTCCATAAAGCTCAGATGCTCGTAGTCACTGTCCCTGCCGGACTTGACATCGGCTTCGCACATTTCTACAAAGGAGCCAAATGCGGCCATGCGTTCAAAATCGTCCATGTGCCCATCATGATTCAGATCAAAGGCATTACCGAATATCCATCCAAACATGCTTTCAAATTCTTCCATATCAACGCCTCCCAATGTAGGACATGGTTATTATAGCACAAATCTGTGCAGTGTTCCATCTGTAGGATAACATAGGGGTGGGGGCAAAATGGTCGCAGCGAAAGGAGGAACGAACTTTACCGAAAGATAAGATTGTGGTATGCTTAAATCGTAAATGCAATAACATTTTAAAGTTTCTTTTGTGTTGAGGAGGTAAACCATGGGCTGTATCAAAACATATTCCGGGGTCATGATTGATCCTCTGAATCCTAATATGGATGAAATTATTATTGATGATATTGCTCATGCTCTGTCTATGCTGTGCCGTGCAAACGGCCATTTCAGAAGCTTTTATTCGGTGGGGCAGCATAGCATCAACTGTATGCAGGAAGCAAAAGCACAGGGGTACTCCCGAAAGATTCAGCTGGCGTGCTTGCTACATGATGCCAGTGAGGCATACTTATCCGATGTAACTCGACCGGTAAAAGCGGAATTGCCTAAATATAGAGAAATCGAAATCCCGCTCCAAAACTTGATTTGGAATAAATGGTTGACCGAACCGCTGACAGATGAGGAAGAGTGCATTGTGTTCCAAATTGATGATGCTATTCTTGCTCATGAGTTTTTGGCATTGATGGATACCCGATTTGGGGATGCTATTCCACGTTTGGCCTCTGTTCCCCAATTCGAGTTTATGGGATTTGTAGAATGCGAGCGGGAATTTTTGAGGCTGTTTTATAGTCTGACAAAAGAAGAGCGGAGCTACTTTACAGTTGGGATTGACTGGATGAAACCTTACTGGCTGGCAACGGAAATGCGAGGCGATGAGGTTACGCTACACCGATATGTAAATATTGGCGATGCCTGTGACGCCTATGCCCATGCCGATGCGGTGTTCATTGATATTCCTATCGGATTGCCTGAAAACCGAGAAGAGGATATGTTACGCCCGGATAAGGCGGCCAGAGCAGTACTGCCATCCAAACGGAAATCCACAATTTTTCCGGTACCTTGTCGACAGGCGGTTTATGCCGAAAGTGAGGCTGACGCTAAACGGCTTAACGCAGATATACTGGGGCGGAATATGAGCCGGCAGGCCTTCGGTTTTACGAAAATGATTCGGCAGGTGGATGCCTATTTGCAGCAGAATCCCGCATGGAAGAATCGCCTGTTGGAAAGTCATCCCGAGATAGCATTTCAGATTCTAAACGATGGCGCCGGTTTGCTGCACTCGAAGCATAGCGATGAAGGAGTAGAGGAACGTATCCGGATTTTGCTGAAGCATGGTATTGATCCTACTCCGCTGTTTGCAGGGGTTACGGAAAAACAGCGTGAGGATGTGCTGGATGCTCTATGCCTCGCATTATCGGCGCAATTGGGCTGTCGAAATGAATTCCATACCATTCCCCAGCACCCAGCCAAGGACAGAACGGGGATTCATATGCAGATGTGCTTTGGCAATAACATGAATGAAATAAAATAAATATCAGAGCTATACCACCAAAATTTAAGGGTATAGCTCTGATATTTCACATAAAAAGGTGGAAATTTGACAAAATTCCAAGTGTCCGTTATACTATATCCACGATGTGAGCTAGCAGCATTGTACCGCATAAACTTAATACAACCTATAAGAGAGGCGCGAGGGACAAGCCCGTTGACCGCCCGGCAACCTCCCGGAGAGAAAGGTGCCAAAGCTTGTACGATAGGTATCCAACCTGTCTCGCGACGGGTCTTTTTGCGCCTATTTTTCGGGAGAGAACGTAAAAAAGGAGCAAAATATGCAGAAAAGTCCCAGATATGAGGTGCAGACAAGGTATGGTTGGTTCTCTCTGGACGAGAGATCCTATCAGGATTATTTGGCGGGAAAGCTGTGGATTACATGGCCGCCCGAGGATAAGCAGCCCAAGCCTAAGGCAGAGTATGTGCCCATGAACGTTAGCGAGGAGGCGGTCAGACTGCGGGAGCTGGCAAACAGAATCGGTGTGTTCGAAACGGTAGAATCCGAGTATAGAGGTCATGCACCGCTGATTCCCTATACATCCCGCATGGCAGACTACGGTATCGAGGAACTGAATCTGTCGGTGAGAGCCTCCAACGGGCTCATGCGGGCAGGGCTGAACACCTTCGGGAAGCTGTACGGTGCGCTAACCCAAGATGGAGGAATCTTTAAGGTGCGCAATTTGGGGACTAAATCCGAGCGGGAGATTCGTGTGGCCTTCACCGAGGAGTGTTACCTGCAGATGCTGCCTTACGAAAAGGCTGAGTACTGGCAGAGTTTTTTAGATAATCGCGGATAAGCATGTATACCCCCGTCTATTTCGTTGTTATAGGCAAAATAGGCGGGGGTATTGTTCGGTTTCTGCGGTTTATTCAAATGATGTGCCGATGTAAAATAGTATTACAATCGGAGCGGGGACATTTGTGGGATAGCCTCCGTGATAAAATGAAAGTATAAAAGAGTATAAACCGTTTTGTTTACATAGGAGGTACTGTTATGGCTAAGAAGGTAACCAGTCGACCCGGTTTGTTTGGGACTACCAATCACTACGATGAGCGCGGCAGAAAAATCGGGGAGAGCCGTCCTGGGTTCTTCGGCACGACCGAACATTTTGATGCTAGCGGTAAGAAAATCGGCAGCAGCAATCCCGGTTTGTTTGCATCTCAGGTGCATTACGATGCCAAGGGCCGTAAGACCGGCAGTACCTATGGCAGAAGCGACAGTCTGTTTGGTTCTGATCATTACGACAGCCGCGGCCGTAAGGTAGGCGACAGCCATTCCGGCTGGTTTGGCAGCACCCACAGCGAGTTTGACGATTGATTGATACAAGGGGAGAGAAAGATGAGCAGCTATGTAGTCATGGATCTGGAGATGTGCAATGTTCCAAAGGATAGGCGCACTGCGGAATTTTGGTGGAAGAATGAAATCATCCAGATCGGTGCGGTTCTGATGAATGAGGACTATGAAATCGTGGACGAGTTCAAGTCCTTTGTACATCCTGAATACGGCGAAATCGATGGCTTTATTCAACGATTGACCGGAATTACTCAGGCCGATGTTGCGGATGCGCCTTGTGCCGCAGAAGTACTGGCTGCCTTTACTGCATGGCTGCCCGAAGATGCGTATGTGGTGTCCTGGAGCGAGACCGATGCGGTGCAAATCGAACGGGAACTGGATGCGAAGGAAATCGACCTGCCCGAGCTGGATTGGTATCTGGATGAGTGGCTGGACTGTCAGGCTATGTTCGGGGAACGGATGCATTCCGAGCGAAACTATAAGCTGTCCGAGGCGCTGAACATTGCGGGTATCTCTTTCGAGAGCGGCGAGCACGATGCATTGGTGGATGCACGCAATACGGCTATGCTGTTTGCCAAGCTGGAGCGTGAGGACGAGCTGCAGCTGGCGCCTGCGTATGTGACCGAGAATGCGGTCTATTCCGTACATACTTCCTTTGCGAAGCTGCTGGCGGGCTTTCAGTGCGCCGCAGGGTGAAAGGGAGCTTCGCGAAATTTGCAATTACCTTTATGAATGTATGTTAGAGGAGTGAAAAAATATATGGAAGTAATCATTGCGCTGGCTGTGCTGGCAGGCTTTTTCTGGGTGGGCTTTAAGGTCACCGGAGCGATGCTGTCTGCGCTGATTTGGCTTGTAATCAAGCTACCCATTGCAGTTGTTGTGTTCTGCTTGGGCATCGCGTGCTGTGCGACTCTGCTGCTGATCCCTGTAGGTCTGAAGCTGTTTGGCGCAGCGGGACGGATTTTGTTTTGAAAAAGTTATATCATTTATATGAAAATGATATCGGATGATTTTGTGTCCCGGAACTGTCTTTTGAGGCGGTTCCGGTTCTTTTTATGTGTTGTTAAAATCTTGTGGAACCGTTCTGTTTCGTTTTCTATAACATTCCCGGGTGAAGTATTTCCGAGCTTTATTACCGGAGTAGTGGAATTCTACACCACAGCATTGGCAGGTTGAGGTGTGATGAGGTGTTTGTCCATAAGTGCGATGCAGGAGTGAACGGACGGTGCCGAAGGGGATATTCAGCTTGTGTGCGATTGCTGTAGCAGATGTACCGTTGGCGTATTCCGATAGAATTTCATCTTTAGTAGGCTGGGATAGACGACTCGATCGAGGCGCTGTTTTTGTCATTTGATGTCGTATTACGGTTC
>JAZREI010000119.1:0-4618 GCA_045660685.1 Oscillospiraceae bacterium
CCGACACTTCCCAGAAGCTGTCCATCCGCTTTGGCGAAACCATCAAGGCATACCAGGCATCCGAAACTCTGAACGTCAGCGATCTGAAGCTGATTCCCATGGTTCACGCAGGCTGGCTGCGCTATCTGATGGCAATCGACGATGAAGGCAACGCATTTGAACCTTCCCCCGATCCCCTGCTGGACACCGCACGCCCCTACGTTGCTGACTTCAAGGTAGGCGAAGCTGTTTCCGCTGAAGACGCAAAGGTGAAGCTCGAAGGCATCCTGCGCAACACCACCATCTTCGGTGTTGACCTGATTGAAGTAGGCCTGGCAGATCTGGTTTGCCAGTACTTCGTAGAACTGATTGCAGGCAAGGGCGCAGTTCGCGCAACTCTGAAGAAATATCTGGCGGAGGCATAAGCTATGAAGGCTTTTATTGATCGCGATTTTCTGCTGACCACCGACACAGCAAAGCACCTGTACCACGACTATGCAGAACCCATGCCCATCATCGACTATCATTGTCATCTGGTTCCTCAGGAAATCTATGAAGACAGAAAGTTCGAAAACATCACTCAGGTATGGCTGGGCGCTGACCACTACAAGTGGCGTCTGATGCGCTCTGCAGGTGTTGACGAAAAGTACGTTACCGGTGATGCTACCGACCGTGAAAAGTTCCAGAAATGGGCAGAAACCATCGGTCTGGCAATCGGCAATCCCCTGTACCACTGGAGCCATCTGGAACTGCGCAACTACTTCGGCTACGAAGGCGCACTGAATGGTGATACTGCAGAAGAAGTATGGAACCTGTGCAACGCAAAGTTGCAGGAACCCGGTATGTCTGCACGTAACCTGATCATCAACTCCAATGTTAAGGCTCTGTGCACCACCGACGATCCCGCTGATACTCTGGAATGGCACCGTAAGCTGGCAGAAGAAGGTTTCTCCGTAAAGGTACTTCCCTCCTACCGCCCCGACAAGGCTGTTGCACTGGAAAAGCCCGACTATCTGGATTATCTGGCAAAGCTGGGCGATATCGACAGCTACGACAAGCTGGTTGCTGTTCTGAAGGAAAAGCTGGAATTCTTCGTAGAATGCGGCTGCCGCGTTACCGACCACGGTGTGGATGCAGTTCCCTTCGCTCCCGCAACCGCTGAAGAAGTTTCCGCTATCTTTGCAAAGCGTCTGGCAGGCGAAATGCCCACCGCACTGGAAGCAAAGCAGTTCAAGACCGCTCTAATGCTGGCTCTGGCTAAGGAATATGCTCGCCACGGTCTGGTCATGCAGCTGCACTTCGGCGTTATCCGTGATAACTCCAAGCGTCTGTTCCGCAAGCTCGGTCCCGACTGCGGCGTTGACTCCATCGGCGACAATGCTTCTATCCGTGAACTGGCTGCATTTCTGGGCGAACTGGACGAAACTGACGAACTGCCCAAGACTATCATCTACTCCCTCAATCCCAATGACAACGCAGCCATTGAAACCGTTATGGGCGGCTTCCAGAACGGCAGCGCAGTCAGCAAGATGCAGCACGGCAGTGCATGGTGGTTCAATGACCACAAGCAGGGTATGATCGATCAGATGGTAAGCCTGGCAAATGAAGGCTATCTGGCAGGATTTGTTGGTATGCTGACCGACTCCCGCAGCTTCCTGTCCTACACCCGTCATGAATACTTCCGCCGCATTCTGTGCGAGCTGGTAGGCAACTGGGTAGAAAACGGTGAATTTGCAAACGACGAAAAGGCTCTGCAGACCATCATCGAAGGCATCTCCGTTAAGAACGCAGAAAGATACTTCGGCATCTAATTGATTTCTAAAATGTACACGCCCCGACACTGATGTGTCGGGGCGTTTTCTGTTTATTGAATTTCTGAGTCAAATATGCGATAATATCAAAAATACTGTTTTGAGGTTATCATCATGTTATTGCAGGCTGAAAATCTATCCATCAACTTCGGAAATCGCCAGTTGCTGGACGATGTGAATTTTTATCTGAACGATGGAGATAAAGTCGGTGTCATCGGCATCAACGGTACGGGTAAATCCACATTTCTAAAAGTACTTGCAGGTGTTACAGAAGCAGACAGCGGAAAAATTATTCGCAATCCCAATGTGCAGATCAGCTACCTCTCCCAAAATGATCCTATGGATGACAATGACAGCATCCTTGAGCATATATTTCGCAGCTTCCCCGAGGACTTCCGACTCATAAACGAATACGAAGCAAAATCCATGCTCACCAAATTGGGTATCATTGATTACGAGCGCACAATCGGTACACTTTCCGGCGGACAACGCAAAATCGTATCCCTTGTGACTGCACTCATTCACCCAGCAGACATCTTAATTTTGGACGAACCCACCAACCACCTGGACAGTGAAATGGTCGCTTGGCTGGAAGAATGGCTGCGCAGCTTCCGTGGTGGTTTGATCATGGTAACCCATGACCGATACTTCTTGGAACGAGTATGTAATCATATTACCGAGCTTTCCCGAGGCAAGCTATATCATTACGAAGCCAATTACTCTAAGTATTTGGAACTGAAAGCCCAGCGGGCGGAAATGGCTGAAGCTTCTGAGCGCAAGCGTCAGTCGATTTTACGTGTGGAACGAGAATGGATTATGCGTGGCTGTAAAGCCCGTACCACGAAATCTAAAGAACGCATACAGCGCTACGAGGAGCTTTTAAACAGAGACGCTCCCGAAACCGATGATTCCATCAAAATCACCGCTGCTACCAGCCGACTGGGCAGAAAAATCATCGAGCTGGACCATGTGGGCAAACGTTACGATGATCGAACCATCATTTCCGATTTCTCGTATAATCTGCTGCGCACAGACCGTATCGGCATTGTGGGCCGCAACGGTGCAGGCAAATCCACCCTGCTGCATATGATTGCAGGTCTCCTCTCCCCCGACAGCGGTACTGTGGATATGGGTTCTACGGTAAAAATCGGTCTTTTCTCTCAGCACGGCCGCGAATTGGATTTGGAGCAGCGCGTATACGATTTCATCCATGAAATTGCAAGCGAAGTTCGCTCCTCCGAAGGTGTACTGACTGCAAAGCAAATGATGGAACGCTTTATGTTCCCCTCCGAGCTACAGCGTCAGCCTATCGGCAAGCTATCCGGCGGTGAACGCCGCAGATTATATTTGCTGTCTGTACTGATGGCAGCACCCAATGTATTGCTTTTAGACGAACCTACAAACGATCTGGATGTCATGACCCTGTCCATATTGGAAGACTATCTGGATGACTTCCAAGGGCCTATTATCATGGTTTCCCATGACCGTTTCTTCTTAGACAAGCTGGCAGAGAACATTTTCGAAGTACGCGGAAACGGCGAAGTCATGCAATACACCGGTAACTGGAGTGACTGGGCATCCAAGCGCGAAACGGAGCTGACTCCCGTTAAAGCAGAAAAACCTAAGCCCGTTCAAAATCGTCCCAAGGAAAAGAAACTAAAATTCACATTCAAAGAAGAACGAGAATTCCAGACCATTGACGACGATATCGCAGCCTTGGAAGATGCCATTGCAGAAAATGCAAAACAGCAAAGTATCCATTGCACGGATTACGTGAAACTGCAGGAGCTTCATGTCGAGCAAGCCGAATTGGAAGCAAAACTGGAAGAAAAAACGGAACGCTGGTTTTACCTCAATGACCTAAAAGAACGAATTGATGCACAGAAATAAAAAAAGCAGACACTCGATTGAGTGTCTGCTTTAATATTTGACGTTAAATCAAAATTACTTGATTTCAACCTTAGCGCCAACAGCTTCCAGCTTAGCCTTGATAGCTTCAGCGTCTTCCTTGGAGATGCCTTCCTTCAGAGCGGTGGGAGCGGATTCAACCTTAGCCTTAGCTTCAGCCAGACCCAGGCCGGCCAGAGCGCGAACTTCCTTGATAACCTTGATCTTTTCTGCGCCAGCTTCAGCCAGAATTACGTCGAATTCGGTCTTTTCTTCAACAGCTTCTGCAACAGCACCGGTAGCGGGGCCAGCAACAGCAGCAGCAGCGGAAACACCGAAGGTGTCTTCCAGAGCGTGTACCAGTTCGGACAGTTCCAGAACGGTCAGAACCTTGATTTCTTCAATAAGAGCATTGATCTTTTCGGATGCCATTTTAATTTCCTCCATTAAATAGTGTCGTTTGCCGATTATTCAGCAGCTTCAGCAGATTCGGTTTCCAGAGAACCGCCCTTCTGCTCCAGGATCTGGCCGAGAACAACAGCCAGGCTAGTGATGGGTGCCAGCATAGTGCCCAGGACCTTGCCGTACAGAGCGTCCTTAGAGGGCAGTGCAGCGATTTCAGTGACTTCAGACTCAGACAGCATCTTGCCATCCATGAAAGCAGCCTTGATGACGAACTTGTTGCTATCCTTAGGCAGCTTGGAAGTAAATTCCTTGACGATGCGGAAAGGAGCAATGGGGTCAGCAGAAGTAGTAGCCAGAGAAGTGGTACCGTTCAGAACGGAATCCAGTTCGTCCAGACCTACATTCTTAGCAGCAAAGCGCAGCAGAGTGTTCTTAACAACGCTGTACTCTACTTCTTCCTTGCGCATGTTAGCGCGCAGCTGAGTGTCTTCGGCAACGGTGATACCCTTGTAGTCGATGACAATACCAGCGGAAGC
>JAZREI010000120.1:0-10312 GCA_045660685.1 Oscillospiraceae bacterium
CCAAACGGGGCGGGGCGTTTGTATTTGATTTAGCTGTTGTTCTTTACATATTCAATGCCTGCGTGGAGAGCCTTAATGTTGCCGTCCAGGAACTTCATTTTCTTGGGACCAAGCTCTTCCTTCATGGCTTCGATGACGGTATCGATGGCTACGATTTCGGGCTTCATTGCCAGATACGCACCCAGAATGACCACGTTAGCCCCCTTGGGGTTCTGTACCTGCTCAGCGATTTCCGTTGCGGGTACGTAAGCCACCTTCAGGTCGTCACGGCTGCACTTGGTATCCGTCAGCGAGCTGTTGATAATCAGGGTGCCGCCGGACTTGATGCTGCTTTCAAACTTCAGCAGAGAGGGCAGGTTCATGGCAATAACCGTATCGGGAGCGGTGACCACAGGTGCCGCAATGGGCTTATCGGACACTACCACGGAGCAGTTTGCGGTACCGCCGCGCATTTCGGGACCGTAGGAGGGCAGCCATGTAACTTCCTTGCCTTCCATGAGCCCTGCGCACGCCAGGAACTTACCAATCAGCAGAGTACCCTGACCGCCAAAACCTGCAAAAATGCACTGTTCCAACATAATTACATAGCCCCCTTATCTTTGAACGTACCCAGAGGGTAGTAGGGAATCATTTCCTGTGCCACCCAATCCATAGCCTCCACAGGGCTCATGCCCCAGTTGGTAGGACAGGTGGACAGCACTTCGATGAGGCAGTAGCCCTTGCCGTCCAGCTGATACTGCAGCGCCTTCTTAATGGCCTTCTTTGCCTGATTGATGTGTGCAGGGGTATCGATGGCCACACGGGCAATGTAGTAGCTGCCTTCCAGAGTCGCCAGCATTTCGCTGATGCGAATGGGGCTGCCGCACCAGTCCGCATCACGGCCGTTGGGAGAGGTTGCGGTCTTCTGACCAACCAGAGTCGTGGGTGCCATCTGACCGCCGGTCATACCGTAAATGGCGTTGTTGATGAAGATGGTGCAAATCTTTTCACCGCGCATAGCTGCATGAACCACTTCCGCTGCGCCGATGGAAGCAAGGTCGCCGTCACCCTGATAGCTGAATACCAGCGCATCGGGACGAGCGCGCTTAATGCCCGTAGCAACCGCAGGAGCTCTGCCGTGGAGGGCGTTGACCATATCAAAGTTAAAGTAGTTGTTTGCGAATACGGAGCAGCCTACGGGGCTGACACCAACAGCCTTGCCGCCTGCATCCAGTTCTTCGATGGCTTCTGCCACCAAACGGTGTACAATGCCGTGACCGCAGCCGGGGCAGTAATGTCTGGGCACATCGGTCAGCAGCTGTGTGGGTTTATGAATAATTGCCATTGCTCATTCCTCCCTCATGCGCAGAATTTCCCGACGGATTTCATCAACAGTGGGCAGGTGGCTGCCGCAATGACCGAAAAATTCCACCTTCTGGGCACCGTTGACCGCCAGCTTGATGTCTTCCAGCATCTGACCTGCGTTCATTTCCACGTCCAGCACACCCTTTACACCGGGCTGTGTGCAGGCCTTACGGGCTTCTTCATAGGGGAAGGGCCAGATGGTAATGGGACGGAACAGCCCCACATTGATGCCTTCTGCCTTCAGCTCGTCGATGACGGACTTTGCAATACGGGCAATGGTACCGAATGCGGTGACCACGATTTCGGCATTTTCCATGTTGTATGCTTCCCACTGATATTCGGTTTCCCGAATCTGTGCGTAGCGGCCCTGCAGTCGGGCACTCAAAACGTCCAGCTGTTCGGTTTCCACGTACAGAGAGGTGACGTTGGCGCGCTCGCCTACGGGATTCTTGCAGTCCCAACCGGTAGCCGCCCAAGGCTTTTCAGCAGGGTCAACCTGATAATCAATCATTTCGGGCAGCTCAACGGGTTCCATCATCTGCGCAATGATGCCGTCAGCGGCGATCATAACGGGCATACGCCATTTTTCCGCCAGAGGGAACGCCTGACCAATGCAGTCAATGGTTTCCTGTACAGAGGAAGGAGCGAAGGTAATCAGATTGTAGTCACCGTGACCGCCGCCCTTAACCGCCTGGAAATAGTCACCCTGACCTGCCTGAATGGAGCCGATGCCGGGACCGCCGCGCATAACATTGACGATGAGGCAGGGCAGCTCCGCTGCACACAGGGAGGAGATGCCTTCCTGCTTCAGAGAGATACCGGGGCTGGAGGAGGAAGTCATGGCACGTACACCGGTAGCAGCCGCACCGTAGACCATGTTAATGGCAGCGATTTCGCTTTCCGCCTGAAGGAAGCAGCCCTGTACTTCTTCCTCAAACATACGCTCGGAGAAGTATTCGGGGATTTCGGTCTGAGGAGTAATGGGGTAGCCGAAGAAATAGCGGCAACCGTTTCGGATGGCAGCTTCCGCAATGGCTTCGCTGCCCTTCATAAGTTTTTTCGCCATATCAGTCCCTCCTTATTCCTTCACAATGGTGAGGACCGTGTCGGGGCAGGTACGGAAACAAGAACCGCAAGCCACACAGGCCTCCTCATCGGTAATCATCACAGGATGATAGCCTTTCTCGTTGAGCTTATCCGGTGCCAGCTGCAGCAGCTTCTTCGGACAAGCTCGCACACAGAGCTCGCAGCCTTTGCAGAGCTCTTCCCTGACAGTGAATTTGACCATGTTTCTACCTCATTTCTTCATAAAAACCTTAGATTGATCCATCTATATAGTATATTGATTTATTATGCCATTGTAGGGGCGAACATCGTTCGCCCGTTTTTCTGCGCAATATGCGGGCGAACACCGTTCGCCCCTACACGCTTGGCTAAATAACCGTTACACGCCCTGTTTCGTAAGAGTTTCCCAGTCGCGATGCATTCGCTTGTTTAAATAAAGGGGCTGACCTACGTACTTGGGGTCGTGTTCGGTTTGCAGGAAGGCATCCAAAACCGCCTGCTTGCCGCTGGTATAGACCACAGGCAGCCCCGTTTCCTCGGCAGCCTTGCGGATGATTTCATAGCCGGATTCCAAATCCTCCGCAGTGGTCTCATAAGACATATTGGTATTGTTAATAAGCCCTGTGCAGCTCCAGCGAGCCTTCCTCTCCATATCTCTCATAAGACGAATGAGCTTCGCGGGAGTGCCTGCCATGGGGCGATTGGTGTTGATGACGTTATACAGCTGAATGTCCGCGCCATCCCTTTGTGCCTGCAGCAGCTTGGGCTTATACTGCCCCAGTGCCGCCGCACCTGCGTCGCCACCAAGGTCAATGATGACCCGCTCCCAATCCATAGCGAAGGCAGCCGCGATTTCCGCAGGCACCGTCAGCATTTCCACGTGGGAGCTGGCAAAGTTGGGGGTAATGAGACGGATTCCCGCTTCCGCAAACAGCGCCTTGCGGTCACTGAGACGGAAATAGGTATTGACCATGTCCAAATCAATGATGAGTGTCTTGGCAGGATTGGGAGATGTCAGTGCAAACTCCATGGCAAGCTCGGTCTTGCCGCTGCCGTAATTGCCCATCAATATAATAAACTGTTTCATGGCTTCCCCTTTCCGTTTTCTTGTTTTCTACTTTTATTTTATTCTTTCTTCACATTACTGTCAAATTGTTTCCCATACAATTTATAGTTTAACATCGTTTTGTCGAATATTTTTCGGCAATTCTATATATTTACTTTAAACTTTTCATTTACAGTTTCCTTTCATGTTTGTAAATTCGAACACAAACATTGGAACGTCACTTTCTTCTGCTTTTATTTCAAAGCATTTTCTCCATCATTTTTATATTTTTTCGCTTATTTTAGTAAGTTAAATCAGATTCTCAATTGAAAACTATTTGGTGTTTCCCGAAAAATTTGTAATTACACCTATTTTACCCCATCCGCAGGGCATTATTTGACGAAAAAAGAACCGACCGTTGCTCGGTTCTTTCAGTTTATTCAAAATGGTGCAAAATCATGCCAAAGGCCATGCAAAGCCCCGCATAAATCCCCTTTACGTCCAGATATTCCTCACGGGTATGGCAGCCATCCCCATCGCAGCAGCCCACACAAATGGAAGGAATCCCCATAGACAGAGGGATATTGCAGTCCGTAGAGCCCGTCTTAAAGTGCATAGGTCTGCCCAAGGTCTCCAGTGCAATAAGGTTGGCGCGCTGCTTCATCGCCTCCTGTGCAGCCAGGTCGATTTCTCCGCCGCAAGGACGATTCCCCACCTCAATCACAGAGATGCGCGCACCCTGCTCCCGATGGGCGGCAACAATGTCCTCGAACTTCTGCTGCATATATGCCAGACCCCGTTGGTCATCGCTGCGGAATTCATACAGCATTTCCGCATTCTGGGCAATGGTATTCACGGACGTGCCGCCCTCGATGGTGCCTACATTATAAGTGGTCTTACCGTAATCGGGGACCTCCACAGCGTACAGCTCAGCAATCAAAGCCGACAGCTGGGCAATGGCATTGTCTCCGCCAAAGTCAGAGAAGGAATGTCCGCCGTCCGTTTCCACAGACACACGATAGCGCACAGAGCCTACCGCACGGTCTACGCCCTGTCCGTTTTTATCGTCGAAGGTCACAAATTCCTGAATACGGTGACCGTATTCATTCATAATATGGCGGCAGCCCTTCAGATTGCCCAGACCTTCCTCCCCGGAATTGACCACAATCAGCACACCCATAGACTTGGGGGCAAGCCGATGCTCTGCAATGTACTTGGCAGCCATGAGCATAGCCACCACATTGGACGTATCATCACAAATGCCGGGACAGTGAATGATGCCGTCTTCCACCCACAAAGGCAGCGCCTCAGTGTCGGGGAATACTACGTCGCTGTGTGCCATAAAAACTGCCACGGGATTTTCTTCGGTCACCCCGATGGGCCAGACCACATTCAAGTCATCGTCGATATACACACCCTCGGCACCGTGGCGTTCCAGCCACTGCTTGCAGAAAGCCGCACGGCGTTCCTCATGATGAGACGGCGCAGGAATCACTGCCAGCTCCATCAAAAGCTCTAACGCTTCCTGTTCGTGGTCTTTGATGTATTGTAAAACATCTGCGTTCAGCTTCATATATACACTCCTCGGTTAATTTCGAATCTTTTCCAAAAACGCCATTGTACGTTCATGGATTTCCTCCGCAGTTCGCAAATTGATTTGGTTTAAATTTTCATCCAAAGTGAAGTAGCCTCTCAGCAATGGATCGATCTTTTCATGCTCATCTTTGGCTTTCTCCAAGCTCTGCACAAAGCAGTCGTATCCGTAAGCCTTCACCAGATAGGGCAGCCCTGCAACAGACAAGATATAGTTGTAATCAATGTAATCGTGATTCTTTTCAAGGTTATTTTGGAATTTCGCCATAACGGGGATCAGTTCTTCTTCCGTGGCATACATGGCATAGCCGCGAATATAGAAAACCTTCATAGCCAATCTGCGGCTTTTCTTCAGATTTTCCAGATAAAAGCCTTTCAAATCGAAGGCCCTCGACGTCGGATTCATCAGCAAAATGCGTAAATGATCAAAACGGATTTCCCAGATATGCTTTTTGGATGTGGCCTTCGTGCACAGATAATCCACAAGATCCTGATTCAGCGGTATCTTGTAAAGCAGATTCAAATACTCTACATACTCCGGATGCAGCAGGCAATCGGAGCATTTTTTGAAGGTACGCTCCAACTCCGACAACAGATAACTCATGTCCACGCTCCCCATTCAAATATTTTTTCCAGTCTACCACGATTGAACAAAAAATAAAAGAGAGGCGAAAGCCTCTCTTTTATTTCAGCAAATAACTTGCGATGTATTCCGCATCGCCGCTTGTGGGCATTCCCGAATCAAGAATGACAAATTCCGTTGCAATTCCCAAGTCCTCGGCAGTCAGCGCGAAGTGACACAGGGCAATACCCAGGTCGATTTTCTGCATAGAAGGCACAGGAATCCCCTTCACCTTCTTCACATAGAAATGAGCCGCATCCTCAGTGACAACCACACGCCAGGGCTGCTTATTCACAGCGGAAGGACCAAGGCGCACTGCTTCCAGAGGCTCTGCCAATTTGCCCGCACGCTCAGGGGTCAGGGGCTTGCCAAAGCTTCCGTCGAAGAACACTTCCCCGAATGCAGAACGGGAACCTGCTTTCACACCCCTGCGCATCATGGTCTCACGGAGAGACATCTTATCGGCAGGGTAACCCAGAGGGGTCACGCAAGGCATCTGTTCTCCATCCAGCAGCTCCATAGCCCGCTCGAAATTGCCGCGGTTCATGGTGCCGCCAATCCAAGTGGTGCCCAAGCCCAAAGACTGTGCATACAGCACCAGTCTTTCAAAGGAATACCCGAAAGCTTCCGCACTGTAGGGCACATCTTCCACGCCACCGCCAATATACCAATCGCCGCCACTGATGACAGGACTGGACAAACCATGTGCTTTGGCGTTGAGCAGCTTAAACCACACAGGCACCCCATAGGGATTGGTAATGTCGTTTGCAAAGTCCATCAAATCCTGCAATACCTCCCCGGGGATTTCCTTAGGGGCAAAGGTACGCACACTGCGTCTGCTGCGAATCAGTTCCAAAATCATTTCCAAACCTCCCAAATCTATTTGATACAATTAAGTATAGTATAGCAGACATTCCCCCAAAAGAAAAGCCACCTTGTAAACAAGGTGGCTTTTGATAGGTTCATATTCTTACTTCAGGTACTGCTTTTCGTAGTTGCCCTGAATTGCACGGACAACGGTGGACAGAGTGGAGCATACGGGAGTGGGAATGCCCAGTTCTGCGCCGTATTCAGCAATCTTGCCGTTGAGAACGTCGATTTCGGTCTGACGCTGGTTGAACAGCATATCCTGTGCCATGGAGGGGTAGTAGTCACCGATGTTGGTAACGATGTCGTTGTGGTCGTTTGCAATGAACTCATCAGCGTCCAGAGCGGTGCCGCGAGCGGTAGCAACCGCACAAGCTTCACGGATAACGCCGTGGAACAGCTGCTGACCGAAGGGATCAGCTTCAACTTCGCCGATCTTCATACGCAGAACAGCGCAAACGGTGTTAACGGTAGCGTTAACGATAATCTTCTTCCACAGGTACTTGTAAACGTCGTCCTTACGCCAGTAAGCATCGCAGCCGCCTGCACGGTACAGCTTTTCCATTTCTTCGCAAGCTGCATCGTTCAGTTCAGCTCTCTTGATGGAACCGAAGTTCATCTGAACGCCGCCTGCGGGGGTGGAGACACAGCTGCCGGGTGCGGGCATTGCAGTACCCAGAACGCCGGACCCGATGATGCAGCGTTCTGCAGGGAAGAACTTCAGCAGGTTGTCGTCATTGCCCAGACCGTTGATCAGAGAGCAAGCAACAGTGTTTTCACCTGCCAGAGGCAGAGAGTCCTGAATTGCTGCTTCCAGCTGGGTTGCCTTAGTCATGTAGATGATTACGTCTACCTTGCCTTCTGCTTCTGCAGCTGCTTCTGCGGAGGTGTAGGTACGGAAGCCGGTCAGCACTTCGTTAATGTCACGGTACTCGCCGTTTTCCTGCAGATGGATGGTGAAGTTCATGCCGTTTTCGGCGACCTTCTTCATGTGTTCTTCATAGCGGTCGATCAGAATAATGTCTGCACCGCCCTTACGCATATAAGAAGCAAATACGCTGCCTGCAGCGCCGGAACCATACATTGCAAATTTCATAATAGGTGTCTCCTTTGACGAATGTTTGTGGAATCTTTAGAAAATGCACAAGAAAGAAACCCCAAAAGAGTTTCTTTCCTGTGGTTAAGTTTTAAGGAACAAATTATTCTGCGTCAGCCATTTCAGCCTTCATCTTCTTAACTGCAGGCAGAGCCCAGATAACAGCGGGGATGAAGATAACAGCAACTGCCAGATAGCCGTCGTAGCCGTACAGCATGGTGGTGATCTTGGTCAGACCCAGAGGAGCAATCAGCAGGCACAGGGTCAGAACAACTGCGCCAACCAGGAACTTGCCGAACTTTTCGTTCTTTACCAGATTGGGAGTCAGCAGGGGGCTGAAGCGGTTGATCATGGAGAATACCAGAGTAATGCTGGTGGAAATAAATGCGCAGAACAGCAGCACGTTGTATGCTACGTACAGACCCTTCATACCGGTCAGGGTCAGAATGGTCAGGTTGGGAATCGCAGTGGGAACACCGCCGATGTTAACCATCTGGCTGTAAACTTCGGGACCTGCATTTGCCATACCCTGCAGCAGGGGGTACCACTTGCTCAGCATAACTGCGGAGAAAGCCAGGATACCGCCGTTCATAATCCAGCCCAGCAGAGCTGCACGCTTGATACCCTTGAGGGACAGGTTTTCACTGCCGGTAATCATGGTGGGCAGAGATACGCACTGGAATGCAGCGTAGATGATAATGCCGCGCCACATTGCTTCACCCATATTGTTCACATGGGAAACAGCTTCGATCTGGGGGTTCGCAGCCAGAACAGCGTCGATGGTGCCGCCGTATGCCAGACCAACAACGCCCACAACCAGAGCGGTGCCGATAATCAGAACAGTCAGACCGGTGGACAGAATACGAATCAGGTTTACGCCAAAGATGCACAGCAGGATGATGCCTACGGTAGCAACGATGTTGTAAGTCCAGGTAACGCCTTCAAAACCAACTGCGCCGTAATTGGCTTCGCCAATGATGCTTGCGATAATCTGTGCAGCGCCGGTAATGCAGCCTGCTACAGCAGCCAGAATGATAACGATGTAGAAGACTTCAAAGAAAACTTCCATCCAAGGCTTGGGATAAACGGACTTAAATACGTCTTTGTAGTTATTGAAGCCCTTGCACTTTGCGTAGCTCATGTATACGTACATAACGTACGCCAGAATACCCATAGCCAACACAGGGAATAGAGAAGCTAGCACGCCGTACTTAGAGAAGTATCCCACAACCTGGTTACCGGTCGCAAAGCCGGCACCAACGTGTGTACCGAACCACATGGACGCAACTGTAAATGCGTATGCCCATGAACTTTTGTTTGTGTTGTTTTGCATAGCAATCTCTCCTGTGTGTGTTTTCTACAAAAACGATTTACTATGGTGAATCGTTTTCGATATACTACACAAAATAGAAACAAAAAGCAACAACAAATCCAAGGTCAGCGGGATTTTCTACCAATATGACAAATAGGCGCCTCTTTAATTAGTTAAATCGGCAACTTGTTGAATTATTAACAAGTGTCCGCGGAGCGCGGATTACTTTTTCACCTCATAATTGTACTGTACAGTGCGTATCATAGCCACCAACAAGTCGTTGGTATTCGTGGGGATGTTCAGTTGTTTTCCGTAACGAGACACCACAGCATTCATGTGTTCGATTTCCGTCTGTCGATGCTTTATTACGTCCTGGGCCATGGAGGGATAGTATTCCGCAAAGCCTTCCAGCAGCTTTTGCTCCTCAGCATCCATCTCCTCGTGGAAGCGGCCGATGCCCAGCGCCTCCGCCACATCGCAGCATTCACTCCATACACAGCGAATCAGACCTCTGCCGTCCTCACTGCGCAGCACAGCCCCAACAGGCAGTCCCAGCACAGCGCATACGGTGTTGTAGCCGCAGTTGGAAATGCCCTTGCGCCAGATATAGGGACGGATGTCCTCTACGAATTCCGCTTGGCAGCCGCCCTCACGGAAATAGCGTTCCAGCTGCTGTCCCACAGCAGCAGTGCGTTCGCTTGCCTGCACCGCACCGAAGTACATGGCAGTGCCGGGCTCGGGTCTGGCAACGCACACACCGGGAGCGGAAAGCTCGGTGCCGATTTTGCCGAAGCCCAGAATCATGCGGTCATCGGGAACAAATTCACGGAGAATCTCATGGTTGTCCAAGCCGTTCTGCAGGCTAACCACTACAGTATGCTCCCCAACGCAGTGCATCACATCGGGCATAACATCAC
The DNA here is from genome assembly GCA_045660685.1 of Oscillospiraceae bacterium. Classification (GTDB taxonomy): domain Bacteria; phylum Bacillota; class Clostridia; order Oscillospirales; family Oscillospiraceae; genus HGM13010. The sequence continues at coordinate 9,862 of JAZREI010000120.1, forward strand.
GGGTCTGGGTACACTTCACCATGAGAATCACAACGTCCATGATGCCCATTTCCTTAGCAGATGCGCCGGTACGGAAGCCCGTCAGCAGGGTCTCGGTTTCCCCTTCACGGAGCAAAAGACCGTTTTCACGAATCTGCTTCATGTGTGCTTCGTAGCGGTCCACCAGATAAAGCTCAGCACCGCCCCGTCTCAAATAGGCCGCAAAAACGCTGCCCGCAGCCCCGGAACCAACCATAGCAATTTTCAATGTGATCACCCTTTCGTAATGACTCAATTTGCTTCAGTGTAGCACGATTGCAAAAAAAAGAAAAGAGAGGACCTTCGCCTCTCTTTTCTTTCACACGCAAATCCCGAATATAAAAAAGACCGTTCCTTTCGGAACGGTCTTTGGCGCAGAAGGGGGGATTTGAACCCCCGCGCGGCTCAACACCGCCTACTCCCTTAGCAGGGG
>JAZREI010000121.1:0-4616 GCA_045660685.1 Oscillospiraceae bacterium
TTTTCAGTGATTACATGGGACTTCTTTTCGGGACCCATTTCCACCTTCAGAATTGCTTCGTCAATATCTTCCTGCATAATGAACTTGCGCTTTCTGCGTACAGCCAGCAGAGCAGCTTCGTTCAGCAGGTTTTCCAGGTCCGCACCGGTAAAGCCGGGAGTACCGCGAGCAATGTTCTTCAGGTCTACGTCATCGCCCAGAGGCTTATCCTTAGCGTGAACACGCAGAATTGCTTCACGGCCCTTCACGTCGGGCACGCCAACATAGATGCGGCGGTCGAAACGACCGGGACGCAGCAGCGCATTGTCCAGAATGTCCGCACGGTTGGTAGCTGCCATAACGATAACGCCGGAGTTCTTTTCGAAACCGTCCATTTCAACCAGCAGCTGGTTCAGGGTCTGTTCACGTTCATCGTGACCGCCGCCCAGACCGGAGCCTCTCTGACGGCCCACAGCGTCGATTTCGTCAATGAAGATGATGCAGGGAGCAACCTTCTTGGCCTGTTCAAACAGGTCACGAACACGGGATGCACCCACACCTACATACAGTTCCACAAAGTCGGAACCGGAAATGGACAGGAACTGTACATTGGCTTCCCCTGCAACTGCCTTCGCCAGCAGGGTCTTACCGGTACCGGGAGGGCCAACCAGCAGCACGCCCTTGGGGATACGTGCGCCCATAGCCGCAAAGTCCTTGGGGTTCTTCAGGAAGTCTACCAGTTCTTCCAGTTCTGCCTTTTCTTCGTCAGCACCTGCAACGTCCTTAAAGGTGACCTTGGAGGTGGTTTCGTTTGCATTCTTGGTACGAGCCTTGCCGAACTTGCCAACGCCGGGAGCGCCGCCGCCTGCCTTGTTCATCATGAACCACCATACGCCGATGAACAGACACATCATCAGCAGATAGGGAATCATGGACATCCACCAGGGAGCCACCCAGCCTGTCTTATAGTCGTAGTCGGTCAGTGTGCCGTCAGCACGCTGCTGTTCAATCAAAGCACCGAGCTTTTCATTGAACAGGTCCACATCGTACAGGGGATATACAATGTCCTCATCTTCGTCTCTGATATCCAAGATCAGCTGACTGCCTTCCACCACGAATGCTTCTACCTTCTCGTCTTCAAACAGTTCAATAACGCCGGAGAAGGTCAGTTCCTCGGGCTTATTCTGAGGAACTGCGAGCATATAGATGGCACAAAGCAGGATGACCAGGAGCAGAAGGTAAAACGCCGCATCTCTGTTGCGTTTCTGTTTGGATTTCATCCTTTTCACATCCTTTAATTGCTAAACTTCAAGCCTTTATTCGTAAATTTCGGGCTTGAGAACGCCGATATACGGCAGGTTGCGGTATTTTTCCGCATAGTCAAGGCCGTAGCCCACGATGAAAGCATCGGGAACTTCATAGCCATAGTAGTCAGAATAAATGGGTGCCTTTCTTCTGGAAGGCTTATCAAAGAGAGTCACGATTTTGATGGATGCGGGTTTTCTGTTCATCAGATAGCCCTTGAGATAATTCAAAGTCACGCCACTGTCCAGAATGTCTTCGACAATGATAACATCACGACCTTCGATATCGCAGTTCAGGTCCTTGTTAATCTGTACCGCACCGGAGGATGTGGTGCCCTTGCCGTAGGAAGAAACTGCCATGAATTCGATTTCGCAAGGCAGGTCCACATAGCGCATCAGGTCAGCCATGAACACAAAGCAGCCCTTCAAAACGCCGATAAAGATGGGGTTCTTGCCCTGATAATCACGAGTGATGGCTTCACCCAGTTCCTTTACCTTAGCCTGGATTTCTTCGTTGTTGTAAAATACTCTTTCAATGTCATTATGAATACTCATAGTATTATCCACCTTTTCTCTCTTAATTTATCACGTGAACAATCAATATTTTATCGCCGATTTCCGCCGCACATCGCTGTGCAATGCCGAACCCGTAAACAGCGGCAATTCCCAGCTCATCACGTATAATCGGTGTCACTGCTCGCTGTGGCTGTGTTAGCTTACGTTCCTGAAAGAGCTGTTTCAGCTTCTTGCTGCCGCTGCGTCCCGCCAATTTCACGCGGTCCCCATCACGGCGGACAGTCGCTGTTACAGTGCCTTCCATACTCTCATATTTCAGTATAAAAGTGTTGAATGAATTGTGAACTTCACCGTTAAATATGCCCGTTTTCCATAAAATACGAAAATCGCCGAACTGCACTTCCCCACGTTCACCCTGCAAAAGGGTATCCGCAGGAATTTCCATAGGCTCATCCGCCCACAGCCGTCCCCCGTCACGGCGAACCACTGCATGGGGAATATGGGCATAGGCAAGACCTTCTCCCCTGCACAATGCAAGGATTTGTCCCACATGTACATTGGACAAGCTGCCGCCCCATACGGTACGAATCACACGAGAAGCTATTGGCTCATCCAGCGTCAGCAATGTATCACAAGAAATTCCCTGCTCTGCAGGCTGTTCTTCCAAAAATGCTTCTGCCTGCTTTTGCAGGTATGCTTCGTCTTCACGCAGCAGCATAGCCGCATCCACAGCATGCTCGGCAAAAGACGGGTTCAGCTGCTCCAGTACAGGCATCACATGATGCCCCAGAAGGTTTCGGGTGCAGTCATCTTGGGCATTGGTGCTGTCCTCCACATAGGGAAGACCATGCAGCGCCATATAAGCATCGATTTCCTTGCGGGTCACCGTAAGAATAGGCCGCACAATTACGCCCCGTTTTGGGGGAATGCCGCACAATCCCTTTGTGCCTGCCCCACGGACCAGATTCATCAGCATGGTCTCTGCCAAATCATCTGCATGGTGGGCTGTGGCAATCACATCTCCGCCAATTTCGCCTAAGGTTTCTTCCAGAAACCCATAGCGCAGTGTGCGGGCTGCTTCTTCAATGCCCATGCCCCGCTCCTCAGCGAAGCCGCGAACATCCGCTGCCCCAACAATCAAAGGCACATTCCAATCTCGGCAAAGCCCACGGACAAATGCTTCGTCTCTGTCCGATTCTTCTCCCCGCAGTTTATGATTAAAATGGGCTGCGGAGACCGTAAATCCGTATTCCCTCTGCCATTCCAACAGGCGATGCAGCAGGTACACGGAGTCTCTGCCCCCCGACAGGGCACACAGCAGGTGTCCCCCTTGGGGCAGCAGGTCATATTTCCGCAAATACTCAGTATTCGTCATCGTATCGCCCTTCATAGGGTGCAAATGCAGTATATTCGGGCAGCCAGGTCAGCTTCACAGGACCGACCTCGCCCTTACGGTTTTTCAAAATGAGTGCTTCCGCCACATTGGGAGTCTCACACTCGGGGTTATAATAGCCGTCACGATACAGACCGATAACAACGTCAGCGTCCTGTTCGATAGAGCCGGATTCACGCAGGTCAGACAGCTGAGGGCGCTTATCCTGTCGCCCTTCACTGGCACGGGACAGCTGGGACAGACATACCACAGGGATATTCAGTTCCTTTGCCATAATCTTCAGCATACGGGAAATATCACTGACCACCTGTGTTCTGCTTTCGTTGGCATACTTCTGCTTACCGCCAGCAGAGGTCATCAGCTGCAGATAGTCGATGACTACCAGACCCAGATTATCCACACGGCGGCAGGCTGCATTCATATCCGCAACAGACAGCACGGGGTTATCGTCTACGTACATTTCCGTATTGCTGATGGTGGTGGCCGCATCGCCGATTCTGCGCCAGTCTTCCGCAGTCAGGTTGCCTGTCAGCAGCTTTTTGCCGTTGACCAGACCTTCGTATGCCAGCATACGGGAAACGATCTGTTCTCTGGCCATTTCCAAAGAGAAAATCGCAACCGCCTTGCCCGAATGCTTGGCAACCGCCAAAGCAATGTTCAGAGCAATACTGGTCTTACCCATACCGGGACGTGCCGCAATGAAAATCAGTTCACCGGGGTTCATACCCAGAATGCGGTTATCGATATCGGGCAGACCTGTGGACAGACCGGGGATGGCGTTCTGATTTTCCGCCGCCTCCTGAATCTGGGCATAGGTGGAGTTGACCACCTGAGACACAGGCAGCAGACCTTCGCTGACTCTGCCCTGACGCAGGGCATAAATTTTGCGTTCTGCGCTGTCCAAAATGGCAGCAGCTTCCCCTGTACCGTCGCTGACCATATCCTTAACTTCGTCGGCAATGTCCAGCAGACTGCGCAGCATAGCCTTGTCCTGCACGATGGAGCAGTACTCCATGACGTTTGCCGCAGTGGGGGTAATCTGCATCAGTTCACGCAAATAGCGTTCCGTCTCATTTTCCCGATAGAAACCGCGGACCTTCATCTGGTCCAGTACGGTAATGGGGTCGATGGTCTGGCTGTACGAGAACATGGTATAAATGGTCTCGAAAATCTGCTGGTTTGCGGTATGGTAGAAGTCCTTTGCCCCTACCTTGCCCACAACATCCGCTACGCAGCGGGGGTCAATGAGCATGGAGCCGAGAATGGCCTGCTCCGCCTGGGGGCTATGGGGGATTTGTTTACCAAGCAATTCTTCCATTTGCTTCCCTCAAATCAGTTGCACTCCACAAAGGTGAAGTGGTTGTTTTCTATCTCAGCCTTCGCAGACCAGAACGTGGATTACGCCGCTGATCTCATAGCCGAAC
>JAZREI010000122.1:0-28749 GCA_045660685.1 Oscillospiraceae bacterium
ATGCTCATAATGCGGTAAATAACATCCTGGCTGCAAAGGGCTATACTACAGATGACGGCATGGATGCGGAAGGCAATAAGAATCTGACCTACAAGTGGAACGAAATAGAACTGGACACTACCACTTATTCCACTTCTCTTAACGGTACTCCCATTGTCAACCAGCTGTCCGGCGCGGATATCAATCTGTATGAAGGTACTGACGATACCATCACTTATCTGACCAGAAATGACTGGGAAGGCACTTTCCCCAAGGAAATTAAGCAGCTGACTCTGACCGAACAGATGATTGACGAATTGCAGGATGTTCAGTATGACCCTGCTGATTATCCCGAAACTGCTATGCCTACTCTGGGCGCAGACAACGGTTTGAGTCTGTATGACATGATCGGTAAGGACTTTGATGACCCCGATTGGCAGCTGCTGCTGGATCAGCTGACCTTCGACGAAATGGTTTCCATGATTGGTGACTCCTTCCACTGGCGCATGCCCGCAGAATCTGTTAATGCTCCCGGCTCTCGTGACGAAAACGGTCCTCAGGGTCTGACTGCTGCACTGTTTGGTTCCGGTCTGAAGAAGGCAGAACCCACTGCATTTACCTCTGAAGACGTTATGTCCGCAACCTTCAATACCGAACTGATGTACAACGTAGGTAATCTCATCGGTAACGACTGCCTGTCTGCTGATGTTGCATGTCTGTACGGTCCCGGTGCGAATACTCATCGTACTCCTTATGGCGGCAGAAACTTCGAATATTACTCCGAAGACGGCTTCCTGGCAGGTGAAATCGGCGGCGCTGAAGTTCAGGGTATCCAGGATAAGGGCGTTGACGTTGTTATGAAACACTTCGCTCTGAATGACTGTGAACAGGAACGTCTGGGTCAGGCTGCATGGGTTGGCGAACAGGCTGCTCGTGAAATTTACCTGAAGGGCTTCCAGAAGTCTCTGGAAGAATCTGATGGCAACGGCATCATGACCGCTTATACCCGTTGGGGTACTCGCTGGTCCGGGGGTAACTACAATCTGATGAATAACATTATGCGTGAAGAATGGGGCAATAATGGCTTCTCTATCACCGATAACGTTCTGGTTACCTACACAAACGGTGTTGACGGCATTCTGGGCGGCGGCGTTACTACTTTTGACGCAATGCTGTGGTATGTTGTACAGCAGCTTCCCGAATATGAAAACGATCCTGTTGTAGTTACTGCAATGCGCAATGCTGTACACCACAATCTGTACGCTCTGGCAAATTCCTCTGCAATGAACGGCGTTGGTCCCGAAACTGTTGTCCACGCAATCACTCCTCCCATTCTGACCACTTTGCGTACTGCAATGGTTGTTTGCTGGGTGCTGACTCTGCTTGGTGCTGCTATGTGGATCAAGGGGGCAGGTAAGCTGCGCAAGACCGAAGAATACGCAAACTGGAAAGCATATAAGAAAGCGAAGTAAGGAGTTTTTGTTCTATGAGAACAATTTGTAAACTCAATCATAATGACTGGACGTTTATCTATCATGACGGCAGTAAGCAGAAGGTCACGATCCCCCATACTTGGAACAACATTGATGGTCAGGACGGCGGAGATGACTATTTCCGCGGAACCTGTATCTATGAAACGGATTTCCTCGCCCCGAGTTTCGGGGTGAGGGATCGGGTTTATCTCCAGTTTGACGGCGTGAATTCCTCTGCGAAAGTTGTGCTGAATGATGTTGAAGTGATGACCCATGACGGTGGTTATTCCACCTTCCGTAAAGATGTTACTGATCTCATTCAAGTACAAAACCATCTGACAGTGTATGTAGACAACTCCGTCAATGACTGTGTTTATCCCCAAAAGGCTGATTTTACATTTTATGGCGGCATTTACCGCGATGTAAAGCTTATTGTCGTCAATGAAAATCATTTTGATATGGATTACTACGGTTGTCCCGGCATTGCTGTGACTTCAACCGTGGAAGGGAATGATGGTCAGGTCAATGTCCGTACCTATGCAAATTGTGACGGTACCGTATCAGTGATGATTCGAGATGCGGCAGGAATGGTTATAGCAAAGGGCAGTGGCTTTGATACGGAGTTGGTGATTCCCAATGTTCATCTTTGGGATGGGATTGACGACCCGTATCTCTATACCTGTACCGCAGTTTTGTCCGTAGATGGACATGCTGTGGATATGGTGACTACTAAGTTTGGTGTCCGCACCTTCTACGTTGACCCTCAGAAGGGCTTTTTCTTGAATGGGCGCAGCTATCCGCTTCGTGGTGTATGTCGTCATCAGGACTGGAAGGGACTGGGTAATGCAATTACCGAGGAACATCACGACAAGGATATGGAGCTGATTCGTGAAATCGGTGCCAATACCATTCGCCTTGCACACTATCAGCATGACCAGTATTTCTATGATTTGTGTGATAAATATGGTATGGCGGTATGGGCGGAGATTCCCTATATTTCCGAGCATTTGCCCAACGGTCGTGAGAATACAATCAACCAGATGAAGGAATTGATTGCTCAGAATTATAATCATCCGTCTATTGTAACTTGGGGTGTGTCTAACGAAATCACGATTTCCACCAAGGATAAGAAGAATATGCTGGAAAATCATCATGTGCTGAATGATTTGATTCATGAACTGGACCCCACCAGACCCACCACACTGGCGTGCTATGCGGTGTGTCATCCCTTCCATAAGGTTGCCCATATTACCGATTTGGTTAGCTGGAATCTGTATTTGGGATGGTATGTTCCGGGGCTGTTCCTCAATGATATTTGGGTAGACTTTTTCCATAAGATGTATCCTAATCGTCCCATCGGTTATTCCGAATATGGTTGTGAGGCTATGCCCAATCTGCATTCCTCCAAGCCCAGACGCGGTGACCATACGGAAGAATATCAGGCGGTTTATCACGAGTATCTTGCTAAGTTTATTGATAAGCGTCCCTATATGTGGGCGACGCATATCTGGAATATGTTTGACTTTGCTGCTGATGCTCGTAATCAGGGCGGCGAACCGGGCATGAACCATAAGGGTCTTGTAACCTTTGACCGCAAGATTAAAAAAGACAGTTTTTACCTATACAAGGCATATTGGAGCAAGGAGCCTTTTGTTCATCTATGCGGCAGCCGCTATGTAGATAGAGCGGAAAGCACAACAACAGTTAAGGTTTATTCCAATCATAATCAGGTAACTCTGTACGCTAATGGGATGGAAATCGGCACACAAACAGGGGATAAGGTGTTTACCTTCCGTGTTCCTCTGCAGGGAGAAATGGAATTGAAGGCGGTAGCAGGAGATTGCTCTGATAGCTCTTTGATTCGCCGTGTAAACAAGCCCAATCCTGCCTATAAGCTCCGCAAGGGCGAAGGCAATGGCGGCAACTGGACTTAAGGAGGAAACGTTATGAGTGATTCCAATCTTAACAGAGCAAAGCTCTATCAGTTGGCGCTGTTTCCTATGAATAATGGTGCCACCAATGTGTACTATGTGCTGATCTTGAGCTACATTGCTACCTTTGGTAATAAGGTTTTGGGGTTGGCCATGGTATTTGCGTCTGTAATGGTAACAGGCATGCGTGTGTTTGATGCCATTACTGACCCTGTCATCGGCGCGCTGATGGATAAAACCAACGGGAAGTTTGGTAAATTCCGCCCCTTTATGGTAATCGGTAACGTCATTATGTCTGTGTCGGTAATACTGCTTTATGTATTCACCCCCATGATTCCCGAAACTGCAATGACCATGCGTTATGTGGCATTTGTAGTTTTGTACGCGGTATGGGTCATCGGGTATACCTTCCAGACATCCGTTACCCGCTCTGCACAAGCTGTTTTAACCAATGACCCCAATCAGCGTCCTTTGTTTACCATATTTAATACCGTTGGTTCTCTGGTTGGTATGGGCATTATGCAGGCGTTGGCTCCTGTTTTGGCAGGGGATAACTTTGCTGGTGACTTTAATGCAGCCTGGTTCCGCATTATGACGCCTATTGGTATTGTAATTTCCATCGTACTGACGATTCTTGCGATTATCGGTATCTGGGAAAAGGACAACGAGAAATATTTCGGCATTGGTGGTAAGCAGGAAACTGTAAAAGTTTCCGAATATCTTGCCATTATCAAAGCCAATAAGCCCCTGCAGCGTTTGATGATTGCAGGTGGTGGGTGCAAGCTGGCTTTATCCATTGCGACCAATCTGACCGTTCTGATTATGCTGTATTCTTGCATGATGGGGAACTACGATGGTCTGTATTTGCCTATGATGGTTCTTGGATATGCGTTTTCTGCGCCTTTCTTCCTTTTGACAGTGCGAACCTCTCAGAAGCACGGCCAGAAAAAGTCCTTGGTCACTTATGTTACGGTAGCGTTGGTAAGCTATATCGGTGTGCTTGCGCTGCTGATTCTATGGCGTCCCGGTGTTCCTGCACTGAACATGAGCCTTATGGACGAGAATGGTTTGGCTTTGAATTTGTACACAATTCTGTTCGTGTTGTTCTTCGGTATCGGCTATGGTGCTTATTATTCCACAGCAGATATGCCTATTCCTATGGTAGCAGACTGCGCAGACTATGAAACTTATCGCTCCGGTAAATTCATCCCCGGCATTATGGGTACCCTGTTCTCCTTGGTGGATAAGCTTGTTTCCTCTTTGTCTGCCACGGTGGTTTCTATTGCTTTGCTGTGCATCGGCATTGGCGATTTGCCCACCAAGGGCACTGCATATTCGCCCGGTATGAACTGGGTTGTAATTACTCTGTTCTGCTTGGTACCTATGGCCGCTTGGCTGCTGACCCTTTGGGCTATGAAAGGATATGAGCTGGATGGACAGCGCGTTAAGACCATTCAGGCGGTCAATGCTGCTCGTAAAACTGCAATTGAAAATGGAATGCCTGTAGAAGAAGCTATGCGCACCATTACAGATGCAAGTGTAAGTATTTAATTGGTTATTTATGAAAATACCCCCGAACATTGCGAGATGTTCGGGGGTGATTTATTTGATTTAATCTCTGCGGCGATTTACCAAAATCAGAAGTCTTAACAGCTGCATGAGAGAAACTGCCAGTGCAGCCACATAGGTCAGCGCTGCGGCCGTCAGAACCTTTCTGGCGCCTTCCAATTCTTCGCCTACCAGCAGGTTGCTGCTCTCGATGGCGGCGATGGCTCGGCGGCTTGCGTTAAATTCAGTGGGGAGCGTTAAAAGCTGGAACACGGTACTCAGCGCAAAGCAGGCGATACCGATATAGGCAATGCCAATCCATGCGGGCTCCAGGGCGCATAAAATCAGACCCAGCATAATCAGGGGAACTGCGAGACGGGAACCGATGTTTGTGATGGGAATGATAGCCGCTCTCATTTTGATGGGAGCGTAGTTTTCGGCGTACTGAATGGCATGACCTGCTTCGTGGCAGGCAACACCCACTGCAGCGGAAGAACTGCTGTCGTACACACTTTCCGACAGTCGAATCACATTTTCTTTGGGATCATAGTGGTCGGTCAATTCGCCGGCGACTCTTTGAATACGCACATCACGGCAGCCATTGTGATCAAGTACATATCGAGCAGCTTGTGCACCTGTGATATGGCGTCTGTTGAACTGCTGACTATACTTGGAGAAGGTGCTGTTTACGTGACTGCTTGCCCATAAAGCAAAGATGACTGCAGGCAGTACCAGTACGATATATGTCATATCAATATACATGATGATACCTCCGATGAATGTAGTATTGTTATGTTTTGATTTATTATAACACAGCTTATCCTAATGTGATAGATAAATTGTGAACTTGTGTTTGTGTGTAGTGTGTGATAGACTATTATATTATAAAATTTCGGAAGGACGAACGAGCAATGAAGCTGTCATTGGTTGTACCATGCTATAACGAAGAAGAAAATATTGCCTTGTTTGCTGAAACTGCAGAACGTGCCCTGGTTGGCATCGAATATGAAATTGTTTTCGTCAATGACGGCAGCAAGGATAATACCATTGGCGAACTGAAGAAATTGGTGGATAGACAATGTGCCAATATCACTGTGGTTGATTTCTCCAGAAATTTCGGTAAAGAAGCCGGTATGTATGCAGGACTTCAGAAGGCGAGTGGTGATTACGTTTCTTTTGTGGATGCAGACCTTCAGCAACCGGTATCTGTTGTACGTGAGATGGTAGAATTTCTGGAGGAAAACTCCGAATATGATGCGGTCGCCTGCTATCAAGAAGAACGCATTGAAGGGAAGGGGTTATCCTTCCTAAAAAAAGGTTTCTATCGTGTTGTCAATCAGATGTGTGACATTCAATTTCGTGAGGATGCCAGCGATTTCCGCACCATTCGTCGCAGTGTAGCCGATGCAATTTTGTCTATGCCTGAATATCACCGCTTTTCTAAGGGGATTTTTGCATGGGTGGGCTATAACACCTATTATCGTCCCTATGAGGTGCAGGAACGTCATGCGGGGAAGACTTCTTGGTCTACCATAAAGCTGTTTCGTTATGCGATTGACGGCATGATCTCTTTTTCCACGAAGCCTTTGAAAATGGCAACCGGTTTGGGTTTGTTTACATCTGTTTGTGCCGTTTTGTATATGCTGTTTGTTATATTCCAAAAGCTGATCGTGGGGATTGATGTTCCCGGTTATGCGACTCTTGTTGTATTGATTTTGTTTTTGGGCGGTATGCAGTTAACGGTTCTCGGTATCATTGGAGAGTACTTGGCTCGTATTCACATCGAATCCAAGCACAGACCGATTTTCTTGGAACGCGGCTGTTATCGATGCGAGAAAAAGAAGTAATTAAAAAAGCAGACACGATATCGTGTCTGCTTTTTTGTGCAAGTTCGCCCGTAAGCCGAGTTCTGTTCATTATGGTCATCAATCTAGGCGTATCGTTGCCAATACGCTCAAGCCACCTCCTGAGAACGGCCGGGTCAGCCTATTGTTCTCCCACGGTGTTGCTCCGGATAGAGTTTACAGCACGAACATGTCTCCATGCCGTGCGTGAGCTCTTACCTCGCCTTTCCATCCTTACCGCAAAGGCAAGCCTTCACGGCGGTATATTTCTGTTGCACTTGTCCGAGGGTCGCCCCTGGCGGGTGTTACCCGTTATCCTTACCCTGTGGAGCCCGGACTTTCCTCACGCACAGGCTTTCGCCTTATGCCCGCGACCATCCAGCGTACTTGCGTGAAGTATTTTACACAATTTGCGACTGAGAGTCAACTAATAATTGTTGTAATTTTTTTGATTTGACGATATAATATTAAGGTTATTAGAGGTGATACTATGAACTTTTATGAATACATTGATAGCTTACAGAATAAGCGTATTGCGGTAATCGGGGCAGGGGTCAGCAACCAGCCTCTGATTGCTTTATTGTGCGAGCATGGCTGCTGTGTGACCGTGTGTGATCAGCGCACTGCTGCGGATATGGGCGAACTTGCAGATCAATTGACCGAACAGGGGGCGAAGCTTCACCTGGGAGCAGATTATCTGGAAGGCTTGGATGCCTTTGATTTGATTTTCCGTACTCCCGGTCTGTTGCCCTTGAATCCGTATCTGCTGAAGGCGAAGGAGGCAGGTGTGGAAATCACAAGCGAAATGGAACTGTTTTTCCGTTTCTGCCCCTGCAAGACTGTTGCAATTACAGGTTCCGATGGTAAAACAACTACCAGTTCTATCATTGCAGAACTGCTTCGTGCTTCCGGTAAGACGGTGCATCTGGGCGGTAATATCGGCAGACCTTTGCTGTGTGACATCCCCCACATGAGCGAGAATGATATTTGCGTTTTGGAACTGTCTTCCTTCCAGCTGCACTCTATGTACTGCAAGCCTGATGTGGCTGTGGTGACCAACGTCTCTCCCAATCATCTGGATGTTCATCCTGATTTTGAAGACTACACTGTTTCCAAGATGAACATTTTCTTGGAACAGGATAAAGACTGCCTGCTGGTGCTCAATGCGGACAATGAAATTACCGATGGATTTGCTGCGCATTCCAAGGCGAAGGTTCGTTGCTTCTCTCGCAAGCATCCTGTAGAGAGTGGTGCTTATTATGCTGATGGCAAAATCATGCGTGGGGAAACTTCTGTAATCCATATTGACGAAATCAGAATTCCCGGTATGCATAATGTAGAAAATTACATGGCAGCATACTGCGCGGTTGGTGACTTGGTGGGTGATGAAGTATTCTGTCAGGTTGCACGTGAATTCAGTGGTGTGCAGCATCGTCTGGAGCTGATTCGTACCCACAAGGGTGTTAAGTATATTAATGACTCCATTGCTTCCAGTCCTACCAGAACTGTGGCAGGTCTGCGTTCTTTTAAAGACAGTGATTCTATTATTTTGATCGCAGGCGGACATGATAAGCATGTGCCCTTTGACGAAATGGCAGAGGAAGTATGCAATCGGTGCAAGGCACTGTTTTTGTGCGGTGAATCTGCGCAGGCTATCGCAGATGCTGTGAAGCTGTCTGCTTCTTATTCCGACACTTTCCCCATGTTCATTAATGGGGATTGGAAACAGAATGTACTTGCGGCAAGCGAATATGCAGAAGAAGGGGATACTGTTCTTCTGAGCCCCGCTTGCTCCTCTTTCGACTTCTTCAAGAACTTTGCCGAACGCGGCAATCTGTTCAGAAAAATTATTATGGAGCTTGAATGATATGGAATTAAGAGAAATCATTGAAAAACTGTCTGCAATGTACGGTCCCATCAGTTTTGAACAGGATGTGACAGCTTGGCTTGCAGAACAGGTAAAGCCTTTCTGTGATGAAGTATATACAGATGTTATGGGCAATCTGATTGCCGTGAAGAAGTGCGGCAAAGAAAATGCGCCCAAAATGGTTTTGGATGCCCATATCGATGAAATCGGTCTGATTGTAACAGGTGTCGAAAACGGCTTCCTGCGCTTTGCTACCTTGGGCGGCGTGGACCCCCGTATTCTGCCCGCTCTGCAGGTAAAGGTACTGACCAATCCTCCCATTCGCGGTTTGATCGATTCTCTGCCTCCCCATGCTCTCAGAGCAGATGAAATGGAAAAGCCCTTTGAAATTGAAAAGCTTACCATCGATATTGGTATGACGCAGGAAGAAGCGGAAGATGCTGTTGCGCTGGGTACTCCTGTTGTGTTTGATGTAGAACCTGTGATGCTGGGTGAACATCGCCTGTGCGGCAAGTCTTTGGATGACAGAGCATGTGCAGGCATTATCTACAAGGTTATGGAACAGCTTGCAGATGAAGAACTGAACTTGGATATGTATTATCTGTTCAGTGCTCAGGAGGAAGTGGGCGCTCGTGGGGCTACCACGGCAGTGTTTGACATCGCTCCCGATTATGCAATTGCAATGGACGTTAATTTTGCAAAATCTCCCGATTCCAATGGTTATGACCAGATGGATATGGGTGGTGGTCCTGCCATTGCGGTCGGCCCCAATATGAACCATAAAATGTCTTCCGATCTGATTAAGCTGGCAAAGGAACTGGAAATCCCTTATCAGGTGGATGTAATTCGTGCCAACAGCGGTACCAATGCGTGGCCTATTCAGATTTCCCGAGGCGGCGTTGCGACTGCGCTGATTTCTTTGCCTTTGAAGTATATGCATACTCCTCATGAGGTAATGGACCTTCGTGACGGCGAGAACATCGTAAAGCTGGTCAGTGAATATATTCGTGGATTTTGAGAGGTGCAGGTATGATTGAATTATTGAAGAAGTTGTGCGCTCTCAGTGGTCCTTCCGGTCGTGAAGAGCGTGTACGTGATTATATCGAAGCATATGCAAAGCCCTATGCAGATGAAATGTTTACCGACCCTATGGGTAACCTTCACGTATTTCGCAAGGGCGAAGTCAGTGAAAGAACCTTGATGGTATGCGGACACATGGACGAGGTTGGTTTGATTGTTACAGGCATTACTGCAGATGGTTATCTGAAGTTTGACTTCGTTGGTGGTGTTGACCGCAGAGTTGTTATTGGCAAGCGTGTATGGGTAGGGGAGCATAATATTCCCGGCATTATCGGCGTCAAAGCATATCATCTGTGCAAGGCTGAGGCTGATAAGGTTGTTCCTTCTGTTGCTTCTATGTATGTTGATATTGGCGCTGAAACCAGAGAAGAAGCTGAAAAGTTTGTTTCTCTGGGCGATGTTGGCTGTTTTGATCCTGACGTATTTGAGTTTGGTACTCTGCTGAAGGCAAAGGCCTTGGATGATAGACTGGGCTGTGCTGTGTGCATGAAGCTGATGGAACAGCAGCCTCCTTGTGATACTTGGTTTGTGTTCACCTGTCAGGAAGAGGTAGGCGCACGCGGTGCAGGTACTGCGGCATTCCGCATTCAGCCCGATGCAGCTTTGATTTTGGAAGCCACTACCGCGGCAGACTTGCCCGGCATTCCCGAACATAAGACTATTTGCAAGCCCAGTAATGGTGTAGTCATTCCTTTTATGGACAAGAGCACCATCTATAATAGAAAGTTCTACGATGCAATGACTCATCTTGCAGATGAAAACGGCATCAAGTGGCAGACCAAACGCATGATTGCCGGCGGTACAGACGCAGGCAACATTCAGCGCAGCAGAGGCGGCGTTCCTGTTGTGGGATTGGCTGCGGCACTGCGTAACATTCATTCTCCTTCCAGTGTTGGCAGTATGGAGGATTTTGAAGGAATGTACAAGCTGGCACAGCTGTTTATGAAAGAATATGCCAAGGGAGAAATCTAATTGAAAATTACAGATATTAAGCCTGCTATGTTTGAACGGGCGGCAAGAATTGAAAAAGATATTCGAGTTGTTTTTGATCGAATTGACGATATCGCTCAGAAGAATACCATCCGTGTAATGGGGGCGTTTCAGGACCATAGAGTGAGCGAAGCTTGCTTTGCAGGTACCACAGGCTATGGCTATGATGATATGGGCCGTGAAGTTCTGGATAAGGTATATGCACAGGTGTTTGGTGCAGAGGCTGCTCACGTACGTATTCAGTTTGTAAACGGTACACATACCATTTCCACAGCGCTTTTTGCTGCGGTTAAGCCCGGTGATACCCTTATGAGCGTAACCGGTCTGCCTTATGACACCATGCGCAATGTTATCGGTATTACCGGTGATGAATATGGCAGCCTGAAGTTCTATGGTATTGGCTACGACCAGGTAGACCTGACTGAAAGCGGCGAACCCGACTACGAAGGTATCTTTGCTGCAGTTTCCGAAAAGAAGCCTGCTGCTGTTTTGATTCAGCGCTCTCGCGGTTATGAAGAACGCAAGAGCCTGTCTATTGATGAAATTGGCAGAATTATTGATGCGGTAAAACGAGCAAATCCCGATACTATTACTGTGGTTGATAATTGCTACGGCGAATTTACCGAGGACCGTGAGCCTTGCCATGTTGGTGCGGATATTATTGCCGGCTCTCTGATTAAGAATCCCGGCGGCGGTATCGCACCTACCGGTGGTTATCTGGCAGGTCGTCGTGAACTGATTGACCGTGCGGCAAACCGACTGACCACTCCCGGTATCGGCGGGGAATGTGGTTCTACTCTGGGGAACAATCGACTGCTGTTCCAGGGTCTGTTCCTTGCTCCTCACACAGTTGCACAGGCATTGAAGACTTCCGTATTCTGTGCGGCACTGTTTACCGATCTCGGTTTTGAAACCTATCCTACACCTTACGAGCAGCGTGATGACATTGTTCAGATGGTAAAGCTGCGTACTCCCGAGAACTTGAAGAAGTTCTGCAGGGGCATTCAGTCCGGTTCTCCTGTGGATTCTTATGTAACTCCCGAACCTTGGCAGATGCCCGGCTATGACTGCGATGTTATTATGGCAGCGGGTGCGTTCATTTCCGGTTCTTCCATTGAACTGTCTGCAGATGGTCCCATGCGTGAGCCCTACATTGCTTATGTACAGGGTGGCTTGACATACGAATCCGGTAAGCTGGGAATTATGCTGGCTGCATCGGAAATGATGGAAGAATAATTGCATATGATTGGCATAGAGGTGATTCTATGCCAATTCATAATAGACCCCGACACAGAAGATTGGTTCGCCGAAGACAGCAGCTGTCAAGGAAACAATTATGCGTGTACTTATTGTTTGCTTGCATTCTTGTTATTTTGATTGCAACGCTATATATTGGCGGAGTGCTTCGGGAACTATCGGGTCAGATGGCTCTATCCGATGCCAGAGACACGGCTATTGACACCGTTAATGAAGCCATGCTTTTGATGATGTCCAGAGGCAACTATGACTATGAGTATTTTGTTGACCTTGGTATGAGTGCTGATGGTCAAGTAACTTCCTTGAATGCAAACATGTCCAGAATCAATGCATTTTCTGCGGCTTTGCTGGATTATGTAGGGCAGTTGGATCGAAAGAATCTGCGTGTATCGATTCCGATGGGGAATCTGACTGGCTCCAGCCTTCTGTTGGGGCGTGGGCCGGAAATCGAAATTCAGATGATTATGCTGACCTCACCGCATATCGAGTTTCATAGCGAACTATCGGCAGCCGGCATCAACCAGACCGAGCATCGGTTGCTATTGGATGTTGTGGTGGACATTGATGTTTTGGTGCCCTGGGGCTCTGTAGAAACGCAGGCAACTACGGAAGTTTTGATTGCACAAACGGTAATCGTAGGGCGTGTACCTAATTTGTATATGAATACGACGGAGTGATTGGAATGACAATTTTAGAAGAAATTACGCATCTGCGCAGTGAAATAGTAAAGAATAACCGTCTTTACTATGATTTGGATGCACCTGTCATCTCTGACTACGAATATGATATGATGATGCGCCGCTTGAAGGAACTTGAGGCTGCGCACCCTGAATATATGACTGCCGATTCTCCTACGCAGAAAGTTGGGGGGACGGTAATGAACAGCTTTGCAGCGGTGACCCATGAAGTCCCATTGGAAAGCTTAAATGACGTATTTTCCCATGATGAACTGTACGATTTTGGGAGACGTATGGACGAAATGATTGAAGGTTCCTATGCTTATAGCGTAGAACCCAAAATCGACGGTCTTTCCATGTCCCTTGTTTATGAGAATGGTATATTCGTGCAAGGTGCCACTCGCGGCAATGGGCTCGTTGGGGAAGATGTAACGGAAAATCTGAAGACAGTTCGCAATCTCCCTATGAAACTGAAAAACGCTCCTGCGCATTTGGTTGTGCGCGGAGAGGTGTATATGTCTAAAGAGGTATTTCACGAGCTGAATGCCTTGCGTGAAATCAATGGGGAACCGTTGTTTGCCAATCCCAGAAATGCAGCAGCGGGCTCTATGCGTCAGCAAGACCCGAAAGTTGCCGCATCCCGTAAACTGGATATTATTGTCTTTAACGTACAGGCGTCTTCCGAAACCTATACAAGCCATGATGAATCCCTTCAGGCAATTAAGGCAATGGGCTTTCCTACAGTGCCTTATGAGATATTTGACAGCATCGAAGATTGTGTAAGCTGTATTGAAGCTTTGGGTGAAAACAGAGATTCCCTTGCATATGACATGGACGGTGCGGTCATTAAAATCAATAATTTTGCTCAAAGAGAGGCATTGGGTAGTACCGCAAAAGCTCCCAGATGGGCGGTAGCCTATAAATATCCTCCCGAAAAGAAGGAAACTAGGGTAGTGGATATCGTGGTTCAGGTGGGACGCACAGGGGTTTTGACTCCGAAAGCCGTTGTTGAGCCTGTTCGTTTGGCAGGCACAACCGTTACAAATGCTACGCTGCACAATCAGGACTTTGTAGATAAGCTTGATATCCGTATCGGCGATACTGTCTTGGTACAGAAAGCGGGGGAAATTATTCCGGAGGTGCTTTCTGTGAATTACGGAAAGCGTCCTGAAGGGACGATTCCCTTCAAGCTTCCCGAGCATTGTCCCGAATGCGGCAGTCCCATTGTGCGTGACTCAGACGGTGCAGCCATGCGCTGCACGGGTATGGAATGCCCTGCGCAGCTGCTTCGTACCATTGCTCATTTCGCTTCAAGAGAAGCTATGGACATTGACGGATTGGGTATTTCCATTTGCGAAAGTCTGATCAATAATGGACTCATTCGGACACCTGCAGATTTGTATTATCTTGATGGGGAAGAAGTGGCAAAGCTTGATAGAATGGGCAAACGCAGTGCATCCAACCTGCTGAAGTCAATTGAAAAGAGTAAAAGTCAGGGCTTAGCTCGTCTGCTTTGTGCTTTCGGGATTCGCCAGGTAGGCACGAAAGCAGCAAAAGTACTTGCAAATCATTTTGGATCTATGGATCAACTGATGGAAGCCACTGTTGAGGAGTTGACTGAGGTATCTGATATCGGCCCCATTACGGCAGGCTTTATTCGCAGCTGGCTTGACCAGGAGCAGTCCCGCCATCAAATTATGCGACTGAAAGAAGCAGGCGTACTGATGGAATCCACGGACATTGTATTGGATAGTAGATTTAAAGGCATGACCTTTGTTCTGACAGGTGCGCTGGAGAAATTTACCAGAAATGAAGCGGCTGCTATCATTGAAAAGATGGGTGGCAAAGCATCCGGTTCCGTTTCCAAGAAAACCACTTATGTGGTCGCAGGTGAAAACGCAGGCAGCAAGCTTACAAAGGCTAACGAATTGGGGATACCCGTAATTACAGAAGATGAATTTGCGGAGATGATTCGCTAATAAGGGGAAATTAAAGTTTGATTCAATTTAGAGATTTGACACTGGATGACATTCCTGTTGTCAGAAGATTCTTTCAAGAATATCGGTCACGTTCTTGTGATGCGACTATTGGCGGCGTATTCATGTGGCGTCATTATTTTGAAACACAGGTCTATATGGAAGATAACCTTCTCCTGTTTAAGGTTATGCGCAGTCCCGGAAAGGTTGCATTCCTGACCCCCTACGGAGATACAGAGCGCGGCATTAAGCTCATTTTTGAATATTGCATGGCAAATAACATTTCCGCTGCATTCTGTGCGGTTACTGAACGCGAGCTTGCGTATTATGAAGCACATTATCAGGTAAGAGATGTTGCGTTCAATCGAGTTTGGTCCGACTATCTGTATGAGGCTGAGCGTCATCGCACTTTTGCGGGGAAAAAGCTGTCGGGGCAGAGAAACCATGTGAATAAGTTCCTGAAAACCTATGATAACTGGACGTTTGAGCCCATTACAGTGGATAACATTGATGAAGTTCATGAGTTTTGTCATGAAATCGGACATGCCCGAGCAAAGGAATCAGACACATACGATGCGGAACAGGCGATTTTGGATGATGTATTTCAAAATCTGGATGTATATGGATTCTTTGGAAATATCTTGCGTGTTGACGGCATGATTGCTGCCATAGCTATGGGTGAAATCATGGGCGATACTTTGTTTATCCATATTGAAAAAGCCCGTAGAGATTATTTTGGCGCCCATCAGATGATTGTCCGTGAATTTGCAAAGGCCCATACGGATGATACAGTTTGCTATATTAACCGTGAGGATGACTCCGGTGATGAAGGGCTTCGCACATCCAAACTTTCCTATCAGCCTTATGAACTGATTCATAAAGCAACAATCAAATTACATTGGCCTGAATAATCTTTGAAGATTGAGCCGGAATTTACAATCTATTCAAACCAGGTTCACAACTTCTTTGAGGATAAGGAGTATGATAAGAGTGCAAAGAACATAGAAATATGTTTTTCTCTCACTCTCTTTCTCTTTTTCCTTTTACGAAGAAAGCCCGGGACTCCCGGGCTTTCTTTTTGAAAATATTTAAATTAGAGGTGAAAACATGAAAAAAGGAATGAAGATTTTTGCTGTAGGCGCTGCATTGTTGGGTGCAGCTGCAGGTATTGCAGCGTATCGGAAGTATCGTGACTCTTACGAAGAACTCCCTGAGGAAAATGACTTCGAGGGCGGCATTCTTGAAGACGATAACGACTTCGAGGAGATTGTCATCGAAGAAGATGACTTTACTTACTTTATCGAAGATGACGATCAAATTTTATTCTACGAATAAACCCCTTGTACCACTCACGGTACAAGGGGTGTTTTTTGTTTAGCTATTGCGGAAACGGGAGAGGAAGTCTTTGGCTTCCTGAGTTTTGGGGTTGCTGAAGAAGTCTTCGGGTCTGCCTTCTTCGGCGATGACACCGTTGCTCATGAATACTACATGGTTGCTGACATCGCGTGCAAAAGCCATTTCGTGGGTAACAACCAGCATGGTGATGCCTTCATTAGCCAGGTCGTGCATAACTACCAGAACTTCACCAACCATTTCAGGGTCAAGAGCGGAGGTGGGTTCGTCGAACAGCAGAATTTCGGGGTCCATAGCCAGGGCACGAGCAATTGCTACACGCTGCTTCTGACCACCGGAAATCTGACGGGGCTTGGCATTGATATAAGGAGCCATGCCGACCTTTTCCAGATAGTACAGGGCGTGCTTCTTTGCTTCTTCACGGCTCTTCTTCAGAACCTTAACCTGACCGACAATGCAGTTTTCCAGAACGGTCATGTTATTGAACAGATTAAAGGACTGGAATACCATGCCAACACGGGAACGGTATGCAGCAGCGTTGAAGCCGCGGCGCACGACATTTTCATCGTGATAGAGAATCTCACCGGAAGTGGGAGTTTCCAGCAGGTTGATGCAGCGCAGCAGTGTGCTCTTGCCGGAACCGGAAGCGCCCAGAATAGATGTAACGTCGCCTCTCTGAACATTGAAGTCAATGTCTTTCAGAACTTCATGAGAACCGAAGGATTTGGACAAATGTTTAATTTTCAAAATGGTTTCGCCCATATCAACGATCTCCTCTCGCGCTGAAATTTCTGTTCTTCATGGATTCCTTCAAAATGTGACGAGCTTCCTTGCTCTGTTCATCGAAGGGAGAGCCTCTGTCGGGGTGACTGTAAGTGCCTGCTGTCATAGTCAGACTATCAACCTGAACCAACTCGTAGCTGCTGTCGCCGTCCATGAGCTTTTCTACCCAGCGGAGCAGGAAGGAGGCAAGCAGGGTCATGGTCAGATAACCAACCATTTCTACGGTTGCGGAAGGGAAGTACAGGTAACTTGCACCGACTGCTGCGCGGTGTGCCGCAAAGAAATCGGGGAAGCCGATAATGAACATGACGGAGGTGTCTTTTACGTTAATGATAAAGTTGTTGCCAATCTGGGGCATGATATTGCGCAGGGCCTGAGGCAGAATGACATTGGTCATGGTCTGCACGTGGGTCATACCGATTGCCTTTGCGCCTTCGGTCTGACCGGGATCGATGGAGATGATGCCACCACGGACGGATTCAGCCATGTATGCACCGGTGTTGATGGATACAACAACCAGAGCCGCCACCCAGATATTTGTGAACTTCAGGGCATTGTCCGTAAAGTAGGGGAGACCGTAGTACATGAAAACAGCCTGCAGAACCATGGGGGTACCGCGAAATACTTCCACATAAAGACGGACGATCACGCGAACAAGCTTCAGAATCAGTCGCTTGGGCAGAGGATCGTTTTTGGAGTAGGGGATGGTATTCAATACACCGCAAACAAAACCGATCACACAGCCAATAGCGGTGGCTGCAAGAGCGAGAATTAGGGTGTTGCGCATACCTACAATATAGGAGTCACCGTATTTCGTCCACAGCTTGACGATATCGGCACTCAGCTGAATGATTTTATCCATGGTGGAGGCTCCTTTTCGGGATTTTCAAACTGACACACAGGGCGGGAGAACGGCAGTTCTCTCGCCCTGTGATAGATTCACAGTTTTATAAGTGAGTGTAGTTAATTATTCGCTCAGGGGCTGAATTTCAATTGCGCTTGCCATCAGTTCGTTGAAATCTTCAACGGTCATGGTGGACAGAACGGAGTCGATAGCGTCCTTCAAAACGGTGTTGCCCTTCATAACGGAAACGCCGATGTTTACGTTTTCTGCGCGAACCTGTTCGGAGAACTGGAAGTCACCGTCGGAGCCGGAGAAGTCCAGAATCTTCATGCCGGGGTATGCAGCAACTGCGCCCTGTGCGGTGGGCATGTCGGTGCAGATGAAGTCAACCATGTCGGTTTCCAGAGCCATCAGCATTGCGGGAGCGGTTTCAGCAGCGGACATTACATTTGCGCCTTCAATCTGGGGCAGGCACTGGTCATACCAAATGGTAGCAATCTGTGCGGTGCAGGAGCCGCCTGCCAGATCGGCGATACCTGCTGCGTCAGCAAATGCGCTGCCTTCCTTGGTAACACATACGATAGTAGCGTAGAAGTAGGGACCTGCGAAGTCAACCTGTTCAGCGCGTTCAGCGGTCATGGACTGACCTGCGATAACAGCATCAAAGGTGCCGGTCTGAACACCGGGTACCAGAGAGTCCCAGTCGGACTGGATAACTTCCAGTTCCCAACCGTTTGCTTCTGCGATCATCTTTGCGATCATAACGTCATAGCCGTTAGCGAAAGAACCGGGGACGTTTGCAATGGGAACTGCGCCATTGGAGTCATCGCTCTGGGTCCAGTTGTAGGGAGCGTATGCACATTCCATAGCGACGGTCAGAACGCCGTCCTCCACGCCGGTAACAGCTTCGACTGCGTCGTTGTTGTTTTCTGCGCTGTTGTCATTGCCGCCGCAAGCAGCCAGGGACAGGATCATGGCCAGAGCCATCAGCATTGTTACGAATCTTCTCATCATTTTTTTCTTCACCTTTCGGAAATGTTTTTCGGGATTTTCTCTTCCACCCGTTGGAATAAAAAATGAACCGCTTTGTTAGCGGTCCATGGATAAACGGTGTCAAAAAACAAAATGATACCGAATGGCCATTGATAGCGCTTCACAAAGTAATAATGTGACAGTCCGGCAGATCTTCTCTGACGACCCAGCTACAGAAAACCAGGCATTTTCCTGCGCTTCGGCGGTATCCCTTTCTCATTGACGGTTGCCTGACCTTATCAAATGATACTCATGAGTCCCGCGCCTCTATCTCAGCGATTCAATTTGAATGCATGATACCACCGAAAAGGTGTCTTGTCAATCCCCTTTTGCCAAATAAAGTGATTTTTCTTTAAACTGTTAAACTGTGAAAGAATTTTGTAAATAATAGAAAAAACCTGTACACTTTTCAGTGTACAGGCTGATGTTATCTTTCGTATTCGAATTCCAGTTCGCCCAGACAGACGGTGTCGCCGTCCTTAACGCCCATAGCTTCCAGCTTATCGAAGATGCCTGCTTCGCGCATCTTGCGGTCAAAGAACATACGGCTTTCGTAGTCTTCGAAGTTGGTTGCAGCAACGATCTGATCGATCCATGCACCGTCAACGGTCCATACATCATCATACTGACGAATAACGGTGTTTTCGGGAGTGCATGCTTCGTATTCGGGTGCAACGTATTCTGCTTCGTAGGTGATAACAGGGGGGAGGGTCTGCAGTCTTGCTGCGACTACCTGCATCAGTTCCTGGGTGCCTTCGTGAATAACAGCACACATTTCATAGAACTCATAACCCTGTGCTTCTACATGAGCTTTCAGTGCGTCCAACTGTTCGCGGTCATCACCCAGCAGGTCGGTCTTGTTAGCGACTACAATCTGAGGACGTTCAGCCAACAGTTCGGAGTACTGGCTCAGCTCGCCGTTGATGGTGTCAAAGTCTTCAATGGGGTCTCTGCCTTCGTAGCCGGAGCAGTCGATGACATGGACCAGCAGTCTGCAGCGGTCAATATGACGCAGGAAGTCGTGACCCAGCCCTGCACCTTCACTTGCACCTTCGATAATACCGGGGATGTCTGCCATAACGAAGGAGACACCGTCGGTAACATACACTACGCCCAGGTTGGGGTAGAGAGTAGTGAAGTGATAGTTTGCAATCTTGGGATGTGCCTTGGAAACAACGGACAGCAGGGTAGACTTACCTACATTGGGGAAGCCAACCAGACCTACGTCGGCCAGAAGCTTCAGCTCCAGAACGATTTCGCGAGCTTCACCGGGCAGACCGGGCTTAGCGAAACGAGGGACCTGACGGGTGGGAGTGGCGAAGCGCTTGTTGCCCCAGCCGCCTCTGCCGCCCTTGGCCACGACCCAGTCCTTACCGTCGGACATATCGTGCATAACAGCATTGGTTTCCTTGTCACGGATAACGGTGCCTCTGGGGACCTTGATCACCAGGGGTTCGCCGCTTTTGCCGGAGCAGCGCTTGCTGCTGCCGTCCATACCATTGGGAGCGACGTACTTACGCTTGTAGCGGAAGTCCATCAGGGTGGACATGTTATCGTCCACGGTGAAGACAACGTCGCCGCCTCTGCCGCCGTCGCCGCCGTCGGGACCGCCTGCTGCGATATAGCGCTGTCTGTGGAAGGATACTGCACCGTTGCCGCCATTGCCGGCCTTAACGGTGATCGTAACTTTATCTACAAAAGAAGTGGCCATAGTTCCTCCTTAATTAGAATCAAAATTTAAAAAGAAACGAGCAGGT
Organism: Oscillospiraceae bacterium; assembly: GCA_045660685.1. GTDB lineage: Bacteria > Bacillota > Clostridia > Oscillospirales > Oscillospiraceae > HGM13010. The sequence goes on from JAZREI010000122.1 coordinate 20,391, forward strand.
ACTGAGTACCTGCTCGCCGAAAAACAATTACTGAGTGATCTCGTAAACGGAGACCTTCTTGCGATCCTTACCCATACGTTCGAACTTGACAACACCGTCAACCTTTGCGTACAGAGTATCATCGCTACCCTTACCTACGTTAGTGCCGGGGTGGATCTTGGTGCCACGCTGTCTAACGAGGATGTTACCAGCCAGAACGTGCTGACCGTCGGCTTTCTTGGGACCAAGGCGCTTGCTTTCGCTGTCGCGACCGTTCTTGGTAGAACCCATACCTTTCTTATGTGCCATGCTTTACACCTCCATTGTGTATCGATGATAGTAGTAAGCTTAATTTATCAATTAAGCGTTGATGGTCTTGATTTCGACCTTGGTGTAGGGCTGTCTGTGGCCCTGGGTGCGCTTGTAACCCTTCTTGGGCTTCATCTTGAAGACACGGATCTTCTTGCCCTTGCCGTTCTTAACAACGGTAGCGGTTACGGTTGCGCCTTCAACAACGGGAGTGCCGAACTTTGCGTTTTCGCCGTCGATAACTGCCAGAACCTGGTCGAAGTTTACTTCTGCGCCAGCTTCAACTTCCAGCTTTTCGATGAACAGAACATCGCCTTCAGCAACACGGTACTGCTTGCCACCGGTTACGATAATTGCATGCTTCATGGTACGTTTTTCTTCCTTTCTTGCAGGTCTCGCTCTCGTAGGTGAACATAGTTCTTCCTTAACCCACTCAATGCGGCCCTACTAAAATACCATATGCTACTGTGTTTGTCAATGAAAATTTACCTAAATTTTTATAAATTTTGCCCAAGAATCATAGTTTTTTTATAGACACATCACCTGTATAGAGATGTTCGACTTTACCGTCTTCATATTGAACTGCTAAACGCAGTTCTTCATCAATATACAGTGCTGTGGCGGGGATGATTTGCTCGTTTTTTAGGACTTCAATGTGCTTACCGTTCAGCATAGAGCGTTGGCGATATTCATTAAAGTATGCTCTGTCTTCAATGGTTTCATACAAGGCAAGGAAATCATTCAGTATATCGGCGATGATTTGTCCTCGAAGGTCATCGGTGCTGTTGGATAACACGGAGCCTGCTTTTTCTATGATGTCGTCGGGAAAATTGTTTTTGGGTGGCGTGATGTTGATGCCGATTCCCAATACCGCAAAATCAAGTGTTCCGTTGGGGCGGATGGATGCTTCCGTCAATATTCCGCACACCTTTTTATCTTTGATATATATATCATTGACCCATTTGATTTGTGCGGTTTCTCCTGATACCTTTTCCAAAACCCTTGCGCAGGAAACTGATGCCGCGGTAGTAATCAGCTGACAGCCCTGAGGTGACAGAGAGGGGCGAAGCAGGATGCTGAAATAAATTCCCGTATCTGCAGGTGAGAAGAAACTGCGACCCATACGACCTCTGCCTGCAGTCTGCTCTGCAGCTGCAATGACCAGACCGTGGGGCGCGCCTTTTCGTCCACGTTCTTTTAGGACTGTGTTTGTTGAAGATATAATATCGTGAGTTTCTATAATGAGATGATTTGTTTTTAAATGTCTTGAAATGGATTCAGGGGATACTTTCATAATTTTCTCCAAGAAAAAACGCCGTACCAAATGGTACGGCGTTTCGATTAACAGATTACAGCAGGTTCAGAATCAGAGTCAGAACTACGAAAACCATAGCCAGCCAAGGAGTAGCCTTAGACAGCTTGGTGTCCAGAGTCTTAGCCTGACCGCTGGTCATGAAAGTTTCAGCGCCGCCGGAGATAGCACCGGACAGACCTGCGGACTTGCCGGACTGCAGCATAACTACAGCGATGATAGCGATGCAGCACAGAACCTGAATGATAGACAGTACAGTAGTAAGCATGTATATATAATCCTTTCAGTTATAATCGTAATCAACAAATGGTATGTTATCACATATTGTCAATAGTTTCAAGTGTTTTTTGTGAAAAGAATGATTACTTTTGTTGATGATGCATTTGCAGCCACGGGTACAGGTGTAGCATACATTCATGCAATTTTAGGGGGCAAGACTGTTTTTCGGTCTACATAATGCATGGCAGGGCACCTTCCATCAAAGCATGATTGTCAACGAAGAAATGATCAAAACGATGCTGATGACAATGGAGAAGGAATTAACTGCGCTTGCAAGACCGATATCTCCACCCAGTTCTCCTGTAAATGCAGGTGCGATAGAGGGAATGGGACTCAGACACAGAATTACAAGGGCCTGACGGACAGCGATTTCAAAGGGAAGCAGATAGTAACAGCACAATGCAAGTGCAATTGCGATGATAAAACGGCAAACAAGGAGCTTCGTGATTTTGAATAGCATTGTTTTATCCGCTTTCAATTCAAAGCCTACGCCAATCATGAACATTGCCAAAAATCCGTTTCCTCGACCGGCCAATTCAGTAAAGTCATTAACGAAACGGGGAATGGGAATCTCTAACAGGGTGATGGTTAGAATGATTACATAGCATACGAAGGGCACCGATTTAACCAGAAGTTTCAGTATTCGCTTCAGAGAGAAGCCGCTGCCTTCCTTGACTACTGCAGCAATCCCGTAAGCACCGCCAAGACTGATACAGGCGTTGCCAATGTCAAACAGGCTTGTTGTAATAACACCCACAGGACCCAAGAAGCCTTGCGCAAAGGGAAGTGTGAAGCTGCCGATATTGAATGCAGACATGTTCAGAATGGAAAATGCCTTCCAATCACGATTTTCGCGAAGATGGAGCATATAAGCGCTGAACATGAATATCACGCCGAATAGAAGTCCCATGGGAATCAAAAACAGCATGGATTTGTCAAATTGTGTGCCGATGAAGCTATGTATGATTGCGCAGGGAGCTGTAATCATGACAACCAGCTTGGTCAGTACAGGAAAGGTGTTGTCGGGAAGGGCTTTGATTTTTTTCAGTACATAGCCCATGATGATTGCTGCTACAAAGCAGCCTGCTCTGGTAAGAATATCCTGCATAAAACCTCCGATTATTCTACAGCATCGATGATGACATTTACATCGGGAGCGATTCCGTAAAAATCTTTGAAAAATTGCATACGTGTTTGGTCAATGGGGTCAGGAGCGTGCAAATAATTTGCATAGGGATAGGTGGGAAGCGTAATTTCAGAAGCGTTTGAAATAGATGCTTGTTTAATCAGGTTCAAACGCTGTGCATTACAGCTGCCTATGGCGCTGTATACGATTATGCAAACCACAACAGGTACCAAAGCGATTGCGAGCCCAATGCATTTCATTGTATTATTAACGGGCAAAGATTTAAGAATATCATGCAGAATCATTAAAATAAACAGATTCACCATGACGTTCAAAGAAAAAATCAAGCGATAGCCTGCTTCATTGGTTACCACCAAGGGCGCTAACAGTGCTAAGCCTGCAAACCACACAAAAACGAGTTTGCTTTGCAGCGAGAAGTTATCTTTGAAAATGATAAAGGTCTCCAGTGGGACGGTAAGAAAATACAGTGCGTTTACCATAGCGGCAAAGGCGGAAAGAAGGATGCGGTCAGGGGTGTAGTCTGTCTGCAGCAGGAAATTCACTGTAAAGTAAACTGCAAATAGAAGATTGATGGCAAGCAATGCTTTATGAATTATCTTCTTATTCCGAAGGGTATTCAATTTGTATGTAAGTACACCCAAAACGGAAATGCACAGCATAAAATTAGCTTCACCTGCACGGGTAGCCAATCGAGCGGCTTGTACAAAGATATTATACAGCTTTACAAATAGACCGCCTTCTGCATTTACAATCAATTGGCGATACCCGTCAACGGCTTCCCCGGAGCCGAACAGGCTTGTATATACGGAGCTGCTGAACATCACACATAAGCCAAGAATCATACCGATTGTCATAGAAATGAAATGACCGGGGATTTTTCTAGCGCGGATATAGGATACAATACAAGCGAAAATGGACAGGGCTGCCATGATAATGGACAGATTTTCGATAAACATCTGCCCCAGAAAGGCAATCCCAAATGTAATGACGTTGAAAACAGCGTTATGTTTGGTGGGGGAGTATTCTTTTTCGCAGAGGGGAAGCCATTGCCTTACGCATAGAAGCATAAAAATGGAGGACAAACCGAAGTTCGCAAACCCGGCGACCCAACCGTAGGTTTCACTCCAAATCAAGCGGCTCATGGTTAGAATGAAGAAATTTGCTGCAAGGAACAGCAAAGGCTTGGTGTGAGCGTATTTTTTGTCATTTGCAGCGATGTTGGTCAAAAGATAGGGGAGCAGAAAGAATGTGCTTCCCATAATTACTGTTTTCAGCAAAACAGAGCGAGTCATGATAATTTCAAAGAGATTACCTACATATCTACTGTTTACGGAAGCAGTAAGCCATTGCTGCATACCGATTTCCAGACCCCAATCCCAGTCGTCGTGAGTATAGGGAATCTGAGCAGCGAGCCAAAGATAGAATACGGCAAACAGTATGTAAATCAAAGAATCGAAACGAAGCTTTTTTATGGGCATACGTCATTTACTCCCTGTATTGGAATCAACGTTGGAGATTTTGCTTTTACGGAGCATATTGAGCTTTTCTGTGATAATGAAGAAAATACCAATCCAAATGAGAACAAAAGCAACTGCACGGTGAATGTCCAGTGTTTCGTGGAAATATACCAAACCCAAAATAAATGAAATCGTGGGGCTGATATAGTTTAGAATGCCAATCAGATACAGAGGAATTTCCTTTACACCAATATTAAACAGCAACAGGGGCACAGAGGTTACGATGCCGCAAATGGGAAGAAGCAGCATAGATGCAGTGTCAATCTGTCCAATAACGCCCATGCCGTTCTTTTCCATATAGAATGCAAAAATAAGAGCAAAGGGGGTCATGCAAAGCGTTTCCATGAAAAGGGAAGCATGAGCGGAGATTTTCAGGGACTTTTTTACTGCTCCGTAAGCCGAGAAGGAAATTGTAATTACGATAGCAATGACAGGGAAGGTGCGGTGGATGAAAATCAAATAGCACAGTGCCAGTGTAGCCAATACAAACGTAAAGCTTTCTGCTTTGCTCATACGCTCTTTGAAAAATACAAGACCAAACAGCGCAACCATGATGGGCTCAATGAAATAGCCTAAGCTGGAATCCAATACATGTCCATTGTTAACGGCGTAAATATATACACCCCAGTTTACTGTGATCAGCACACCGCTGATGAAGCAGATAAGCAGAGATTTCTTATCCTTAAAAACTGCGATAATCTCATCCCATTTTTTGGTAACGCTCATATAAATAGCCATGAAGACCATGGACCAAATGATACGCTGGGTGAGTATGTACATGGAATCTACTTCTACCAGTAGATTCCAGAATAGTGTCAAAAAGCCCCAGATAACGTAGGATAAGACAACAATAAATACGTAATTATTTTGCGTACGATTCATAAAACCATCTCTTTATTTTTTGTTTTTAGGAAAGAAAATGAATGCAGACAGCGCACTCATGACGCTGCTGAATAGGAACATAACACCCCAAATGGCAAACAGGAGTGTAACATAAGGCTTTCCGGGTGTGGGATGCCATTCGGCGAGCCATAAACCGTCAGGACCCAAATAGTGATACATAATATACGAAAAAATAAAAATTGCAAACGCGAGGGCGAGGGAGATTGCGGAAAGGAGTAAAAGTTTCTTTTTCATTATATGGTATATTCCTTAGTGATTCTTATTTAATTGAACCACGGTTTCTACGTGGTGAGTACGGGGGAACATGTCCACAGCAGTACCCTTAGTGATATCATAACCCTTTTCTCTCAAAAGCTTGATATCTCTTGCCAAAGTAGCAGGGTCACAGGAAACGTAAACAATGCGTTCGGGCTGCATATCTACAATGTTCTGCAGTGCATCGGGGTACATGCCCTTACGGGGAGGGTCAACCACAATGCAGTCAGGGTGAATCCCACGGTCTTTGAAAGACTGTGCGGCGGCAGCGGCATCTGCACAAATGAACTCTGCATTGTTGACACCATTGCGCACAGCATTGATTTTCGCGTTTTCAACAGCTTCGGGTACGATTTCAGCACCTATAACCTGATCCGCCTTGGCAGACAGGCAAAGCGTAATGGTACCGGTACCGCAGTACAAATCCAGTACAGTACCACCGTTAGGTGCAGCGTATTCCACTGCGCGATTATAGAGCTTTTCTGCCTGGGGAGGGTTGATTTGGAAAAATGCCTGAGGAGAAATGGAGAAGCTATAGCCGCACAGGGTTTCTTCGATGGTATCATTGCCCCAAAGAGTATGGAAATCCCCTGCGAGAACGCTGTTTCCCTTGCTCTTATTGATGTTAAGAACAACACCCACCACATCGGGACAAACTTCCAGCAGAGCGGGGGCAAGCGTGGGAGTAGCAGTGCCGAACCCCTTTGCGGATACGATGGTAACCAGAACCTGTCCTTTGCGGTTTGTGCGCGTAAACACATGACGCACACTGCCCTTATGGGTTTCTTCGTTGTATGCAGGAATGTTATGCTGCTTCATCCAGTCCAGAACTGCCCAATTGATTGCATTGGCGGTTTCGCTTTGCAGCAGACAATCTTTTACGGAAATGATGTCATGGCTGCGCTGTCTGTAAAAACCGGAGCAAAGAGTACCGTTCTGCATTCCGACAGCGGTGATGCCTTTATTGCGGTAACGGAATTCGTTTTCGGACGGGATAATTTCCTCGATTATAAATTCGCTGCCGCCGATTCGATGCAGTGCGTTGTTTACCTTTTCTAATTTGAATTTCAATTCTTCATTGTAATCCATGTGAGTGAGCACACAGCCGCCGCACTTGCCCGCAACAGGACATACGGGGGCGATACGAGCGGGAGAGGGGGACAAAAGATTGATGCCTTTTGCATATACGGCACCTGTGGTGACCTTCAGAATAAGGACTTCCCAAGTTTCTCCTACGATTGCATCTTTTATGAAAACTGCACGGTCATGAATATGGGCTACGCCCATACCTTCGGAGTTGTATCCTGTAATTGTGCAGGTATATTGTTCGTTTTTCTTTAACTGAGTCAAGATAATTCACCTCAATTTAATATATTAACACGATTATTACCTCTTGAAAAGAAAAAACTCATTGCAAGCTTAGTTCTTTCGTGTTAAAATCCTATCATGCGTGTAATTTCCGCATTAGAAGGAGACAGTAACATGAAATTGGCAAAAAGAATGGATAACTTCGGCGAGAGCATTTTTTCTTCTCTGGCCGGTATCAAGAATAAAAGAATTGCAGAGGGCAAGCCTGTTTACGACTTTAGCGTAGGTACCCCCAATGTTCCTCCCGCACAGCATATCATTGATACGCTGGTAAAGGAAGCTGCAGACCCCAAGAACTATGTATATGCACTGCGCGACCTGCCCGAACTGCAGGACGCTGTTGCAGTATGGTATAAGAATCGTTACGGTGTAGAACTGGACCCCAGAACCGAAGTCACCTCTCTGCTGGGCTCTCAGGAAGGCCTGTCTCATATTGCACTGGCATTTGGCAACGATGATGACATTTTCATGGTTCCCAATCCTTGCTACCCCGTATTTGCTGACGGTCCTCTGATTGCAGGCTCCAATGTTTACTACATGCCCATGCTGGAAGAAAACGACTATATCATTCAGCTGAAGGATATTCCCGAAGAAGTTGCTCAGAAGGCAAAGATGATGATCGTTTCTTACCCCAACAATCCCACCACTGCAATCGCTCCCGACAGCTTCTATCATGAACTGATTGCATTTGCAAAGAAGTACGATATTATCGTTCTGCACGACAATGCATACAGCGATCTGGTTTATGACGGCAAGGAATGCGGCAGCTTCCTGCGTTTTGAAGGCGCAAAGGATGTTGGCGTTGAATTTAACTCCCTGTCCAAGACCTATGGCACCGCAGGCGCTCGTATTGGTTTCTGCGTAGGTAACCCCGATGTGGTCAATGCAGTTAAGACTCTGAAGTCCAACATGGACTACGGTATGTTTATCCCCGTACAGAAGGCTGCAATCGCTGCTATTACCGGTGACCAGAGCTGCGTTGCAACTACCAGAGCTTCCTACTGCCGTTGCCGCGATCTGCTGTGCGATGGTATGACCGAAATCGGCTGGCCCATTGAACGCTCCAGCTCTACCATGTTCGTATGGCCCAAGATTCCCGCAAAGTACACCAACAGCATGGACTTTGCAATGGAACTGATTGAAAAGACCGGTGTTATCGTAACTCCCGGCAGTGCATTCGGTCCTCTGGGTGAAGGTCATGTCCGTATGGCTCTGGTTCGCTCCGAAGAAGAAGTTCGCGCTGCGATCAAGGCAATCAAGGAAAGCGGTATGCTGGACTAAATTACAAAT
>JAZREI010000123.1:0-21699 GCA_045660685.1 Oscillospiraceae bacterium
ACCTCGGAGTGATTGGGATGTTGCGGCACGAAAAGAACATCGCGCCTTAGAGCGAACCAACCCTAAAGCAGCAGGTGCTTTTGCGGTAGAAGTCAATGAGGGGTTGAATCAAGCAATACGAAATCAGAAAGAAAAGGCTCTGCAGGAATGGGTTTCTCAAAGCGGTACCCACGGTGCGGTGGGATGGGTTGGTGCACGTGGCTTAAATCAAATGTCTCCGCTGGATGCACTCAATAGGAGCTTGGAGCGTGCTGCAATCGGAGAAAACCGCACATATCCGGAATTATCGGCTACCGATATTAAGGGAATCATCGATGACACCAATGCGGGGAATATTGAAGAACGATTTGGTAAACTGGGTGGCTTGGCATATTCAGGGGCCTCTTGGGCTGCGGATTCGTTCCTAACAAAACAGTTGTTGGGGCAAGAGTTGATTCCTCTTGGAGAAGGCAAAATGCAAACAAAGATTATTAAGCCCAAGGAAAAAACGTCAAGAAGTATAAAAACTAAAGATGTTGCAAATGTCTTGAAGGTTGCTGATAAAGTTGGAGAGGCAGTTGCTGGGAGTAAAGAGTGGTTTGAAGAGAAAAAAGATAGTATCGATGAACTCGCAGAAACTTATAAAGAAAAAGGAATGTCGGAAAGTAAGGCTCGCTATAGGGCAACAAGAGATTTACTTGAAGACTCCTACAAGAAAGCGAATGGAAGGGTAAGATGAGTATACCTAATCAAATGTAAACGCCTCTTTGAGAAATTCCTTGAAAGTCTGTCTTTTCGGAGGGGGGCAATGGGGCGCATCGTACTTTTCGTCCATGTAGCCGCCGTATCCCATGCTCGCAAGGATTTGAGGATAGTCTGGGTTTTGTTCCAGTCGCAGATTGGACTTGCGGATAGCTTTGGGGAGGGTGAAATGAAGCCAAAGGAAGCCTATGGGGAAGTTCAGAAGCAAGTACAAAAAGGCTGCTATAGCACAAATAAGGGGAGTGTCAACGAATATTTCGATAATGTTATACTCGTTTTTAATTAAAAGGTCGGTGAGTAGCCACTTTTTGCTTCTGAACGAGGATGGTGCGACACTCCATTCCAATCCCTTGGTTTGTACAAAATAGCCTCCGCATTTTTTGCAGCGATGGATAGGTGTACAGATGTTTTTTGTGAGAAATTCATCGATTACGCGGTTGCGTTGTCTTTTGCTACAGTAAGGACAGGTGGAATCAACGGTCATGTAATCCTTGGGGTACGGTTTTGGGTTTCGTTCCAAAAAGTCACGAACCATGGGATTCATGGTGAAGCAGTGCTCGCAAAAAATAACATCTGCGGAAAGTACTTTTCTGCAGGTGGGGCATTGGGTGGTTGGGATGTTTTTCATTCTGCATAGCCTCCTTTCGGCGCATTCTATTTCGTTTGGTTTCAGTATAGACGGAGCGGCACTGTTTTGCAAGTTGAATACTGGGCCAAGCATCAAGCGCTGAATGAATTTGGTGAAGGTGTATTCAATGACTTGCTTGGCGGTTTAGCGTTTGGTCTTGGTTACGGAATCAATAGGTAAATAAAAAACCACCGGACTTTATTCCGGTGGATTGAGATTCATTTGTAATATGGGTCTATACGAATTGCTATGTTGGTACACCCTAAATCCGATAACTTTTGAATGTATTCGGGGTTGTTTTTTGTTCGCTTGTAAGAGTCTTTAATCTTTTTAAAATCGAATACTATTAAGCGTAATACAGATATACTAATCCAAACAAAAAGCCAAGCGAAAAAGTGCTTTTTTGTGTTGCCGATTGAAGCCGAAAGAGCTATGAGTAAAAAGCAAATGCGAGCGTTTGCAAAAAAACAATAGAAAATCTTGTGAAATATAGAAAGTATGCTCCATTCATAGGTGTATGGGTGGTTATATTCTTTGCTGCAATACTCACATGTGCGGATTGGATTGCCTATTGTATAGACAAAGAACTTGGATCTATAGAGATTTTTTTCGCAGTGAGGACATTTAAACTCGTATTTGCTTGCCATAGTGAATTCTCCTATGTATAAGTCTGCTCGGTCTTAGTATAAATACATTTGATGATTTTTTCAAGCAAAATGAGGTGTTTCCTGAACCAATCCTGCGGCTGCGGCGGATTATGCAAGGAATGTGAATGCCCGATATGCTGCGGATGAAGAAAAGAAGACCCGCGAGTGGGTGAAAGACCATCAGGGACTTGCAATGGCAGGGGCATGGGTCACAGACCGATTGGGTTTGGCGGAAACGCTGGATAGTGAGTTGTATTACGCGCAATACGGGCAGTTGCCATATACTTCGCTGGTCACTCCCGGCAGGTTCTCCGAGATTGTGAAAGATACAATCCATGATGACGTATTAACCGATGATCCGGTCAGTCAGTGGCTGTATGGAGCACTGGATTTTTCGGGAGATGCAGCATATCAGGCATATCTCACAAAACTGAACGGAGGTGTATTCGGTTCAGCGGTTGGTGCTGTGGAAAGCGGAAGTGATGCTTATAATGCGGCACTATATGAAGCGAGATTGCAAGGAATGACAGATGAAGAAGCGGTTGCCTACGCGAGAAGTGTTAGTCGAGGAAAATTGGCAGGGAGTTTAATGGGAGACTATTTAGGAAATAAACTGCCGGAAACAAGTGGAGTAAAGGAATCTGTAATTAAAGAGAGTTTGAGTGCTGTGGCTGGTAGTACGATGGGTAATGGTTTAAGTGTAACTGCCAAATACAAGGTTCTTGTCGGAAAGCATATGAAGGCGGGGCTGACGGAAGAAGAGACAAAATATGCTGCGAAGCATCAAATTCTACAAGAATTTGGGGAGGAAGTATTTGCGGACTTGATCGGTGGTTTGGCTTATGGCCTCGGTTACGGAATTAGTAGGTGAATGTAAAAAAACACCGGATGAATTTCAAGTGGAGAAAGGAGAATGTTTATGACAGTCGGCAAGTCCGGCGAAGTGAAATTGAATTGCGGCGGTGTAGCCGATTTGACGGTCACCGCAGCGTGGGAGGAGCGGTTGGATGCATCCGCGGGAAGCTCCGTAATTGCGGTGACGGGAATGATGTTGACCGCGGCGGAAACGGGGCGGTACACCCTAAGGGGCGCTGTCTCCATGGGCGGGGCAGTGCTGGGGAGACTGACAGACTGCACGGCAGATGTTGCGGAAAGGGGCGTGCCCACAGCGGTAACGGGTGACTGTTTCCCTATTGTCAGCACCGCGCTTTACCATCGGGAACGAGAAACCGCTTCGGCAGTGCTGCAGCTTGCGGGGGAAGCTCCCACAGGGCAGCAATATTACGCATCGGGGCGAATTTCTGTGGAGCTGTCGATGCAGCCACTTATCTCGGAGGTGACTGCAAGTGCCCAATTTATCGGCAGTCCCATATCCGTTGCCATCATGCCTGCAGACGGCAGCGCTGTACATACCCTGCGGTATGCGTTTGGTGATATGAGCGGTGAAATCGGCAGGATGCTATCGGGGGGCGGACATACATGGACACCGTCTATGGAGCTGTGTGCCGCCATTCCCGACAGGGGCACAGGAGACTGTGAGATTTTCTGCGATACCTATATGGGTGGTGCGCTTGTGGGTACGACATCCTGCGTCGTTTCCCTGTGGGTGCCTATTCAGGTGTCTTTGGAGCTTGCAGACGGCTGGGTGATCTTGGAGCCTGCCAATGAAGGCACCGCTGCGGAGGGCATGGACTGCTATGTGCAGGGCTTCTCCCGTGTGCGGGCAGTGTTTGACGAGAGCAAAATTGACAGCGGATATGCCTATGGAGCCTATCCCGTTGCCTTTTCCATGACTGTGGGCGGTATGAAATGCGATGCACCCTATGTGTCCCATGTGGTCCACAGCTATGGGGAACTGCCTGTTCGCTGCAGTGTGACGGATTCTCGCGGGAGAGTATATGAGGAAGCTCTGTCGATTTCCGTATTGCCCTATACACCTCCTGTGTTGGGCGATGTGGATGTATTCCGCTGCGATACGGACGGCACTGCCAATGAGCGGGGAGACTGCCTGTCTGTGTCGGTGGGCTATGGCGTTTGCTCTCTGGGAGACCGCAACCACGGTACGGTTTCCGTGAAGCGACGAATGATGGGCAGCGATTGGAGCGAGACGGTGACCTTGGCAGATGCTGTGCCTGCGGTGCTGTGGGCGGGGGAAATCTCTCCCAACGACACCTATGAGGTGCTGGTGCAGGTGATGGATGCCTTGGGGCGCAGTGCTTCCGTAACCGTGACCCTGCCCTGTACCAATGTATTTTTCCACGGCCGCGAAGGCGGTCTGGGCGCGGCCTTCGGCAAACGGGCGGAGGAAGACGGTGTGCTGGAGGTGGCGTGGAGCTTGAAAACCAAAGGAGATTTGGTGGTGGAGGGCTCGGTAACCGTGGGCGGCAAGGCGTTGTGGGAGCAACTGTACCCTGTGGGCACAGTTTGCGGCTGCCATGTGTCTGCAGACCCTGCTGCGCTGTTTGGAGGCACCTGGGTGCAGGCGGACGATGCGGTGCGCTACTGGGTCCGAACCGAATAATTTTTTTAACACACAGTAACTTTTTAAGATACAAACAGAAAGGAGTGTTGAGGTGTACAGTACATACACACCAAATAGAAGGAACTATGACGAAGACCCTGCGTATTTGGATCCTATGGAGACCATTCGGATGGTAAGAGAGAAGCTGCCCAAATACGAAGCGCCCCATGCCCAATCCCTGCAGGAACTGTATCGGGAAATTACAGAGCGTCCCAAGTTCAGTTATGACCCCAATGAGGATGCCCTGTATCAGAGCTATAAGCAGACCTATGCACAGCAGGGCAGAATGGCTATGGAGGACACCATGGGGCAGGCGGCAGGGCTCACGGGGGGCTATGGCAGCAGCTATGCCCAGTCTGTGGGACAGCAGGAATACGATGCATACCTGCAAAGACTGGGTGAGGTGTATCCCGAGCTGTATTCCATGGCGTACAACCGCTATTTGGATGAGGGCGAGGCCCTGCAGCGAGAGTATTCCATGCTGTTTGAGCAGTCGGAAGCGGACTATCAGAAGTATCTGGATATGCTGGAACGCGCGGATATTGACTATGACCGCATGCAAAGTGAGGAAAAGGATGCGTACAACAGGGCGCAGAAGGCTTATGACCGACTTGTGGAAATGATGACCACCATGGGCTATGTGCCCACTGCGGAGGAATTGGAAGCAGCGGGCATGAGTGAACAGCACATGGAAGCTTATCTGAATTATTACCAAAGCCTGACTGCCGCAGGCGGCGGTAGAGGCGGCGGAAGGAAGAAAAAGGATGAGGATGAAGACGAAGATACCGATGCCTATGACTCTGCGCTGTCGGAAGCAAAAGCCCACATTGCCAAGGGGGCAAGTGTGGAAGATGTCAACGGCGAAATTGCCCAAAAGGTGGCACGTGGGGAGCTGGATGTGGAAACTGCCCGTCAGCTGATTACGGCGCTGACCCAAGAGCACTTCCGCTGATGAAAAGGAGGTGCGTTAATGGTATTTGAAGAAAAAAATCTGCCCGTGGCGTGTCCCGGTCCCCGTATTACAGGAGGGGTGCTGAAGTGGTGCGCAGGAGATGTGTTTGAGCTGCAGGTGCGCATGGAGCTTACGGACCAAGAGGGCGCGGATATTCAGATTGCTCCCGCACATTCGGTGACCTTTGTGTTCCGCAATGCCCGACGTGAGGAAATCTACCGCGTGATTTTCAAGGAAATTGAGGACAATACCGTAGTTCTGCCGTTTACCGAGGCGGCGACTGCCCGTTTTCCCAAGGGCAGGTATACCTATGATGTGATTTACGAGGGTGCGGTTCGCAGGACTTTGGCCTGCGATGCCCCAATTATTGTGGAGTAAAGGAGGAAATGATGGCTAAAAATGAAAATCTGCCCGTGGCCTTCGCTCGGCTGACGGCTGTGGTCACAGGGGGCAAGGGGTACGGTATCAGCCATAGCTGGGACGGCTCGGTGCTGACCGTGACCTCCGACAGCGGCAGCAGCTCTGCGGACCTTCTGGGGCCTGCGGGGACAGGGGTGTTTGTGGTTGAGCTGCGACAGGAGAACGGTACGTATACCGCGGACAAGAGCTTTGATGAGCTGAAGGAGCATATAGACGCAGGTGATGTTGTGGTGTGCGACTTCATAGCTGCTGACAGCAGAATCAGATGCGCCCTGGCTCTCTACACCTCATACAGTGCTGCATTCGTGATGCAGTCTGTGTTTGGTGCGGACGAGTATTTCTACATCACCGCAGACGGTGTCACCCATCTGGTGTCTAAGGTCGGAGAAGATAAGATGCCTTCTCAGGTGGAGGTGGTGAAGAACGGTAATGCTATTACTGTTACAGCGACTGTTTCCGGCAGCTTGGGCGGCTGGGGTACTGAGGTCACCACCATTACGCTGGACGAGGATGGTTATCCCAAGACCGTGACACGGGATGATGGTACGACCACCACCCTCACATGGGAGGGCTTTGACTGATGGGCGTTACAAAGTATAACGGTGTGATGCTGCCTTCGCTGCCTGACTATGACCGAGAAGCCTACCCTTATGCGCTGATTCTGGCCATGGACGGAGGGACTGTGCTTTTTGTTTGCGACGACCCTTTCACATACGAATGGAACAGAGATAATACGTTTACCTGTTTGGCATCTGCGGAGCTTGATGTGTACGTTGCGAACATGGACACATACAAATGGGAACAGACAAGCTTCTCTGTTGAAGGGGTTGCGTATTTTTATGAACTAAGCGGAGAGTATATTTGGTCAAACAATAGCATTCTCATTCGACACAGACACCACTATTATTTGCCTGAGTGGAACAAAGCGGAGTATCCGTATCTTATCATTGTTTGGGATTCGTTTGCAGAGGAATTGGGCAGCTCTGACATTCCCACGTTTTATGCCCATTACAGCGCACAACCTTTTGTGTGGGACGACTTTGCGACGACATTTGAAGGCATGGAAGGCTTAATGCCTTTGACTTGGACTACTGACGTTATCGGCACGCAGTACCAAATTCTCGACTTTGGTCGTGACCCTGCCAGCCCGACAGTGAATTTGTGGCATATTGATCCTGACGAAGGGGAATTTGGTTATGGGTATTCTTCTATCCAAGCACCTTCCAACGCCGGCGTGAAAAGAAACATCTGGTCAAACCATGAAATTGTCGGCAATGTGAACGGCCATACAATCAAGGAGGAAAGCTGGTATGAGCTTGCAGCCTATGAAGTGGGCACGACAGAAGAAGTACCTATCCCGGCGCCTGAGGGGGCTGCTATTACCGGCGGCAATGCCACATACGACCAATACACAACCGCAAGCGCAATGATTTGTACGGCAGCCACTCCCGAAGGCGGCAGCCTGTCCTACAAGTGGTACAGATACACCGACAGCGAGGAAAATGCCGTTGCCTGCGGTTCCGGCAACTCTCACACACCAAGTACGGCGACGGCCGGCGCATGGTATTACTTCGTAGAAGTAACCAACAATCAGTACGGCGGCACGGCAACGGTGCGGTCCGGCTCTGTTCCCATTACCATCAATGCGGTAGACCTGCCTGACACACCCGAAGCGACGAAGGCGAGCAAATGGAAGTACATCATCGGCTATGTCCTGAGACAGTGCGGTGTGCCTATGGCAGAATCGGTTGCAGAGATGTTGTGCAAGGCGAAGAAGGCTGTTGAAACCTTCAACCTTGCTGATTTTAGTGGGGAATATGATACATTAAAAGACCAAATTCCGACTGTAGACAAAATTGAAGAATCGTCTTTTGCGATAGGGGAATGTCCGCTCAGTCTGACAACCAGACAAAAACTGATTGGTTACGACCTTGAAGAGGCAGATTACAAAGTCTCTGCAACCCTCGACTTGTTGAATTTACCGTTTCGTGTGGGTGAAACAATAAAACTTGAAGTGCTTTTTCCAAAAACTGATTTCGGAATTATTAAGTATGGATATAGTAGTTTTACTTATAATCTGACGGGCGATGACCTGTCATTTTTTACGGTTGACTACAACATTGACAATTCCAAACAGTTAAGCGTTAGAAGTAGTAGTTTGGCTGAATCGTACAAACTTAGCGAAATTACGGATTCGGGTAACAACATCATCGGATTTGTAGCTGAATTAGTGTTTGCTCATAATACCAAAAAACTTTATATAACTTACCATGCATGTAACGTCACGAATAACGTCGCAGGTTCTACGGAGTTGAATACAACAACCACGATGACCTTTTCAAACTATGACGATTTGAAAATTACCCGACTGAAAGGAGTGAACTAAATGGATATTATGACAATGGCAATGAGCCAACCTAAAGTGATTGACTTTGACAAACTGGGGATTACCCCGCTGCTGAATGAATTGTTGGCAAAAGGCGGCGGTGGGGAAATCGCCCAAATACCCGCACTTTGGGAGGAACTCAACACAAAAAAGCTTATTAAGGTACAGTTTGCGGCTGGTGATCTGCTTGCTGCAACGACAGATGTGACTGTCGCTTACCACCAAGAAACAGGTTTGCCCGTTTCTTTTAGCGTCACTGCCGTTTTAAATCAAGATAATGGAGTGATTATTCGTATAACATCAACATTCCTAAAATATCCTTCCGACTTGACAGCTATCGCATCGAGAGTCGAAATGTTGGAAATCCCCTAATAGACCTATGCTTTAAGAAAGGAGCGATGTTATGGTAACCAAAACAATTAAAGTGAAGGGCGGCGAGTACGCCATTGAGCCCGACGGTCGTATCCGTCCTGTGGCGACCCACTACGGTATGGCTGCTGACCCCAAGCCCATTGAGGGCGTGAACGATGCTGACCGTTATATGGAAAAGGACACAGGTAATCTGTTCCTGTTTGATGAGGACGGTAAGCAGTGGCTGCCTTTCTAATTGGGCAGCACTGAACAAAAGAAAGGCGGGTGAACAATATCGCAATGCCAAGCAATCGCTGCTGCATCCGACAGGTCATAAGAAATTTGCCTGCGAATGGGAAGCGATATGGAGTTTGCGAGGACCATATGGAAGAACTGATTCTGCTGTGTACCCGTATCACGGCGGCAGCTGCGGCTGTGGGCGTGGTGTGGAAGGTGTATAGCCGATTGGCGGCGGTAGTGGAGGGCATCCGCTGTCAGCTGCGCAGTGACATGCTGCGAATCTACTACCGCCACCGAGACGAGGGCCGCATCCGTCAGTACGAGGCGGAGAACTTTGAACATAACTACAAGGCCTATGTTGCCCTGGGCGGCAACAGCTTCATCGAAAATGTACATAAGGAAGTGAGCGGCTGGGATGTGGAGTCATAATAAGGCTCCCCTGTGTAAGGGGAGCCTATAAAGAAAGGAGAATACTTATGATTGAAAACTTTGGTATGGCAACTGTGGTGGTCATTACCATCATTGCATATTTGGCAGGGGAGTTTGTGAAGCTGTTCCCTGCGGTACAGACTAAGTGGATCCCTGTGGTCTGCGGTTTTGTGGGCGGCTGTCTGGGTGCTGTGGCCCTCCATGTGATGCCCGATTTCCCTGCAGCGGATTACTTGACTGCTATTGCTGTGGGTATTGTGTCGGGCTTTGCGGCGACGGGTGTGCATCAGGTATACCGTCAGCTGTATGCCTGTGAGGATGACGCATGGATGTAAGACAGCAGCAGAACCTGCTGCAGTATCTTGGGTACTATGAAGGCAAGGTGGACGGCATCAACGGCCCTCTGACCGAAGGTGCGATTGCTGCCTTCCGACAGGACAACGGTATGCCCAATTTCGGCAACGAGCTGGAGGAAGTACTCATCGGTGCGGTGTTCCACAGCAGATTTAAGGGCAGCGCTGCACCCGATGAGGCGCTTGAAGCGAATTTTTGGAGTACCGTAAAATACTTCGGACGTCATGAGTTTGCCTGCAAATGCGGCAAGTGCGGCGGTTACCCCGTAGAGCCTGCCGAGGCTCTGGCTCGTGTACTGGATGAAATCCGTGAACGTACGGGACTGCCTGTGTACATCAACAGCGGCATCCGCTGTGCGCAGCACAATGCAGCGGTGGGTGGTGCATCGCAGTCACGCCACCTCTACGGCGATGCTGCGGACATCCGCTGCCCCGGCAAGACCACCAAGGAGCTGTACGACATTGCTTGCGCTGTGCTGGGTAATAGCGGCGGCGTGGGCCTGTACGACTGGGGCATTCATGTGGATGCAAGAACTACAAAATCGAGATGGATTGGATGAGAGGCATAAAACTCGCTGCTGCATCTTTTGATCCATAATAAAATTGGGATAGAATTTAGATAAATAAAGATGCAGAGCGAAAAAAGTCCACGCAGCGGAATGTGCGCTCTTTTCTTGCCGGCGATAACGGATGAGGGATTGGTTGTGACAATCTGTTTCGTTAGAAGAATTTGGCGAGAAAAAAGCGATATGGAGTTTGCGTGGATGCCGGAAATTCGAGCTGTCGCAGCTCGTTGGAACGGTTAAGTGTACGGAGGCGCAAGGGGCGGAAAATTCTGCCTCTTGCGTTTGGAATAATTTTTTAAAATTTTCATAAAATAGGTGTTGACAAATAGGTGGGCATGTGGTATTCTAACCTAGCTGAAAGTCAGTCGCCCATATGCGGGTGTAGTTCAATGGTAGAACACCAGCCTTCCAAGCTGGTTACGTGGGTTCGATTCCCATCACCCGCTCCATTGAGTGAACCGCAGCGTATCGGATGGTATGCGCCAATAGCTCAGTTGGATAGAGCAACTGCCTTCTAAGCAGTAGGTCGGGGGTTCGAATCCCTCTTGGCGTACCAAAACATGGTGGATATAGCTCAGTTGGCAGAGCACCGGATTGTGGTTCCGGGTGTCGTGGGTTCGAGCCCCATTATCCACCCCATATCAAAAAAGGGAATCGGTTACGATTCCCTTTTTCACCACCTTCTTTTCATAGGGGTGTAGCCAAGCGGTAAGGCAACGGACTTTGACTCCGTCATTCGCTGGTTCGAATCCAGCCATCCCTGCCACTTGGTAATCTTAAGTTTAATACGCTTCCGTAGCTCAGTCGGTAGAGCATCGCCCTTTTAAGGCGGGTGTCCAGGGTTCGAGTCCCTGCGGGGGCACCAGAAAAAAGCACTTCGTAAGAAGTGCTTTTTTCAGTTAAGTGTGCCTGACGGCACGTGAAGTGATGCTTTGCATAGTGAAGTTGCTGACGCAGTGAAGTTTGCTTCGCAAGAGCTTGTGGCACACTGAACTTCACTTTGTGCGTAAGCACAAAACTTAACTATGCCGTCAGGCATAACTTCACATGGCGTAACCCATACTTCACTCTCAGATTTCTATAAAGTACGCTTTGGCGTGCTTTTTTTATCGAAATGTGCTATCATGAAAGATAACAAAGCCCTTTTATTAAGACGAAAGGAGGCACATATGCGAATCAACAAAACGATGGCAGCTCTGCTGGAAGCCAAGCAGGTGGAGTATTCTGCAATTGCTCCCATTTATCATTTCCCCATCTGGCAGAAAACCGACAGCTCAGGCCGTCCCTACTGGGGTGTCGGCACCTTCTATTCCATGGACAAATGTGAGAATCTGCAGGAACGCAACCTCTCTCAACTGGAATGGGATGCCAATGAGCTGAACTATTTCATCTCTTCCGAGGAACGGGTGGGGGAACTGCTGGGGGACACCATCGGCGTTCTGAAGGCATGGCAGGAAATGCTGGAAAGAGAGTATCCTCATACGGAGTTTTGCGTGTTTGCTTCCTATGATGACGGAAGCGCTATGATTGAGGGTGAGGATGATTACCCGATTATGCTGTCTGCTACATTCCGATTCTGGGCCACCAGAGGCAATGACGATGTTGTGAATTTGGCTCACTTCGACGAATGGGAGGAGCCTGCGATTCTGATTGTCTGCAACCAAGCTGATTGAAAATACCTCCGCATTTTCGCGGAGGTTTTCTTTTGTCAACATTGCCTATCTTTCCGTCCCGTTTGGGGCGGTTTTTTCTTTATTTCAGTGGCATAAATTCTTTGTTTTGACTTTTTTTGTTCACAATTCCGTGTTATAATACACTGAATATTTATTTCTATAGTAAGCCGAAAGGAATTTATATAATATGGGACTGTTTCAGAAACTGTTCGGAACCCACAGTGACCGTGAGCTGAAAAAGCTCAAACCCCTTGTTGATAAAGTCATGGCACTGGAAAGCGCTTATGCAAAGCTTACCGATGCGCAGCTGCGTGCCAAGACCGATGAATTTAAAGAACGCTATGCCAAGGGTGAGTCTCTGGACTCCATGCTGCCCGAAGCGTTTGCCACCGCTCGTGAAGCCTGTTGGCGTGTACTGGGCATGAAGCCCTACCGTGTGCAGGTTATCGGCGGCATTGTGCTGCATCAGGGCCGTATTGCGGAAATGCGTACCGGTGAAGGCAAGACCCTTGTGGCTGTATTGCCTGCCTATCTGAACGCACTGACCGGCAAGGGTGTACACATTGTTACCGTAAACGACTACCTTGCCAAGCGCGACAGCGAATGGATGGGCAAGGTGTATCGCTTCCTTGGTCTGTCTGTTGGCCTCATCATCCACGAAGTTGAGCCCGCAGACCGCAAGAAGGCCTATGCCGCAGACATTACCTACGGCACCAACAACGAAATGGGCTTTGACTACCTCCGCGACAACATGGCGATCTACAAGTCCACCGTTGTACAGCGCGGACATGCCTTCGCCATCGTGGACGAAGTGGACTCCATCCTCATTGACGAAGCCCGTACTCCTCTGATTATTTCCGGTCAGGGCAGCGAATCCACCGAGCTGTATCGTCTGGCGGAAAGCTTCGTGTCTCGTCTGAAGGTAAAGGTATTTGCCCGTCTGGATTCCAAGGAAGACGAAGACGACAACATCGATGCTGACTACGTAGTAGACGAAAAGGCTAAGACCGCTACGCTGACCCAGCGCGGCATTACCAAGGCGGAACAGTTCTTCGGCTTGGAAAACCTGTCCGATATGGAAAACTCCACCCTGTACCACCACATTAACCAGGCGCTGCGTGCCCACGGCATTATGAAGCGTGACATTGACTATGTGGTTAAGGACGGGGAAGTGCTGATTGTTGACGAGTTCACCGGCCGTATTATGCCCGGCCGCCGCTACTCCGAAGGTCTCCACCAGGCCATCGAAGCCAAGGAACACGTGGACGTACAGCGTGAAAACAAGACGCTGGCTACCATTACCTTCCAGAATTACTTCCGTCTCTACGGTAAGCTCAGCGGCATGACCGGTACTGCTATGACCGAAGAGGAAGAATTTGCAGCTATTTACAAGCTGGATATTCTGGCAATCCCCACCAACAAGCCTGTTCAGCGCAAGGACCATGAGGATGTCATGTTCAAAAATGACATCGGCAAGTACCGTGCCATCATCAACCAGATTGTGGAATGCCACAAGAAGGGTCAGCCTGTTCTGGTAGGTACCGTGTCCATTGAAAAGAGTGAGCTGGTATCTCACCTGCTGAAGAAGACAGGGGTTCCCCACAATGTTCTGAACGCAAAGAACCACGAAAAGGAAGCGGAAATCGTTGCGCAGGCAGGTAAGTTCGGTGCAGTTACCATCGCTACCAACATGGCAGGCCGTGGTACCGACATTATGCTGGGCGGCAACGCGGAATATCTGGCAAAGCAGGCGCTGCGTAAGTACGGCTATGAGGAAGAAATCATTGCCGAAGCAGTGGGCTATGCGGAAACCGACAACGAAACCATTCTGGCAGCTCGCAAGATGTACCATGAGCAGCTGGAAAAGGTAAAGCCCGAAATCGATGCGGAAGCAGAAAAGGTTCGTGCCGCAGGCGGTTTGTTCATCGTCGGTACCGAGCGCCACGAATCCCGCCGTATCGACAATCAGCTCCGCGGTCGTGCAGGTCGTCAGGGTGACCCCGGCGAAAGCCGTTTCTTCATCGCTATGACCGACGACGTTATGCGTCTGTTTGGCAGTGAACGTGTCCGCAATCTGATGGATACGCTGAAGGTAGAGGACGATATGCCTCTGGAAAACAAAATGCTGACCAATGCGCTGGAATCCGCCCAGAAGACCGTGGAAAGCCGCCACTTCCAGGCACGTAAGTCCGTTCTGGAATTTGACGACGTTATGAACAAGCAGCGTGAGATCATTTACGGTCAGCGCCGCAAGGTTCTGGATGGGGAAGACCTGCACAGCAGCATCGACTCCATGGTATATGATTATATTGCCGACACTCTGGCAGAACACTGGCCCGAGGGCGGCGTACACAACCAGTATGAGCTGAATGAAGTGCTCAAGCCCTTTGAACGCCTGCTCATGCGCCGTGGTGACGTACACTACGAAGAAGGCATGAACCGCGACAAGGTGGAAGAGCTCGTGTGTGCATGGGCGGACAAGACCTATGGAGAGCGTGAAGAAAACTTCGGTCTGCTGCCTGATGGCTCCAGTACCATGCGTGAGCTGGAACGCGTGGTTATGCTCCGCGTAGTTGACGAGTTCTGGATGGAACACATCGACGTAATGGCTGACCTGAAGGACAGCGTATTCCTGCAGGCATACGCAAACCAGAAGCCCATTGATGTATATAAGAAGGAAGGCTTCGAAATGTTCGAGGAAATGAACGACGGCATCCGCAAGGAAACCGTGCGCCGTATGTTCACCGTTCAGGTTCGCCAGAATGAGACCATCGAACGCAAGGCAGTTGCCAAGGCAAACACCCCTGCAGGTGACGGCACTGTGAAGAAGAATCCCGTGAAGCGTGCCAAGAAGGTTGGCAGAAACGACCCCTGTCCCTGCGGCAAGAAGCGCCCCAACGGCCTGCCCATGAAGTATAAGGACTGCTGCGGCAAATGATTCGTCGCGGACTACGTATCGCTTGTTCCGCCGCATAAGCTTCGCTTTTGCGGCGAAAGTGCGCTCACTCCGTCCCTCCTCATCTTCAAATCAAAGCATTATGTCAATACCGCTTTGCGGTATTGACGGAATAGAAGTCACGAAGCTTTGCTTTGACAATCCCCCGCCGCCTGTGGCGGCACCCCCTTTGAGAAAGGGGGAGACTTGTATCGGAGGATTACTATGAACTTTATAGAAAATAATACAAACGGCGTTGTCTATATGACTGCGTCACACATTCCCATGAAGCACTGCTTCACCACTCGATTCGGTGGGGTCAGCGAGGGACATTTGGCTTCGCTGAATCTGGGAGAAAACCGCGGAGACGACCCTGCCAATGTCATTGAAAACTACCGCCGTCTGGGCGAGGCAACGGGGATTCCCACTCATCACATGGCCTTTACCAGACAGGTTCACGGCAATGATGTGCGCATTGTTACGGAAGAAGATGTGCATACGCTCATGACCCCCGTGCCTTATGATGCGGACGGCATCGTGACCGATATCCCCGGTCTGGCGGTCATCGCCTTTGTAGCCGACTGCGTACCTCTGCTGCTGTGTGACCCCGTAAACAAGGTCGTGGCTGCTGTCCACTGTGGCTGGCGCAGCACCGTGGCGGACATTATGGGCAATGCAGTGGAGAACATGGTGTCTTTGGGGGCTGACCCCAAGGAAATCCGTGCGGCCATCGGCGCATCCATCGGTGCCTGCTGCTTCGAAGTAGGTCCCGAAGTTCCCGAGGCGGTGTATGCCCTGCTGCCCCATGACCATGATGGTCTGGTGAGAGCGGGGGAACAGGATGGCAAGTTCTACGTAGACCTCCGCGAGGCCATTGCCCGCCGACTGACCCAATTGGGACTGAAACGGGAAAATATCCTCGTTTCCGAGGAATGCACCGTTTGCAGCCACGAGAAATATTGGTCTCACCGCTACACAAAGGGTGAACGCGGCAGTCAGGCTGCACTGATTGTGATAGATTGAAAAACGGCGGGAGCAAGCGCCTGCCCTACGGGTGCGGTGTTTGTTTGACTCGGTACCGTTACCGTGAAGAAATGGAACGACGAGCGAAATGTGGGTACGAACCGAACTGTGTTCGCCCGTTAAAGGATATGATAGATATGAATTTTAATTTCAAACGAATGATAGCACTGCTGTTGGCGCTGGTGATGCTCATGAGCCTTGCAGCCTGCGGCGGTGAGGAGGAAGTAGCAGAGGACGATACCTTGACCATCGACCCCAACCAAAGCTCCGTAGCGGTGAAGGCGGCGGACGCGGTGTTCTCTTTGGGCTACGATGCGGACCAGACGCTGAACCCTCTGCGCACCAAGAGTCAGGCCAACTATATCGTTGACTGTCTGGTGTATGAGTTTGCGGTGGATTTGGACCCCGACTATAATGTGGTTTACAACATCGTCACTCAGGCGGACTCCGACAACGGCATCAGCTGGGTGTTGAAGATTGACCCCACCGTGACTTTCCACGATGGCAGTACAGTCACTGCTGAGGATGTGGCATACTCCATCGATCAGGCTCGAAAGAGCGATATTTACGGGGCACGCCTGAACAAGATTTGGGGTATCAGTGCCTTTAACGACAGCAATCAGGTCATGATTTCTCTGTCCGATGCAAACCAGCTGTTTCCCCGCAATCTGAACATTCCCATCATCAAGAAGGGCTCTGACTCCGCTATGCCCGAGGGCACAGGGCAGTATATGTTCGATACGGACATGACCAAGCTGGTGAAGTATGAGGGACACCGTTTTGCGGAGAACACCCCTCTGGATGTGATTTACCTCCACGATAACGGCACACCCGATGAAAAGATTGCGGCTTATGCATCTTCCGTGGTGGACCTTGCGGTCAATGACCCCACCAGTCTGTCTCGACTGGGTTACGGCTCTCAGAACGAAGTCCGACACTTTGCTACCACCAATATGCAGTACATCGGCTTCAACATGAACGAGGAATTTACCTGCTATCCCCAGATGCGCAAGGCCATCAGCTATGCGGTAAACCGTCAGTATATTGTTGACAGCATTTACAACGGTTCTGCCATTGAGGCCACCTTGCCCATTCCTCCCACCAATGCTCTGTATAATCAGGGGCTGGCGGATATGTACAAGTTTGACCTGATCAATGCCCAGCGTGAATTTCAGGGGGCAGGGGTACAGGACTTTGACGGCGACGGTATGAGCGAATACCAGCTGCCCGGTGGTATTGCGGAAATCGACGTGGAAATGATCGTTGCTGCGGACAATACCGACAAGGTAAAGGCAGCCAAGCGCATTGTGGAAGACCTGAACGCCATCGGCATTCCCGTGAAGCTGAAGCAGCTGAGCTGGTCTGAGTACGTCAACGCCATTGTTTACAAGGAATATGATATGTTCTACGGGGAAATCAAGCTGCCCCCCGACTTCTCCCTGATGGATATGCTGTCCACCAACGGTGTGAAGAACTTCTATAATATGTCTGACCCCAATGTATATGAGGTTATTTTCAATTACCTCAGCGCAAAGGGTGACACTGAACGTAAAAATAACTGCGACGCTATGTGCCGCTACATTATGGACAACGCATACATCATTCCCATCCTCTTTGAAGAACAGCAGGTACTGACACACCGCGACGTGGTGCAGGGGCTGAATCCCACCCAGTACAATCTGTTCTATGGCTTCAAGGATTGGGTCATCGACCCCACTGCGGGTCTGGTGGATTCGGACGGCGACGGTAATTTGGATTTGGCGGAGCCCAATGAAAGTGAGAATGCCGAACCCGAAACCACTAAGCGGCCCATTCCCACACCCAGTCCCACCCCTGCGGTGACTCCCGATGGGGAATCTTCTACACCTGCGCCCACCGATGAGCCCGAAGTGACGGAAGAACCTGGGGCAACGGAAACGCCCGAGACCACGGATGAACCCGAAGCACCCACTCACACGCCTACCGCAAAACCCACACCCGCACCTCAGACATCCATGAACAGACCACAGGAGGGCTGATATGAGACTGACAGAGAAAGAGCTTTTGGAGTTGGCTGCAAAGGCAGCGGAATATGCCTATGTTCCTTACTCTAACTTCCATGTGGGCGCTGCTCTGGAATGCAGTGACGGCACTGTGTTTACAGGCTGCAACGTGGAGAACAGCTCCTACGGTGCAACCAATTGTGCGGAACGTACCGCCATCTTCAAGGCAATCAGCGAAGGTCACCGTGATTTTGTGCGCATTGCTGTGTACTGCGCCGACGGTAAGCCCGACGATTACTCCATGCCCTGCGGTATCTGCCGTCAGGTGATGGCGGAGTTTAATTACGACATGGAGCTGATTCTCGGCAAAACCGACGGAAGCTATAAGGTCACCACTGTGCGCGCCATCTTACCGGAAGCATTTACGCCTGCGAGTCTGATGTGAGATAGGCTATACATTATATAATAGTAAGGACACCCGAAAGGGTGTCCTTTTTGTTTCGCTTGTTTTGTTACTTTAAATGATATACAATGAGGATAAGACTTGTTTGATATTCCTGTTTGCAGAACACCGAAAGGAGACGCTTATGAAACATTTGAAACGACTGACTGTATTGCTGCTTGTGATTATGCTGATGTTCGCTTTGACTCCGGCGGTATTTGCTACCGGTGAGTTTATCGACGTTTCCAAGTCCGATTGGTTTTACGCCCCCATCAACTGGGCGGTAAACAAGGGAATTACCGGCGGTATCGGCAACGGCATGTTCGGTCCCAACAACGACTGCACCCGTGAGCAGGTGGTTACCTTCCTGTGGGCGGAAGCCGGCAAGCCCGAACCCACAACCACGGAAAGCCCCTTTGTCGATGTGACCGAAACCGACTGGTTCTTCAAGCCTGTCATGTGGGCGATGGAAAACGGCATCACCAACGGTGTCACCGCTACGGAATTTGGTACAGGCAGGACCTGTACCCGTGCGCAGGTGGCTACCTTCTTATGGGCGGAAGCGGGCAAACCTATTTGCGTTGCATCTGAAAAGGGCTTTTTGGATGTGGTGGTCGGTGATTGGTATTACGAAGCTGTTCTGTGGGCGGTCTCTCAGGGAATCACCAGTGGTATCGGCAGCGGCAACTTCGGGCCCAACAACAACTGCACCCGCGCCCAAATCGCAACCTTCCTCTATGCGGCGTCTCCTGACTATGTGAAGCCTGCGCCTCTCCATTCGGAGCTGTACATAGAGGGGGTATCCGTTGAAGATGTGATTGCTTATTTCAACGAGGTTGCTCTGGATGCTGAGTTCAGCTCGGGTGGAGACCCCAGCCGTGTACAAAAGTGGACAACGCCTATTTATTATATTGTAAACGGTTCTCCTACGGAGACTGATTTGCTGAAGCTTACGGAATTTGTAGCATGGCTGAACACCGTTGAGGGATTCCCCGGTATGTATGAAACAAAGAATTTGTGGGAAGCCAATCTGGATATCTATTTCTGTGATGCCGACACCATGATCGACCATCTCGGTGATAATTTTTACGGTATGGACGGGGGCGTTACCTTCTGGTATGAGTCTGATGAAATTTACGATGCAACCATCTGCTATCGTACGGACATTCAACAGACGGTTCGCAATTCCGTAATTTTGGAAGAAATCTACAACGGACTTGGTCCTGTACAGGATACATGGATGCGCACCGACAGTATCATCTATGGGGGATACTCCACACCCCAAGCGCTTACCGAAGTGGATGAGCTGCTTCTGAAGCTGCTGTATCATCCCGAAATCAAATGCGGAATGAATAAGGCTGCTTGCGAGGCGGTCATTCGTACATTATACTATTAACTGCTATGGCTATATTGCCGACACAAAGGATATTATGTTCAAAGACCTCTAAGCATTTGCTCGGGGGTCTTTTACTTATTTATATATTGTAGGGGGACGTGTATAATCCTGCACAGCAAGCGGTTACAATCTTGTCATATTCTTGTGTAATTCTCCGTCTTGCGGAATTTACGGTTTTATTATATAATGGCAACCGTCGTGATACACACGGTAGAGTGTTTGTTATATTGACGGAATTTACAAGGGAAACCGCATAAAAAGCGGCTCCTCTGTGCAAAATTCTAAATGTTCAATTTTCACAAACTTTCCACCTGTTTTATGACAAAAAATTAAAAAATACCCTTGACAATACGGGTGTTTTTTGATATTCTATGGGGGCGCCTGAGAGGGCGCACTATGCGAAGAAGTCGGAGATTGCTCGGGAGACCGAGGTAACTTCGATGGAGTATGTCCGCCGGCGGTGAAAACCGTTGGGGAATCGGGCGGCTGAGACTTTTCCATGCACCAGCGTATATCGCTTGCACGGAACGAACCGGCCAATTGAAACTGGATGGCGCACTGAGGCCTCTTCCAAAAGGAAGTCCGCCTCGGCTCCAAGGACTCTCCCTCGGGAGAGCCCGTTTCCGCCAAAGTTCCAAATGCCGGTTTTCATTTCGGTCAAGACCTGATACGCACGGATGAGTGTATGGACAAAAGAGCTCATCCGTACGACAAGCTCCTCAGCGTGGCCAATGTCGCTGAAGAGTTCATTATCGTACGTAAAGGAGAAAAAATCATGGCACAGAAGAATTCTATCCGCATTCGTCTGAAGGCTTACGACCACCAGCTGATCGACAAGTCCGCAGAAACCATCGTAGAAACCGCTAAGCGCACCAACGCTAAGGTTTCCGGTCCCATCCCTCTGCCCACAGAGAAGGAAATCATCACCATCCTGCGTGCTACCCACAAGTACAAGGATAGCCGCGAACAGTTTGAACGCCGCACTCACAAGCGTCTGATCGACATCATCAACCCCACTCAGGACACCGTAAACGCTCTGATGAGCCTGGAACTGCCTGCTGGCGTTGAAATCGAAATCAAGCTGTAATCACAAACCCTGTTAACACCCTACGGTCCGTAACTTGCGAATACGGACAGGGTCAAGTCAGCAGCCTCTTGGTCAAAGAACCTAAGCGAGCTGACCAATAACCTTAAGGAGGAAATACGAATGAAGAAGGCCATCATTGGCAAGAAGATCGGTATGACTCAGATCTTCGACGAGGCAGGCAAGGTTATTCCTGTAACTGTCATCGAAGCCGGCCCTTGCACTGTCACTCAGATCAAGACAGTTGAAAAGGAAGGCTACAACTCCGTTCAGCTGGGCTACGAAGAAATTCAGGGCCGCAAGCTGACCAACCCCGAAAAGGGTCACTTCGACAAGAACGAACTCGGCTACAAGAAGCACCTGAAGGAATTCCGTCTGGAAGACATCTCCGGCATGAACCTGGGCGATGTTATCGGCGCTGACACCTTCAAGGAAGGCGACAAGGTCGACGTTACCGGCACTTCCAAGGGCCACGGTTTCACCGGTCCCGTTAAGCGCCACAACGGTCACATCCAGAAGATGAGCCACGGCGGCGGTCCCGTTCACCGTCACGCAGGTTCCATGGGCTCCACCACTGACCCCTCCAGAATCTTCAAGGGTCACAACGGTGCAGGTCACTGGGGTGTAGAAACCGTTACCGTTCAGAATCTGGACATCGTAAAGGTTGACGCAGAACTGAACATGATCGTTGTTCGCGGTGCAATTCCCGGCCCCAAGGGCGGCATTGTTTACCTGAAGAACACTGTTAAGAACGTTAAGGAAAAGGGCGCAGCAGCTGCTATCAGCGCAAACCCCCAGAAGGCATCCGGCAGAAACCCCCAGAAGGCTTCTGCAAGAAAGGCTTAAGAGAGGAGAAAGTTAAATGCCTATTGCAAATGTATTTAACATGGCCGGCGAACAGGTCGGCACCATCGAGCTCTCCGAAGCTGT
>JAZREI010000124.1:0-3876 GCA_045660685.1 Oscillospiraceae bacterium
AACCTTATCGGTCCCATTCATATGCCAATTCATAATATTCAATTCTCTCTTCGCAGCATATAGCCCAAATAATCGGATGCCATGGTCAAAATCCGGAGCAGGTACTCATCGGACTTTTCCGCATTGCCGTTACGCATTGCATCCGCCAGCCGTCCATACAAGGGCAAGCATTTTTCCAGTTCCCTGCGGTCACTGTAATGGGCTTCAATCATATTGCGCAGCACCAATTCAAAGCTCTGGAAAACAATGGTATAGGCAGGGTTGCCCGAGAGCCGTGTAACAGAATAATGGAATCGATACAGTGCCTCAGTCAGGTCCTCCCCTTCCGCAGCATAGATTCGTTCCGTCAGCTCATCCAGCATCTGACGAGATGCATCATCCATATGCAGACAAGCCAATCGTACACATTCACGCTCCACCAGAATGCGGAAATCCATAAATCCGCGGAACAGCTCGGCATCATACATGGTGGAATCATAATTCATAATCGCAGCAATGGTCAGCGGCGTGGCGTTCTTAATATAGTCCGCTACAAATGTCCCTTTTCTCGGAACAACACGCAGAAATCCCATGCGCTCCAAATCCAGAATCCCCTGATTCACGCTGCCGCGGCTGATCCCCAGTTCCTCTGCCAGCTCACGCTCCGGAGGCAGTCTGTCACCGGGCTTCAGCTGTCCCGATAAAATGCGGGACTGCATCTCATCCACGAAGCTTTTCTTTAATTTTCTTCCCTTTTCTGCGGTCATTTGCAGATCTCCTCATCATATATATGGATTCAGTATAGCGAAAAACAGAGGCCAAATCAAGCTGGTTTCTCTTTTGCGACCACAGGCTGTTTTTCGTGATTGGAATGCACAATTTGTCGAAAAACATTTCGTTAAGCAATTAACAATGTTTGGATTGCGTCTGTGGCTATACCAGTGTACAATATAAGTGTGGTATAGCCACAAGTATTATTTATAACAAACACCGCACCGAAACGGAGGGAATCCTATGCAAAAATACGATGTAATCGTCGTCGGTGCAGGCAACGGTGGTTTGTCTGCAGCCACATATCTGGCAAAAGAAGGTAAGAAAGTTCTGGTCTTGGAAAAGCACAACTTGCCCGGCGGATGCGCCACCAGCTTCCGTCGCGGCGCATACGAATTTGAAGCAACCCTGCACGAAATGTGCCAGATGGGCCGCGGTGTAGACGGCGAACCTCTGGGTGCAGTTCGTAAACTGCTGGACGGCTACGGTCTGGATGTTGAATGGATTCCCATCAACGAATCCTTCTGCACAACCGTTACCGATCCGGATATGCCTTATGACGTAGAAATGCCTCTGGGCGTACAGGAATTCATCGACGAAATGGAACGTCAGGTTCCCGGCAGCCGCGAATCCATGACCACCGTTATGGAACTGGCTCGTATGCTGCACGACGGTGTTGACTGGCTGGCAGAACGTCATAACCACCCCAATCCCCTGCAGAAGGTAGAAATGCTGCTGAAGTTCGGCGACTTGATGAAGGTTGTTCCCGTTCCCACAGAAGAAATGCTGATTCGCATCGGTGTACCCGAAAAGGCTCGCCGTATTTACGAATCCTACTGGACCTATGTTGCAGCTGACTCCACCAATATGTCCTTTGCGGTTTACGCATACATGACCTATGTATATCTGACCCATAAGCCTTGGATCGCAAAGCATCGCAGCCACGAAATCAGCCTTGCATTTGACCAGCGTATCCGTGAATTGGGCGGCGACATTTGGTACAACACCGAAGTATCCAAGATTGACGTCAAGAAGGGCGAAGTCAAGGGCGTACAGCTTGCAAGCGGTGAATACATCGAATGTGACCGCGTCATCGCAAACCTGATGCCTCATGTGGTATTTGACCGTATGGTAGATCCCGCAGAAATCCCCGAAAAGAATCTGAAGACCATGAATGCCCAGAAGCTGGCACAGGCAGCATTCACTGTATATCTGGGTCTGGATGCATCCGCAAAAGAACTGGGTCTTAAGGGCTATGACAACTTCATGCGTCCCGTTGCAAACAACCGTCAGCAGTATCTGACCTCCAACTCCATTGAAACCCACAAGGACATCACCGTCACCGTTCTGACCAATGGTCACCCCGACGCAATCGAAGAAGGCCGTGCATTCCTGCAGTTCTCCAAGTTCTATGCAGAAGATGCTTGGAAGGATGTCACCGAAGAAAACTACTTCAAGGTCAAGGATCAAATTGCTCGTGACTGCGTAGAGTTCTACGAAAAGGTCACCGGTGTGGACCTGCAGGGTCACATCGAAGAAATCGTCATCGCCTCCCCTGTCACCTGGGCTCGTTATCTGGGCACTCCCAGAGGTGTCGTATATGGCTACGAACCTCATACTTGGGACGGTATGTTCCCCAGAGTACAGTCCGGCACCGCAAATCTGGACTACACCATCAAGGGTCTCCGCTTCGTAGGCGGTCACGGCACCCAGATGGACGGCTACAGCCAGGCATATATCTCCGGTGCAGAACAGGCACGTTATACACTCCACGACATCAAGGAGGGCAAGTAAGATGAAATATAATTACGATAAAAAAGCCCTAAAGGGCCTTGGCGTCGGTGCGTTCCTCGGACAGGTCAAGCTCCGTGAAAAAATGATCGACGCAGCTCCCACCACTCCCCCTGTCTCCATCTACAATGCAAACATTCTGGCAAAGCGCCTGCACCCCAAGGCACAGCATGTTATCATTGCTAAGATCGAGGACCACGGAGATGCAAAGAGCTTCACTCTGGTTCCCAACCCCGCAAAGGGCACCACGGAAATGGCATATTTCCGTGCCAGCCAGTATGTCAGCGTTTCTCTGAACATCGACGGCGCACTGGTCAATAAGCCCTATACCATCCGTTCCAACCCCAAGGATGCACTGGGTACCGAAAACACCAGCTACATTCTGACCATCAAGCGTACCAATCCCACTTACGCTTCCGGTTATATTCTGGACAACTGGAAGGAAGGCGACGAAGTCAAGATCAGCGGACCTCTGGGTGATTTCTACTACCAGAACCTCCGTGACGCAAAGCACGTCATCGCGCTGGCAGGCGGCTCGGGCATTACCCCCTTCTATTCCATGGCAGCCGCCATTGCTGATGGCATTGAAGATTTTGACATGACCATTCTGTATGGCAGCCGCACCGCTGACGGCATCCTGCTGAAGGATGAAATTGAAGCGGTTGCAGCTCGCTCGGGCGGCAGAGTGAAGGTTGTTCATGTTCTGTCCCATGAAGAAAAGGAAGGCTACGAACATGGCTTCCTGACCGCAGAGCTCATCAAAAAGTACGCACCCGCAGGGGACTACTCCGTATTCATGTGCGGCCCCAAGGCTATGTATGACTACGAAGAAAGCCAGATGAAGATTCTGGGTCTGCCCAAGCGCCGCTATCGCATGGAAATGAGCGGCGACTACATGGGCGTGGAAAAGAATGCCGACTATCCTGCAGACGTTGCAGGCAAGGTATTCAACCTCACCGTGGATATCCGCGGCAAGAAGCAGACCGTTCCCGCAAAGGCCGGAGAAAGCCTGCTGTGGGCAATGGAAAAGGCAGGCATTGCAGCACCTTCTCACTGCCGCAGCGGTGAATGCGGCTGGTGTCACTCCAAGCTGGTATCCGGCAAGTTCTACTGCCCCGAAGATGCCGACGGCCGCCGTGCCGCAGACATCAAGTTCGGCTGGATCCATCCCTGCTGCTCCTTCCCCCTGAGCGACATTGAAATCTGCGTATATCCCACTGTCGAATAAAAATATACCTTATGAGCCCCTCTGGAATAATTTCCAGAGGGCCTCTTTGCCTGTCAAAGAACGCAGATTTTCAGAAATTGAAAATCTGCGTTCTTAATATAGAAATA
>JAZREI010000125.1:0-4888 GCA_045660685.1 Oscillospiraceae bacterium
CATGCATCAAACTCGCTCAATGCCTTTGCGTAGCCGTCAATGTCACGGCGGTGACCGAACAGCATATCAAAGTCCACCAGATTCACAAAGCACAGACCGTGGAAGTCCTTGTCTGCATAGTCCATAGCATGCTCCATACCGTTGGCGTTGGAAGTATTATACACGTGCTCAGTGGTGCCGCGGCCTGCGAAAATGTCGTAGATTTTGCCTACGCCGATGGAATCCAGCCCCTGTGCCTTGATAGCATCCAGCAGGGTTTCCTTGGGAGGCTCCAGAGAATAGTCGTGGCGGTTGGAGGTGCGCTTGTATGCCCCGCTCTCCCCAACAAAAGGACGGGCAATGACACGGCCCACACCGTGCTTACCCTTCAGCATGTCTCTTGCAATGTGGCAGTATTCGTACAGCTTCTCAAGAGGCACAACTTCCTCGTGTGCCGCAATCTGGAACACAGAGTCGGCGGAGGTGTAAACAATGAGGTCGCCTGTTTTCACATGTTCATCACCGAACAGCTGAATAACCTCGGTGCCGGAATAAGGCTTGTTGGCCAGTACTCCACGGCCAGTTGCCGCCTTGAAGGGCTCCAGCACTTCGACCGGGAAGCCATCGGGGTATGTGGGCAGAGGCTCGGGAGACACGATGCCCGCAATTTCCCAGTGACCGATGGTGGTGTCCTTACCCATGGGCACTTCCTCCACTTTGCCGTAAGGACCCTTGGGTGCATCCACCGCACCAAGGAAGTCCAGACCCTCGATGTTGCCCAGACCGTAAGAGAGCAGATTGGGAATGTTCAGATATTCGGACTGTGCGCAGGAACGCAGGGTGTTTACCCCAACGTCACCGAATGCGGGAGAGTCGGCCATTGCCCCCGCACCGCAAGAGTCCAGCACAAATAAGAAAATACGCTTCATGGATGTTCCTCCATTTCATCAAAACTTTCGTAATTTATGTTTTTATTATACCTTGTTTCGGACATTTTCACAAGTAGAGGCGAACTGTGTTCGCCCGTTCTCCGCAATAAAGTCACCGTGCGGTATATCTCCACCGAATGTTCAATAGCGCGAAACGTCCGTTCACAACCGCAAAAATATTACCGTGCGCAACGATTACTCCCAACGGCCGTTCAAGCGAAACGTTCGACACCAACCGCAATATGGTTACCGTGCTTTAATCCTAAAAATTTGAGCCGCAAGTCCGAGCTAAAACATTGCAAATTCGTAACAAATATGATAAAATATCAGAGATTATGCTATTATATAGAGTAGATTATAATTCTGAGAGGAAATGACTATATGAGAATTCGTAAGAAACCCAATCTGATTCCCCGTATGGAACGCTGCGCACACGTGCAGGTTTTTGAACCCGAACGGCTGAAGGGTCAGTGGAAGAATATCAGCGGCGACCGCAAGGAGCTGCATGTAGAGCTGGGCTGCGGCAAGGGCCGTTTCACCGCCAACACCGCAGAAGCAAACCCCGACGTATTTCTGGTTGCCATTGAAAAGGTTCCCGATGCAATGGTCGTTGCTATGGAACGTGTATGCGAAATGGGTCTGGAAAACGTCCGCTTCATGGACCGTGACGTTGTGAAGCTCCCCGAAATCTTCGAAAACGGCGAAGCTGACCGCGTGTACATCAACTTCTGCGATCCTTGGCCCAAGAGCCGCGACGCAAAGTACCGCCTGACCGCTCCCGACTTCCTGCGCAAGTACGCAGACATTCTGCCTCTGGGTGGTCAGATTCACTTCAAGACAGACAACACTCCCCTGTTCACCTGGTCTCTGGAACAGTTTGAAGCAGAAGGCTGGCAGCTGAGCGAAGTCACCAACGACCTCCACGCAAACGGACCCGTAGGCATCATGACCGACTACGAAGCAAAGTTCTACGCAGAAGGCATGACCATCAACCGTCTGGTTGCAACCAAGGTGGAAGGCACTAAGAACACCTCCATGGGCAGCGCAGGCCGTCTGCGCAACGCATTCCTGTCCGATGCCAAGGGCCATCAGGAGGATAACAAGGAATGAGATTCATCTCATGGAATGTAAACGGTCTCCGTGCGGTCATGAAAAAAGGCTTCATGGAAATCTTCAACGACCTGGATGCTGACTTCTTCTGTCTGCAGGAAACCAAGCTGCAGGAAGGTCAGATTCACATGGACCTGCCCGGGTATCACCAGTATTGGTGCTATGCGGAAAAGAAGGGCTACTCCGGCACTGCCATCTTCGCAAAGCAGGAAGCTCTGTCCGTGACCTATAATCTGGGCATTCCCGAGCACGACACCGAAGGCCGTGTCATCACACTGGAATACCCCGATTTCTATCTGGTGTGCGTATACACCCCCAACGCACAGGACGGTCTCAAGCGCATTGACTACCGCATGGCATGGGACGACGCTTTCCGTGCCCATCTGCAGGCACTGGACGCTGTGAAGCCTGTACTGGTCTGCGGTGACCTGAACGTGGCACACAATGAAATCGACCTGAAGAACCCCAAGACCAACATCGGCAACGCAGGCTTCTCCTATGAAGAACGCGGCAAATTCACCGAGCTGCTGGCAGCGGGTTTCACAGACAGCTTCCGTCACCTGTACCCCGACATGACGGGTGCATACTCCTGGTGGAGCTACCGCGGCAACGCAAGAGCCAACAACACAGGCTGGCGCATTGACTACTGGCTTTGCTCCGACCGTGTGGCAGACAAGATTGAGTCCGCATACATCCGTCCCGAAATCATGGGCAGCGACCACTGCCCCGTAGGACTGGAAATTTCCTTCGACTGAGCTCCTTCGGAGCTATTTAGCACTAAACCGAGGTTTTATTATGAAAATAGGTTCTGTGGAAATAAACGGCAAATTGACCCTTGGCCCTATGGCAGGGGTGACCGATGCCGCTTTCCGAGAAGTCTGCCGTGAGCAGGGCGCTGCACTGACCGCAACGGAAATGGTCAGCGCAAAGGCTCTGGTATACGGTGACAGAAAAACAAAAGACCTGCTGTACATTCACGAATCCGACCACCCCATTGCCGCACAGATTTTCGGTCACGAGCCCGATGTCATGGCAGAGGCTGCCAAAATCGCGCTGGATATTTCCGGTGCCGATTTCATCGACATCAACATGGGCTGCCCTGTGGGCAAGGTAGTGAAAAGCGGCGACGGCAGCGCACTGATGCGCACCCCCGAGCTGGCAGGTGAAATTATCAGCGCAGTGAATGCAGCAGTCCCCGTCCCCGTTACGGTGAAGTTCCGCAAGGGCTGGGACAGCGGTAATATCAACGCCGTAGAGTTCGGCAAAATGGCAGAGGCCGCAGGTGCAGCCGCCATTGCGGTACACGGACGTACCCGCGTGCAGATGTATGCAGGCAAGGCCGACTGGGACATCATCCGTGATGTAAAGCAGGCGGTGAGCATCCCCGTTATTGCAAACGGCGATATTTTCAGCGGCGGCGATGCCGTTCACATTCTCAAATACACAGGTGCGGACATGGCCATGATTGGCCGCGGCTCCTTCGGTGACCCCTGGCTATTTGCCAGAGCGAAGGCCGCACTGGAGGGTCTGCCCGAGCCCGAGCTGCCCTCCCTGCCCGACCGCATGGACGTAGCATTCCGTCAGGTGTGCCGCAGTGCCCAGCTGAAGGGCGAGCGTGTAGCCTGTGTGGAATCCCGCAAGCAGCTTGCTTGGTATTTGAAGGGAGTTCCCCACGCATCCTATTACAAACAACAGCTGGTGCAGATTGAAACCCTGAAGCAGCTTGAACTGATTATACGGGAGATTCGCCTGGAACTGAGGTGATAGCAAATGTTAACCCACGAAGAGGAAATGCGGATCATCGCAAAAGTCCTCGACGGTGACACCAATGCCTTTGAAGCACTGGTGGAAGACCAGAAAAAAGTAGTGTACAATCTGGCCCTGCGTATGCTGGGCAATGAAGAAGATGCGTACGACATTTCTCAGGACGCCTTCCTGAAAGCATATACAAACCTGTCGGGCTTCCGCGGCGACTGCAAATTCTCCTCATGGCTTTACAAGCTCACCACGAATTTGTGTCTGGATTTTATCCGCAAGCGTAACCGCCACAAGGTAATCCCCCTTGTGTATGAAGACGACGAGGGCGAAAGTGAATATATGGAGATTCCCGACGAAAGCTACTCCCCCGAACATCTCACAGAGCAAAAGCTCATGCGTGAAAGTGTGCGGAATGGGCTCAGCCAATTGCCGCCTCAGCAGCGTGAAATTTTGGTACTGCGAGAAATCGGCGGTCTGCGGTACGACGAGATTGGCAGACAGCTGGATTTGGAGGAAGGGACTGTGAAATCCCGTATATTCCGCGCCAGAAAAAAACTATGCGATATACTATCTAAGGACGGGAACATTTCCAATGCACTGCCGTCCAAACAAACAGAGAGAGGAGGGCGCTGGAAACAATCATGAATTGTAATGAGATAAGAGAAAAAATCAGCTGTATGCTGGACGGACAGCTGAGTGCGGAAGACAGCGCCATCGTAGCCGAACACCTGGCAGAATGCCCCGAATGTATGAGAGCGTTTGAGGCCTTCCACGCCATCTCCATAGCAATGGAGGAGCTGGAGGATGTCCCTGCAGGGTTCACCGAGGATGTCATGAGCCGCATCCGTAAGTCCAACGCAAAACCTACCCCCAAGAAACGCCCCATCCCCATCTTCCGTACCGCAGGTATGGTTGCTGCGGCAGCGTGCGCCGCACTGGTGCTGATGGCAGGCACAAAATTCGCAAATACCCATATGTATGTAGGCGGCAGCACCGCAGACAGCGCGGAATACGTGCAGCTGCAAAGAGCCACCCCCACACCTGTTGCTGACAAGCAGATCAGCTTTATTTCCGACAATGCAGCCGTCGACAGCAATGACAGCGGCTACACA
>JAZREI010000126.1:0-6972 GCA_045660685.1 Oscillospiraceae bacterium
ATGTCCATGGTGCCGAACATGTGGCCGATATCGGTTTTTTCGCCGTTGGGCAGAACCAGATTCTTCAGGTTCTTCAGAGCGGATACATCATTGATGGCGGTGCCGCTGCCGATAATGAGCTTTACGTTGGGCATGTACTCAAAGAAGCTGATATCGCTGAGGTATTCGTTGTGGCCGATGTCCACGTATTCTGCCAGAGTCAGATACTTCATTTCCCCGATGTGCTCGTTCTTCAGGCCGTTGGTGAGGCGCAGTACGGTTTCATCGGTCATGCAGGTGTACTTACCGAACCATACACGCCAGTGGATGCTCAGCTCGGGGTACTTGGTGCGGAGCTTGTCCATAGCTTCGGATGTGGTGCCGCAGTTGTCCAGCTTGACGGATTCCAGCTTGGGCATCATGGTCATGGCTTCTTCGATCTGCTTCAAACCGCTGTCGTAAATGGGAGTGTCTACAAACTCGATGACAGTGTCAGCGGTGCTGAACTGCTTGCCGAACAGCTCGAAGGTGAAATGGCAGGGTACTTCGGGAATGGCTGCCTGCAGGGTGCTGATCTGGTCGGGGGTCAGTGCGCAGGTGCCGTCTTCCTTCATCAGCTCTACATAGCGCAGAGAGGAGAAGTGGGGCAGGAGCTTTGCAACTTCATTGACCTTAGCAGGGTCCATGTTAGACAGGTTGATGCTGACAGTATCCAGAGAATATTCCTTGCCCAGCAGGTTCACGGTGTAAATGACGGTGACCTCGGGGTGGGCGGTGCGGTATTCCAGCAGTTCGTCATAGCAGGTGCTGCCGGTCAGGTCCGCGCGGACCAGAGCGGGGTACTGTTCCAGCTGTGCAATGTCCTCGGCGGTGACAACGGTGGTGATACGGGTCACATCACGGGGAGCATCGGCTTCGTAGACGATGTAGTCATTGATATCCACATACTCGGGCTTGCAGCCGCTGACACACAGCAACAGTGCCACGACAAGCAATACAAGCATGAGTGCTTTCATTTTCATATTCATAAACCTCCATTATATTTGTCAGGCTACATGTCGAATCCTATCATACATTATATAAAAAAGCAAGTTTTAAGCATGATGTCATGGAGGGAGCTGTGTTGGGTGGGGCTTTTGGTATGACAGCGGCTTTTGGAGGGCGCTATGAGGGACCTTCACAAGGGGCGTTCTTACGGTAGTGCAGTATATGGGGGATATTGTTTTTGGGGGCATATAAGCATGGGTGTGGTATGGAAAATTGCGGAGTTGTGCAAAACCAACAAAGCAGAGCTTTAGAAATGTGGATAAATTAGAAAATGAGTTTTATGGCTGCGGAGCCTTGTATACAATCAGAAGCTGCGATATAATGTATGCATGTAGAACTGTTTTGATTTGTTGTAGTTATTCTGATATATCAGAAACCAACAGAGTTAGAAGAAGTGTTGTTTTCTTTGTGTCAATTGCACAAAATGCAATATGTCAAATTTGTGACAATGTAGAAAATAAATCAACACTGAAAATGTAACTTGATTTTTGACCAACAAATGGTAGAATAATGTTGTTGTTTACGAGAGTAATCCAGCTGCGGTAAGGCCGCAGTAAAAATATATTGAAAGGAAGTTACAAATGAAAGTTTTTAACAACCCTCTGTCTCAGTCCTTTGCAAACTATCCTCAGTTTGGCGTTCTGAAGGGCGTTAAGGTATTCGTTACCGCTACCAACATCGCAGGTCCTTTCGCAGGCTCTCTGATGGCTGAAATGGGCGCACAGGTTCTGCGTGCAGAAGCTCCCAACATCGCTTGCACCACTCGTGGTACCACCGCTTGCGCACA
This sequence comes from Oscillospiraceae bacterium, assembly GCA_045660685.1. GTDB lineage: Bacteria > Bacillota > Clostridia > Oscillospirales > Oscillospiraceae > HGM13010. The sequence goes on from JAZREI010000126.1 coordinate 1,814, forward strand.
GCTGCACAGAAACGAATACTCCATCACTCTGAACACCGCTACCAAGCGTGGTCAGGAACTGTTCAAGAAGGCTATCGCATGGGCTGACATTTGGATCGAAGCTGGCCGTCCCGGTGGCTACGACAAGCGCGGTCTGTCCGACGAATTCTGCTGGAGCGTTAACCCCAAGCTGTCCATCGTTCACGTTTCCGGCTATGGTCAGTTCGGCCCCTACAAGAACAAGGCTTCTTACGACGTTTCCGGCCAGGCAATGGGCGGCTACATGTACATGAACGGCGTATCCCCCACCTCCGGTCCTCTGAAGGTTAACCCCTACCTGTCTGACTACGTAACCGCTTACAACGCTTGCATCTGCGCTCTGGCAGGTCACATCCACGCTCTGAAGTGGGGCGAAGGCGACTCCGCTGACGTAGCTCAGTACGACAACATGTTCCGTCTGCTGGACAACTACCCCACCGTATGGTTCAACAAGGAAATGCCCAAGAACGGCGAACCCGTTAAGCTGCGTACCGGCAACAAGCACGATATGTCCGCTTGCTTCTCCTTCTATGACACCAAAGACGGCGGCGCTATCTTCGTAGCGATCGTAGGTCAGGGCCCCGTAGAACGTGGCTTCCCCATCATCGGCATGGGCAAGGTTGGCGAAGGCGATATTCCTCCCAAATGCACCGGCTTCCCCCTGTTCGATCCTCGCGGCGCAAAGGCAGAAGCTCTGCTGGAACAGTTCTGTCTGGAACGCACCGCTAAGGAACTGGAAGAAATCTTCGAAGCAGCAGGCATCCCCTGCCAGAGAGCTTACACTCCTCAGGACATCTACGAAGATCCTCAGTTCGAAGCTCGCGAAAATATCGTAGAATGGGAAGACCAGGTATTCGGTCCCATGAAGGGCATCGGTATCACCAACATCTTCAAGAAGAACCCCTCCGACATCGTTTGTGCAGCTCCTCTGTTCGGCGAACACAACCGCGAAGTATTCGCAATGTGGGGTCTGTCCGAAGAAGAAATCGACGATATGTACGCAAAGGGCGAAGCTGCTCAGTGGTCCGCTGCTGACACCGCTCGCAACAAGATGCTGAAGGAATGGGGCTACTTCTGGGATCCCGACCGTCAGTGCGCACGCATCGGCATGTAATTTTTGAATCGTTGGCTGCGTGAATGGAAGACACAAGGCTGACAACAACTAAGTACTAAGGCGCAGGGGCGCTGTTCAAAGCGCCCCTGTGTTTAAAAATGACCATCCCAGGATGGAAGAAACGAAATCATAAAAGAAAACGATTTGTATTTTGAAAGGAAGTAATTATTATGGGACGTCTCGATGGTAAAGTATGTCTGGTAACCGCTTGCACTCGTGGTATCGGCCGCGCAATCGCTGATCTGTTTGTTGATGAAGGCGCTATCGTATGGTACGCAGTACGTAACCTGGTTACCGGTCAGGCTGCAGTTGACGCTGCAAACGCTCGCGTTGGCGAAGAACGCGCAAAGCTGGTTTACTTTGAAGCTTATGAACCCGAAACCCACCGCTCCATGATCAACAAGTGCCTGGAAGTTGAAGGCAGACTGGACGTTCTGGTTAACAACTTCGGCGAATCCAACCCCCGCAAGGACCTGGACATCATGAAGTGCTCCTACGAAGAATTCGAAAAGACCGTACGTATCGACCTGGCTACCGTATTCAACGCTTGCCAGGAAGCTATCAACAAGGCAATGCTGCCCCAGAAGTCCGGCTCCATCATCAACATCGGCTCCGTTGCTGCTGTTTGCCCCGACAAGACTCAGGTTGGCTACGGCGTAGCTAAGCAGGGCATCAACCACCTGTCCAAGCAGATGGCTCGCCAGGTTGCTCACGCTAACGTTCGCGTTAACGTTCTGAACCCCGGCATCATCGCTACCGAAGCTGTTGCTAAGCACCTGACCCCCGAAACTCAGGCTCGTTACACCACCAACTGCATGATCAAGCGTCTGGGCGATCCCATCGACTGCGCTTACATGGCTCTGTACCTGGCTTCCGACGAATCCAAGTACGTTACCAGCCACGTCATGAACATTTCCGGCGGCTGGCTGTAATTTATTAATTGAATTGTATTGTTGATCTCATCCTCGATCAACTCCCTTTCAATATGCGAGAAGGCATCGTCTTACGGCGGTGCCTTTTTGTTATTTCAGCTCGTACGAACGCAAAGTGCGACAAATTGCGTCAGCACGGTAACGTTTTTGCGGAGTGGGTTGTACGCTTCGCCCCGAATAACATATACAGAAACGATACTGGGCACATCGGACTTGTTTCGCTCTGCATCTTTTTTTATTCAAATTCGCTTATGCGAGTTTGTTTTGGATTGAAAGATGCAGCGGCGAGTTAGGAGCGGATAGCATCCGCCTCTACGGGATGTTGCATCTGACCCACATTCTCCAAATGGATATCTAGTTGGGAAACGGGGGATCGATGATCGCCCCTACATGGTACAGACATGAAAAAAGACACGGAATTTTCCGTGTCTTTTTTAATATTCATTTGGATTACGGAGGCGTTAAGCCCAGAGATTCGAAGGTGATTTCTTCTCTCAAATGACCCTTTCCGTCCTTGGAGAAGTCCCATACGTCATAGCCGAAGCGAGCGCGGACCAGCGTGTAAACAGAGCTTTTGACGGGCTCTTGATCCTTGGGGAATTCTACATATCGCCAGCCGTAGTCTGTGGGGTCACCTGTGAAGTAGATGTAATTGACTGTGCAGTCGGGGTGCAGCTCCTTCACGCGGTTGACCTCTGCTCTGGGGATGTAGCTCATGGTACACCACAGCCATTTCAGCTGGGTCATGTTGTCTGTAAAAGCCAGACTGGTAAGCTTGGGCAGGTTGCTGACGTTCAGATACTTCATGTTGGTCAGCCCAGACAGATGGACCATGTCCTCATCGGTCAAAGCATTGTTGGTGAAAATTTCCAGATACTCCAGCTTGGTGCAGTTTGCGATGCCGCTGATGTCATCCAAATTGTTCAGCGCTACGATAGCCATTTCCAAATCGGGCATATAGTTCATGAAGTCCAGATTGGTGAAGTGGTTGTGACCGAGGTCAATGTATTTGCACTCTGTGAAATACTTCAGCAGTGCCACTTCGTCGGAGTTCAGATTCCAGGTTGCCCAAATCTTATAGGTGTCGGTGAGGGCGTCGTTGAGACCGAAGAACACACGCCATACTACCTTGCACTGGGGTGCCAGGTCATCACGGAGCTTTGCGGTAGCCACATCGGAGGTCTTGCAGGTATCCAGCTGCAGGTGGGTCAGCTTTTTCATAATGGGCATGATACGGCGGAATTCATCCAGACCGCTGTCACGGATGGCCACCTTCACATAGTCCAGTCGTTCCATGTCCGTGGTGACAGTCTGACCGAACAGCTCAAATTTGTAGCGCAGCAGCAGGTCGGGGCACAGTTTTTGCAGCTCCAGAACTTCATCCATTGTGAGCTTCACCTGTCCGTTGCTGTCCACCAGCATGATGGATTCCAGCTGAGGCAGGGTGTTCAGGAACTCTGCGTGCTTTTTGATATTACCGTATGTATAGTCGGACAGGTCGATTTCCGTGCAGTTGGCGGCATATTCCTTGCCGTCAAGGGTGAAGCCGCTGTACACAAGGTCTGCGTCGGGGAAGCTGTTCAGCATCAGCAGCAATTCTTCCTCTGTGGGGGTGAAGTCCAAAAGAATGGGACAATCCATGGGCAGCAGAGCGGTCTGCTCGGCAATGCTGTAGCACTGGTCACCTGTGGTAAGGATGATGTTTTGGGTCTTCTCGTCAATGACCATGGGCTCTGTGCCGCCGTAGACGGTCACGGAGTAGGTGACGCGCTTGTGGGGGTTGGCTTCCATGTATGCCGCAATTTCGCTGTAGGGGCTGCCTGTCAGGTCCTTGTGGGTATACAGCCTCAGGCTGCACAGGGCAAGGGTACAGGCAAGCAGAATAAAGACTGCGGCTTCGATTCTTTCTCTTTTCATGGAGGGAGTCTCCTTAATGCTATAATGGTACTATTATAGTCTCCTATGGAAATGCTGTCAACAAAAGCCCCCACCGCTTCAAGGAAAACGGTGGGGGCGTTGTTTACTGTTCGGGTATAATGCCTGTGGATTCGTAGGTGACTTCTTTCTTCAGCTCGCCCTGAGGCCAACGGGAAATATCGGCGCCGATGTAGCCGATTTGTTCTCGCAGCAGCAGGTAACGGGCGTCGTGGGTGCCTACGCCCCCGGGGTTGTAGCGCCAGCCTCCGAGGATGGGGTCTGTGTGCTTGTCAAAGTTTGCGTCACAGTCGGGGTGCAGCGCCATGAAGCGGTCAATTTCCTCTTGGGGGATGTTATTCATGGTGCAGTGGAAGCGCTTGAGCTTGGTCATGTTGTCGGTAAATGCCAGGCTGGTGAGCTTAGGCATATTACCGATGTTCAGATGCTCCAATTCGGTGAGTCCTGCCAGATTTTCCATGTCCGCATCATCCAGATTGCCGTTTGCCAGCAGCTCCAGATATTCAAGCTTCGTGCAGTCCTTCAATCCGCTGATATCCTTTAGAGGACCAATGGCCAGAATGGCTACCTCCAAGTCCTTCAGATTGGCGCAGAAGTCTGCGTTGGTCAGATTATGATGGCCAACGTCCAGATACTTGATGCCTCGAAGATGCTGTAGTACGGTGGTGTCACGGTCTGTCAGACCACCTGCCCACAGCTTGTAGTTGTCGGTCATGACATTGTATTTTGCGAAGAAAATGCGCCAGTGTACTTCGATATTGGGGAAGTCGGCGCGGAGCTGTGCCATGGTGTCATCGGTGGTGCCGCAGTCATCCAGCTTCAGATAGGTGAGCTTGTCCATAAGAGGCAGCAGGGCGCGGATTTCCTCTACACCCTCGTCTCCGATGTTTACGCGGCTGTATTCCAGCGCCTCCATGTCTGTGGTTACGGTCTGTCCAAACAGCTTCACGGAGTAGCCGATGTGGAGCTTGGGGTATGCTTCGTGAATGGTCAGAGCATCGTCCAAGGACAGGTAGGGCATGCCGTCAGCGCCACGCAGCTCAATGGTGTGGAGCTTGGGCAGGTGCTTGATGTCGGCAATGGCACGGTCAAGGTCTGCCAAGGTGAGCTGAGACCAATCCAGCACTTCCGTATCTGCAGAAACCGCTTCGCCCAATACA
>JAZREI010000127.1:0-2922 GCA_045660685.1 Oscillospiraceae bacterium
AACGCATTCTCTCTGGAAGGCAAGGTTGCTCTGGTTACCGGCGGTACCTACGGCATCGGCTTCGCAATCGGCTCCGCACTGGCACAGGCAGGCGCTAAGGTTGTTTACAACTGCCGCTCCGAAAAGAGCATGAACGAAGGCCTGAAGAACTACGCTGAAGCAGGCATCACCGAAGCTTACGGCTACTACTGCGACGTAACCAAGGAAGAAGACATCGTAGCTCTGGTACAGAAGATTGAAGAAGATCTGGGCGGCGTTGACATTCTGGTAAACAATGCAGGCATCATCAAGCGTATCCCCATGATCGAAATGAGCTCCGAAGACTTCCGTGAAGTTATTGACATCGACCTGGTTGCTCCCTTCATCGTTGCTAAGGCAGTGATCCCCGGCATGATCAAGAAGGGTCACGGCAAGATCATCAACGTTTGCTCCATGATGAGCGAACTGGGCCGCGAAACCGTTTCCGCTTACGCAGCTGCTAAGGGCGGTCTGAAGATGCTGACCCGCAACATCTGCTCCGAATACGGCAAGTACAACATCCAGTGCAACGGCATCGGCCCCGGCTACATCGAAACTCCCCAGACCGCTCCTCTGCGCGAAATCCAGCCCGACGGCAGCCGTCATCCCTTCGACCAGTTCATCATCGCTAAGACTCCCGCTGAACGCTGGGGCAAGCCCGAAGACCTGGCAGGTCCCGCAGTATTCCTGGCTTCCGACGCTTCCAACTTCGTAAACGGCCACGTTCTGTACGTTGACGGCGGCATCCTGGCTTACATCGGCAAGCAGCCCTAATCGGCAGCAGCCCACATAACAAGTTATCACATTTCTTGATTGATAAACGAAAGAGCGATGCTCGGCTAACAACCGACATCGCTCTTTTGTTTTTTCAGCTCGTACGAACATATGTGGTAATTTTTTCAGCTCAGCACGGTATCGTTTTTGCGTTGGGCTTCGTACATCTCGCTCCTTCGCACTTTTCCGTATCCCGTTCGGCACGGTATCGTTTTTGCGGATATGGTCGTACATTACACCCTAACGGACAATACTGAAATTTTCCGCCGAACAAAACGATTCATTACAGATACACATCGGGATTATACTGCTCGAAGATAATACCGTCCTGCTTGTTCTTATCTGTCAGGCTCTTGCTGGTCCAGCTGAACTTCATAGCACCCATGAGCTCCGCAATGCGGGTACCCAGAGGCTTCTTCCCCAGCTTATAGGCAATGAAGTGGGGTCTGCCCATGAAGTTGGTGAGGCTGTGTGCCAGCGCAAAAGCCAGAGGCTTGGGCTGGTCGGGATAAAATTCCGCAGGCTGGGCAAGCTGACCACGCAGGTATTCGGGGGCATTTTTCTTCCACCAGCCCACAATGCGAGGGTCAAAGCTTTCAATGCACACATCGCCCACATAGTCCTTCAGCAGGGCATAGGTCTTTTCGCACAGCTCATACTTGCGAGGACCTGTTTTCAGCTCCAGCACCATGGGACCCGCACCTGCATACACCTCCATAACCTCGGTAAACAGAGGTATGTGGTGTTCGGTGGCCAGCAGACGCAGCTGCAGCAGCTCGTCATAGGTGAAGTCCTCGGTCTTGGCATCCACGCCGCACATACGCAGCAGGTCATCGTCGTGGAACACGATGATTTGGTCGTCCTTGGTAATATGCACATCCAGCTCAATGCCGTAGCCCTGTTCCGCAGCCAGTCGGAAGGCCGGCAGGCTGTTTTCGGGCACCCGCTCGTCCCCGCTGTGCAGACCGCGATGGGCATAATATCGACCCAAAAACGGTGCTTTTTTCTCCTTGTCCGCCTTAGCGGGCGCAAGGGCAAACACTGCAGCAGCACCTGCCACCACAGCAGTACCGATGAGAATATTGGTGAGCTTGGACATAGTCATTCTCCTTTGCGATTTTCTATGGTTTTATTGTAAGCAAGCTCCGCAGCAAAGTCAAGAATTCGTAATTTCCATATTTGCAATCTTGCAACTTTTCCCTCTTTCCGATACAATGGAAGAATCTCACAGAAAAAGGTGACATTATGAAACTCAATTACAAACGCACACTGCTGGTGGGCTTCGCATTCTTCCTCATCAGCTTGTTCTGGCAGGCATACGACAGCACCATCCCCCTGCTGCTGACCAACAAGTTCGGTATGTCTCAGGGCTGGTCCGGCGTGATTATGGCCATCGACAACATTCTGGCTCTGGTCCTGCTGCCTCTGTTCGGCACCCTGTCCGACAAGGTCAACACCCGCTTCGGCAGACGTACCCCCTTCATCGTCATCGGCACCACCATCGCCGCTGTGGCACTGGTCGCTCTGAGCTTCGTGGATGCCGCACAGCTGAAGAACCTCGACAAGGTCTCCGCCATTGACGACCCCGCCGCACTGGAAGTACTGTACGAAAGCCAGTGTGACGCACAGCTGCTGACCCCCGAAGGTGACCGCTTCGTGCTGTCCGAACTCTTCACCGAAGAAGAATTCGTTGCCATCACCTCCAAAATCACCGACGAAAACGGCAAGTCCGTTACCAACCCCGACTACACCAACTACGTTGCCCCCGCTCGTCAGGCATACGCCGCAGGGGTCACCGCTTCCAACCCCTCTACCCTCATTGCATTTGTGGCACTGCTGCTGATTGTACTGCTGTCCATGGCAACCTTCCGCAGTCCTGCAGTTGCACTGATGCCCGACGTAACCATTAAGCCTCTGCGCTCCAAGGCAAACGCTATTATCAACCTTATGGGTACCGCGGGCGGTATTATGATACTTCTTCTCGGTATGATAATCAAGGTTGGCGAGGATCATATGGACAACCTCTTCCCCTACTATATCGCTACCTGCGGTATTATGCTTATCGGACTTATAGTATTCTTACTCACCGTTAAGGAGCCCCTCTGGGCAAGAGAGATGCAGGACGCACAG
>JAZREI010000128.1:0-3337 GCA_045660685.1 Oscillospiraceae bacterium
TCGGTATGCTGGGCTCCAAGGCTGTAGCAGGTGTTGGGGTTGGCGGTATGTATGGCTGGCTCAGCTCCGGTTTTGCCCTGCTGCCTCGTATGGGCGGTCAGGTTCGCATGGCGCAGGCGTTGGGCAGAGGAGACCGCAAAACCGCTGAACAGTATGCGGCAGCTACGCTCCAAATGGTCACAGTTATGGGTCTGCTGTTTGGCGGTGTGTGTATGCTGTTTACCCGTCAGCTGGTTGGCTTCTTCAATGTGCAGGACCCCACCACCTTGCAATATGCTCATGAGTATCTCAGTATTGCCTGCGGTTTGGTGGTATTCCAGTATGTAAGCTATGCGCTCACCGGTTTGTATACCGCACAGGGGGATTCTCAAACGCCCCTAAAGGCCAATTTTATCGGTCTTCTGCTGAATATGGTTCTTGACCCACTGCTGATTTTGGGTGTGGGGCCCTTCCCCAGAATGGAAATTGTGGGTGCGGCTGTTGCAACGGTATTTGCCCAGTTTGTCACTTGCGTTGTGCTGGTGATGGGGGTTATTCGATGCAAGAAGGGCTGCAATCTGCTGCAGACCATGCCCATTGGGAAGCTGCAGGAAAGTCATGTATACAAGAGCATTGCGGCCATCGGCACTCCTTCGTCTTTGCAGAGTATGCTGTACTGCGGCATTTCCATGGTGCTGACCCGTATGGTTTCCGCATTTGGTGACGCTGCCATTGCAAGCCAGCGTGTCGGCGGTCAAATTGAGTCTGTTTCCTGGAACACTGCAGATGGTTTTGCTTCGGCGATGAATGCCTTTGCGGCGCAAAATTACGGTGCGGGAAATATGTACCGTGTGAAGAAGGGCTACCACATTGCGCTGCTGACTATGTCGGCGTGGGGCTTGCTGATTACTGTGCTGTTTGTATTTTTACCTGTGCAGCTGTCTTCTATCTTCTTCCACGAGGAAAATGTAATTCCCGTAATGGTGGATTATTTCGTCATTGTGGGCTTTAGTCAAACCTTTATGTGCGTAGAGCTTATGGCCATCGGTGCCATTTCCGGTTTGGGGAATACCAAGCTGTGCAGTACCATTAGTATTCTGATTACGGGCTTGAGAATTCCTTTGGCGATGATTCTCAGCAATACCCCTCTGGGACTGAATGGTATTTGGTGGGCTCTGACTTTCACCAGTATGGTCAAGGGTCTTGTATTCCACGTTGTCTTCCTGCGTCAGTGCAGAATCTGTGAGGAAGAACTGCAGCGAGCAAAAATAGAAAATGCGTGAGTTTTTAAACTCACGCATTTTTTTCATGTTTGGATTTGTTTGCTGCGGGGATTTGGCAGATGATGAAGGCAACCAAGATTGCCAAGGTCAGCAGCAGAGCAGTGGCGCCGTGGCGCATGGGCAGCAGGTACTGCAGCTTCAAATAGGCATGGTAGCCAAGCAGGGAGCCAAACTGCACCAGTACGGGGACCACAAACAGCTTGGGGAACACCACTGCAAATGCCAGAGACAGCACATCGGCGACGAAGAAGTAGCGGTCGTGCATATGGGGCAGAATGAAGGGGATACCCAGACACAGCAGCAGTGCCGCACCCAGAATGATTTCGGCGGTGAGCTGCTTGCGCTTTGCGAACAGCCAGACCAGAATAACGATCATAAAAGCGAATGCCAGAATTACGCCTACATTAGACCAGAGGTCAATGTTCATGGCAGACTCATTGGGGAAGTAGGCGAACATGGAGGAAGAATTGTAGTTCAAACCATTGCCGATGCTGCCTGTCTGGTTCATGTACAAGGTGACGGTATCCCAGAAGGGGCGACCCATGAGTACGGCAGGGAGGACGATTGCTACATAAGGGGCAGGCAAGATGAAGGCGTGCCACAGCTTGATGTGACTGCGGAACCACAGCACCGCAATGATGGGCAGCAGGAACACTGCCTGCAGCTTCACCGCGAAGGATGCGGCAAAGCAAACCATGGCGAGGATGGGACGGTCGTCCAGTGCCAGATACAGCCCGTAAATGCCGAATGCGGCGTAGATGACATCGCACTGACCCCACACACTGCCGTTGAGGACTACGGTGGGCAGAAACAGGATGCCGAAGAATGCGGTGAGCAGCTTGGTTTCGCTGTCAGTGTACAGGCTGACCAGCTTCATGACCGCATATGCACACAGCACATCAAAGGCTACGGACAGCAGCTTAATGAGGTGCAGCCAGTCGGAAGGGTCGAAGTAAGAAAACAGCGCCAGGAAATACAGGTACGGTACATTATAATTACCGATGGAGTAACGCAGTGCGTAGAATCCGCCATTGTCCGCAAAGAACTGAATCCAGGGGTGCAGGAAGTCCCGATAGTCGTAGGTTTGGTGGTCAAAGAAGTTCAGGCGGAACAAAAGTGCTGCCATCAGCAGGGCTGTGCAGACCACGATGTTGCGGGTGGAATTGAGCAGTTTTTCTTTGGAAAGCAGCAAAAATGCCGCAGCAAACACCAAAAACATGCCTGCAAGGGATATGATACTCATGGAAAAGGCTCCTCTCACGGAAATGTGATAAAAAAATAAGCGGAGCCTCAAAAAAAACCCCGCAGAAAATTCTAAAAATACGAAAAAATTCCTTGACAAATATTGTGCAAAAATGATAAAATGAAACGCTACATATCCTCGGAGTATAATCTCCATACCGAGGGGACTGTATGTGTATTTTAACATGATTGCAAGAAATTGCAATCCCTATTATTAAAAAGCTAACAACCCTACCGGGTGTTCGCAATATTTCCATAAAGGAGTGTAGGACTATGCCACATGATGTGTATTTCGGCAAGACTCTGCGTAAGTCTTTTGCCCGCACACAGGAAATCATGGAAATGCCCAACTTGCTGGAAGTGCAGAAGAATTCTTACAAGTGGTTCTTGGAAGAAGGTCTGCAGGAAGTATTCAATGACGTTGATTCCGTTACTGACTACTCCGGCAATTTGGAACTGAGCTTCGTTGGTTATTCTATGGACGAAAAGCCCAAGTACAGCGAAGCAGAATGCAAAGCACGCGATGCCACATACGCTGCACCTTTGAAGGTCAACGTACGTCTGCACAACAAGGAAACCGGTGAACTGAAGGAACAGGAAATCTTCATGGGTGACTTCCCCCTGATGACCGAAAGCGGTACCTTCATCATCAACGGTGCAGAACGTGTTATCGTTTCTCAGGTCGTAAGAAGCCCCGGTGCTTACTTCGACAAGAGAGTGGACAAGACCCAGACCGCATCCTACGGTGCGACTCTGATTCCTTACCACGGCGCTTGGCTGGAATTCGAAACCGATGCAAACAACATTTTCTATGTTCGTATCGACAAGAACCG
>JAZREI010000129.1:0-6782 GCA_045660685.1 Oscillospiraceae bacterium
GTTTTCCATGGGACGGAACATCTGAATCTTACCTTCAACGGTGCGGTAAGCCTTCATACCTTCGAACATTTCCTGACCGTAGTGGAATACAACAGTACCCAGATCAAAGGACAGAGGGCCGTAAGGAACTACGCGGGGGTCATGCCAGCCGATGCCATCGGTGTAGTTCATCAGGAACATGTGGTCGGTAAATACCTTACCGAAAGGCAGACCCTTAACAGGGGGCTTTTCCTTCAGAGTAGCAGACTTGGTGATAGTGATTTCCATAATATTTTCTCCTCATCTTAGTAATTTCATTTTAAACAAAAAACTTCCCGCATCTTCGCACCGAGGCAAAAAGACGGAAAGCTCAACATTTCAAAATAGTACGCGAACGGAATATACTGTATCCCGATTGTGACCTTGGCAATGCTCTTAAGCCAATGATGGCGAGCAATTCCATACACTAAATTTATTAGGTTAAATTGATAGAGTTATATTAACAAGTTAATGTGCCGTTGTCAATTATATTTTCTACACGCACAAATATGCAACCTGCACGAAAAACGGTCAAAAATCAGTATAGTTGTAAAAATAGTATTTTAATGTTATAATAATAGTTCACAAAGTAGACTTACGAAAGGAGACACTCTATGACAGCCACTGTCATTGTCTTTCTCACAAGATATATTTTGGCGTTTCTGGCAGTCTGGATCGTATTTCGCTGCTTCCGCTCCATGCTCAGCGACAAGTACGAACCGGAAATCTGGGGTTACCTGCTGTACCCCGATGCAAGCTCCGCACCCCTGACACACTGGGAAAGTCTCATCGGCAGAGCCCGCACCGCAGATATCGTGGTCAGCTCCCCCGATGTTTCCCGTATCCATGCAGTTTTAATGCGAAACGATAAGGGTATCTGGAAGGTATTCGACATCGCCTCGAAAAAAGGTGTTTTCGTCAATCGCGAGCGAGTCACTATCATGGGCACCCAGGTGCGCCACGGTGACCGCATCCAAATCGGCAGCACAAAGCTCACCTTTGTGGAAGCCAACGAAAGCGACCTGCGTTACATCGATGAACGCCGTACCTCCGCAGGTACCGCCATCTCCCCCGTAGGTACCCTCCTGCTGCTGAGTCTGTTTCAGGCATTTTTGATGCTGCAATACAGCTTCAGTGCCCCCGATGAGTATGTTCTTCTCACTGTGCTGTCTTTCTTTGCAGTGATGATGCTTCAATGGTCTTGCTACTTGCTGATGCGTGTCTTAGGCCGCAGTGGGTTCGAAATTGAAACCCTGGCATTTTTCCTCAGTACACTGGGCTTCTCCATTGTGGCTACCTCCGTCCCCGCTGATTTAGACAAGACCCTCATACTGATGATTGCAGGTGTCATTCTATACTATATCATGGGTTGGTGGCTCCGAGACCTGCGCCGCGTAAAGCTCATGCGTTGGCCCGCAACCATGGCTGCGCTGGGGTTGCTGCTGATTAACTTGATTTTCGCAGACAGTACCAATGGCGCAAGAAACTGGATTGAAATCGGCGGCATTACCGTACAGCCCTCTGAATTTGTGAAGGTCTTGTACATCTATGCAGGGGCAGCCTCTCTGGAACGACTGTTCACCAAGCGAAACCTGCTGCTGTTCATTGGCTTCTCCGCCGCCTGTGTGATGGCTTTGGCGCTGATGGGCGACTACGGCGGGGCTGTGATTTTCTTCGTAACCTTCCTGGTTATCTCCTTTATGCGCTCCGGCTCTCTGGCAACGGTATTTCTGGCCGTCGGTGGTGCAGCCATGGCAGGCTTCCTGGTATTCACCATTAAGCCCTATATTGCACAGCGTTTTGCTACATGGGGTAATGTTTGGGCCGACCCCTTTGGGGCAGGCTATCAGCAGACTCGTGCCCTGTCCGCAGCTGCATCGGGGGGCTTATTTGGCCATGGCGGCGGCAACGGTTGGCTGGAAAGCATCGTTTTCTCCAACACCGACATGGTATTCGGCATCGTATGTGAGGAACAGGGTCTGATTATTGCAGCGCTGGCGCTGCTGTGTATCATAGGTCTGGCGTTTTTCGCGGTTCGCTCCGCAGCCCATGGACGTTCCACTTACTATGTCATTGCGGCTTGTTCCGCCTCCGCACTGATGATTATCCAAATGAGTCTGAATGTATTCGGTTCTCTGGATATCCTCCCCTTTACGGGCGTTACCTTCCCCTTCATCTCCAAGGGCGGCACAAGTCTCATCGCCTGCTGGATGATGCTGTCTTTCATTAAAGCAGCGGACACCCGCAAGGATGCCAGCTTCGTGGTGAAGCGCGCCAAGGCAAAAAAGGAAAAGAAAGCTTGGGGTGACATGATATGAAAAAAGTACAAAACCGTGCAGCCTCTGTCATGCTCATCGCAATTCTATGCATTGCAGGCCTGTTTGTATACATAGGCCACTATGTCACCGACGGCGGTGATTGGGTCAGCTTTGCCTCCAACCTCGGTCTGTACGCCGAAAGCACAGGGGGCGGCAAGGTCTACGACCGCAACGCCGTACTGCTGGCAGATGCCGAAGGCAGAGACTACTGCGACGATTATACCACCAGAATGGCCTGCTATCACCTATTGGGTGACTATGAAGGCAGAACAGGTTCGGGTGTGCTCACTTGGCTGGGAGACGACCTTTTGGGCTTCGACCTTGTCAACGGCAGCTATCAGCTGTCCACTCCCATTTTGCAGCTGACCATCGATTCCGAGCTAAACAAAGTCGCATACGCCGCATTGGCAGGTCGTGCAGGCTCTGTACAAGTAGTCAACTATAAGACAGGCGAAATGCTTTGTCAGGTGTCCGCCCCTGTCATTGATCCCGATAACCCCGGCAATATTCCCGAAGGCGCTTATATTAACCGTTCCATCGCAGCAACCTTCACCCCCGGTTCTGTGTATAAAATCATCACAATGATTGCGGCTTTGAATGAGGTGGACGATATTTATACCCGCCACTTTACCTGCAGCGGCTCTGTGGATATCCAAGGGATTCCCGTCAACTGCACCGGCAAGCACGGCACACAGGATATCAAAAATGCATTTGCAAACTCCTGCAACTGCGCCTTTGCGGAAATCGCACAGCTGGTAGGCTCCGAGAATATGACCAAGTATTCCGAAAAGCTGGGTCTGACCAAATCCCACAGCCTCAGCGGCATCCCCACTTGGGCAGGCAATTATGAGACCTTCCCCGACGGCAGTGTGGAGCTGTCCTGGTCTGCCATCGGTCAGGCCACCAACCTCACCTGCCCTTACAGCATGCTGCGCGTTGTGGCTGCCATCGCCAACGAAGGCACACTGTGTGAGCCCACACTGATCCCCTACGATAAGAAACCCAAGACAACAAACCTCATCGACGGTAACATTGCTTGGGAAATGAAAGAATTTATGAAATACAACGTGGAGCTGACCTACGGCAAGGGCAGCTTTCCCGGTCTGAATATCGGCGCTAAAACAGGCACAGCCGAAGTTGGCGACGGTACAGACCACGCATGGTTTGTAGGCTTCCTTGATGACGAAGAACACCCCTATGCCTTTGTGGTACAGGTGGAACGTGGCGGCGGTGGTCTGTCCGTGGCAGGCTCCATCGCAAACAAGGTACTGCAGGCAGCGGTAAACGGATAAAGAGAAATGAGTGAGAAAATATGATCGATATTTCTGTACAGGGACTGGTCAAGTCCTTTGAACAGGACAAAAACATACTGGACGGTCTGACCTTTGAAATCAACAACGGTGAACGTGTGGGTATTCTGGGCCGCAACGGCTGCGGCAAAACCACACTGTTCCGCATCCTCACAGGTGAAATTCACCCCGATGACGGCAGCGTCAGCATTTTCCGCGGCAAGCGACTGGGCCTCATCTCCCAGATTCCCGTGTACCCTCCCGATTGGACCACAGAGGATGTGCTGCGTGATGCCCACAAGCGCCTGTACCAAATGCAGGACCGCATGAATGAGCTGGCGGAAATGATGGCTTATGACGACTCCCCTCAGGTGCTGGCAGAGTACGACAGACTCTCCGCCGACTTCCAGCGACTGGGCGGCTACGACATGGAGCGTGAAATCAACCGTGTAGCCAACGGTCTGGAAATCCCCATGTCCATGCGTATGCAGCTGTTCGACAGCCTCAGCGGCGGCGAAAAGACCCGCGTCAACCTTGCAAGACTGATTCTGGAAGACACCGACATTCTTCTGTTGGACGAACCTACCAACCATTTGGACCTGAACGCAACGGAATGGCTGGAAGACTACCTGCTGAAATTCCACGGTACCGTGCTGGCAATCAGCCATGACCGTTACTTCCTGGACCGTGTCACCCAGCGCTCCATTGAAATTCTGGACGGCAAGGCAGAATTCTACAACGGCAACTACAGCTTCTATGTTGTAGAACGTCAGCGCCGCTTTGATGAACAGCTGAAGAAGTATGAAAAGGACCAGGCCAAAATCGAGCAGCTGACCCGTGCCGCAGCGCAGATGCACCTGTGGGCATTCATGGGCAACGACAAGCCCCACAAGCGTGCCTTCTGCATGGAAAAGCGCATTGCCAAGCTGGAACAGACCGAACGTCCCACCACACAGCGCAAAATGACCGCCAAGTTCAAGGAGATGGAATTCTCCGCCGACGAGGTCATGGTCATTGATAACGTCTCCAAGGGCTTCGGTGACCGTGTCCTGTTCAACGGCTTGGAGCTGGATATCCGCGCAGGTGAACGCATCGGTCTCATCGGCGACAACGGCACAGGCAAGTCCACCTTCCTGAAGCTGCTCATGGGTGAAGAATCCCCCGATACGGGCTTCATCAAGAAGGGGCCTGCCGTACGCATGGCATACCTGCCCCAGATTGTCACCTTCCCTGTCCTTGACCGCAGCGCATACGACACCATGCTGTACGAAACCAAATGCTCTCCTCAGGAGGCCCGTGACCGTCTGGCAGCCTTTGGCTTCCCCGGCGAAGATGCCTTCAAGCCCGTAGGCACTCTGTCCGGCGGTGAACGCAGCCGTCTGAAGCTGTGCATGCTCATGGGCGAGCAGATCAATCTGCTGGTATTGGACGAACCCACAAACCATCTGGACATCGCCAGCCGCGAATGGATTGAAGACGCCCTCATGGATTACAGTGAAGCGCTGCTATTTGTTTCTCATGACCGTTACTTCATCGAGAAATTCGCCACCCGTATTTGGGAGCTGGAAGACGGTAAGATTTTCGATTATCGCGGCAGCTTCAAAGAATACCGTGAGTATAAGGCACGTCAAGCACAGCTGGCTCAAATTGCCAAGCAGAAGTCTCCCGAGCCCGTGAAGGCGCCCAAAAAGGAAAAGCCAAAGCGCCCTCCCAACATTGACCGCCAGATTGCCAAGGTGGAAAAGGAAATCGAAAAACTGGAAACTAAGCTGGCTGAATTGGATGAGCTGGCAGCTGCCAACGGTAGCGATTATCAGAAGCTCATGGAAATCGAATCCGAAAAGGAAACCATCTCCCTGCAGTTGGAAGAACAATTCGAAAAGTGGGAAGAACTCTCCTCCCTGCTGTAATATATAAAAAAGACGAAGACCGTAGTCTTCGTCTTTTTATTTACATTTAAAACCGCATACTGCTTCTCTGACCGTCCTCACGGAGCTGGTCAATGAGATACGGCAGCGCCTTTTCGAATGCCACACCGTACCAGCTGGCGTTTGGGTCCATGGCGGTCTGGCGGATGCATTCGTATGTAAAGTTCGCAGAAATACGCAGCGCTTCGTCCAAGCTGCGGCCGTTCATCAGCGCGCCAACAACAGAGCTGGAGAAGATATCCCCCGTACCGTGGAACTGGCCCTTAAAATGGGGATGGAAATAGTGATAGGTCTTGCCCGTTGCAGTGTCCATGCCCACTACCCCTGTCTTACCGGGCTCCAGAGTGACCCCCGTAACAACAACGGTCTTGGCCCCCAAGTCTGTCAGTCTGTCCATAAGTTTACGTACATACCGTTCGTCGTAGGTCTCACGATAGGGCATCCCTGTCATAAAGCAAGCTTCGGTGATATTGGGGTCGATGATGTCCGCCTTTTTGCAAAGTTCGGTCATAGACTTGGCAAACTCCATATCAAAGCCCGTATACAGCTTCCCTTGGTCTGCCATAGCAGGGTCTACAAATATAAAATTATCGGGTGTTTTAAATTCATCAAAGAAGTCAGAAACCACTTGAATCTGTCGCTGAGAGCCCAGATACCCCGTATAAATGGCATCGAAAGTAATGCCCTGACTTTTCAGATGACGGGAAATGGGTGCAATATGGTCTGTCAAATCCGTAAACTCGAAATCGGGGAATACCGAATGAGTGGACAACAGCGCAGTGGGAATTACTGCAGTTTCCACACCCATAGCGGAGATTACGGGCAGGGCCACGGTCAAAGCACATTTTCCGACGCAGGACACATCCTGCAAGGTAACGATACGTTTCATACATTCCTCCCGAAAGAAGATAAGGTATTATAGCACAGTCCACGGGAAAATGAAATCATTAAATCAAGGCTTATGCATAGGATATACCAAAAACGAACGGAGGCTATCCTATGACCCAATTCAAACGTGCCATTGCACGAAAAAAATCATTACTATCCACTTTCAGCTTTCTGGCTGCCATCTTTCTGATGTTTTATGTAACCTGCAGCCCGCGAATTGTCGGCGCGTCCGCAAATCAACGGGTATTGCCCATATACAGCGTGGAACGGGACAATAAAGCAATCGCTCTATCTTTCGATGCCGCATGGGGCAACGAGGATACACAGCTGCTAATTGATAT
>JAZREI010000130.1:0-13226 GCA_045660685.1 Oscillospiraceae bacterium
TTGTCTTCCTAAGACCGCTTGGCCTCCGACTTCTGACGGACGGGATAAATCCAATGGGGATGAAATCACTGCGTGATGAAATCCGACTTCGTCGGGAGATGAGGACGGATTTGATTTCATTTAATACTTCAAAAAAACTAACCGCCGAAGATATCAGTCCTCGGCGGATTTTTTATAAACGAAAAACTCCCTGTGACGGTGGTCATAGGGAGTTTTTGTATGAAACTGAGATGATGTAGATTATTCGGTGCGGGAACCGAAGTTTACAGCGGTGTCGCCCTGTTCGTTGGAACCAAATTCATAGTCCATGCCGGGCAGGATTGCGTTCATGATAATACCAACCAGTGCGGCGATTGCCAGAGCGGACAGGGAGATGTTGACATTGCCGACCATGAAGGTGATGCCGCCAACAGCGCCGGTGCCGTACTTTAGACCGATGGCCAGAACCAGAATCAGCGCAGCAATCAGAACGTTGCGGCTCTTGGTGAAGTCAACCTGATTTTCAACCACGTTGCGTACACCAACTGCGGAAATCATACCGTAGAGTACCAGGCTGACGCCGCCCATGGTTGCAGTGGGCATAGCCACGATGAGAGCAGCGAACTTGGGGGAGAAGGACAGGAGGATGGCAAATACAGCTGCCAGACGAACTACCTTGGGGTCATAGACCTTGGACAGTGCCAGAACACCGGTGTTTTCGCCGTAGGTGGTGTTTGCGGGACCACCCAGCAGAGCGGACAGTGCGGTTGCCAGACCGTCACCGGTCAGGGTACGGTGCAGACCGGGGTCTTCCACATAGTCCTTGCCTACGGTGGAGGAAATGGCGCATACGTCACCAACGTGTTCTACGATGGTAGCCAGAGAAATGGGAGCGATGGTGATGACTGCGGTCAGCAGCATGCTTACATCCAGCTCAGGTCCGAAGATGGACAGAGCGGTGTTTTCCCAGATGATGGGAGAACCGAACCAGTCAGCGGCTGCAACGGTTGCTGCTACATTTGCGCGTGCAGCGGGATCGACTACCATTGCAAACAGGTAGGATGCCACAACGCCCAGCAGAATGGGAATGATTTTGATCATGCCCTTGCCATAGATGTTGCAGATGACTACAACAGCGATTGCTGCCAGTGCAACTGCCCAGTTAGCGGTGCAGCTCTGGATAGCAGTACCGGACAGGGTCAGACCGATTGCGATGATGACGGGACCGGTGACAATGGGGGGGAAGAAGCGCATGACCTTATTGGTGCCGAACAGCTTGAACAGCAGCGCCAGAACCAGATACATGAGACCTGCTACCGCAACACCGAAGCCGGAGTAGGTCAGAGGAATTTCCTGACCGGATGCGGTTACCAGACCGTATGCACCCAGAAACGCGAAGGAGGAGCCCAGAAATGCGGGAACCTTACGACCGGTGATCAGGTGGAACAGCAGGGTACCCAGACCTGCGCACAGCAGGGTGGTGGATACATTCAGACCGGTAATGGCAGGAACCAGAACCGTTGCGCCGAACATTGCAAACATATGCTGCAGACCCAACACAAAAACCTTGGAAGTACCCAGAGTCTTTGCGTCGTACACTGCTTCTGTCTTTTCGTGATTGGACATAGAAAGTTACCTCTCATTAGAGAATTTATTACCGCAGAATAGTATACTGATTCTGCGTGTACAATTCAATGGAAATTTTCTAAAATGAGACAATTTTTTCACAACTCAACACTGTGTATTTTTTTATCGGAATTTGCACAATGAAGCAGAATCATGGTGACGAACTGCAGATGTGTGTGCTATAATATGAAAAACTATTTTGGATAAGGAGTCCTGCCCCATGTACAACGGTATTGAAAATATTACCATTTGCGATCATCCTCTGGTTAAGCACAAGCTTTCCATCGCCAGACAGAGAACCACCGGTACCAATGAGTTCCGTACCCTCATTGAAGAAATCTCCATGCTGGTTGGCTACGAAGCACTGAGAGATTTGGAACTGATGGATGTTGAAATCGAAACCCCCATCGAAACCACTATGTGCCCCATGATCGCAGGCAAGAAGCCCGCAATCGTTCCCATTCTGAGAGCAGGTCTGGGCATGGTAGGCGGTATGCTGAAGCTGATGCCTGCTGCAAGAGTGGGTCACATCGGCATCTACCGTGACGAAGAAACTCTGGAACCTCACGAATACTTCTGCAAGCTGCCTGCCTCCATCGACCAGCGTACCGTTTACGTGGTAGACCCCATGCTGGCAACCGGCGGCTCTGCAATTGAAGCGATTAACTTCATTAAGCAGCACGGCAGCAATAAGATTTACTTCCTGTGCATTGTGGCTGCTCCCGAAGGTCTGGCAAAGCTCCACGAAGCACACCCCGACGTCAAGATTTTCGTTGGTAATCTGGACCGTCAGCTGAACGAAAAGGGTTATATCTGCCCCGGTCTCGGCGACTGCGGCGACAGAATCTTCGGCACCAAGTAAGATAGAAAAATTAGAAAGAGGAAGAATCCCAAAGGGTTCTTCCTCTTTTTTACTTATCTGAAATACGCAGCCACTCTCTCCCAAAAGTCGGGGGCTTCCTCATAGAGACCGTGACCGTAGTCTTCATACATATATAATGTGCTGTGGGGAATGAGCTTGTGCAGCTGCTCCGAGCCTTGAGCCGTAACAATTTGGTCTAAGCGCCCACCGATGATGAGAGTGGGGCAGGTGATGCGGTGGAGGTCAGCCTTGGTGTTGTGGTCAATGCCTGCCTGTGCCA
This sequence comes from Oscillospiraceae bacterium, assembly GCA_045660685.1. GTDB lineage: Bacteria > Bacillota > Clostridia > Oscillospirales > Oscillospiraceae > HGM13010. The sequence goes on from JAZREI010000130.1 coordinate 2,748, forward strand.
TGATGCAGAAGCGGTCAATATGCTTCTTGGGCAGCAGTCCGCCAAAGACTCTGTACGCCGCTGCCATAGCCTTGGAGGGCTTTGCATTGGATTTCAGCAGAGTATCACTCATAATGCCGCCGATGTCTCCACGGCGTGCCATATCCACCCAGCTTGTGAGACAGGATACCAGTGTGTCATTTTGATAGGGCAGGGTTACGCACAAAATCAGCTTTTCCACTGCTTCGGGATGGTCAATGGCAAGGTGCTGCACCACCATGCCACCCAAGGATACCCCGATGATATTGGCAGAGGGAATGTTCATCTGTACCATGGCACGATAAATGTCCTCCGCCATGTCCCGTGTGGTGAAGCCCTCGGGCATGACCAAGCGGCGGCTGAACATATATACACGAAATTCCTTTGCCAGCTTCCGATACAGCAGGGCAAAGGGGATGGCGGTACCGCCTACGGTTTGCAGACCTTCCCCCAGACCGGGAATCATAATGAGGGCTTTGCTGCCCTTACCGAAGGCAACATAGTCCATTGTGGTATCGTCCAGCGATACTTTGCCGTTGACTGCGTTGTAGAACATGGTACGCACCTCCTGTGTTTGATTCATTATATAATAGGCGGAAAACAATGTCAAAAGGCACCGAAAAAAGAAATAAAAAACTTTTTAAAAAATTTGGAAAAAGGTGTTGACAAATGCTGATGTAGGTGTTATTATATCAAAGCTGTCAGCGACACCTCGGGAGCATAGCTCAGCTGGGAGAGCATCTGCCTTACAAGCAGAGGGTCACAGGTTCGAGCCCTGTTGTTCCCACCAAAGTCGCCGACAGCGTTTTTATGCCCCTGTAGCTCAGTTGGTAGAGCAGCGGATTGAAAATCCGCGTGTCGTTGGTTCGACTCCGACCGGGGGCACCACGGAATCCTTTGGATTCCGTTATGCGGGCGTAGCTCATCCGGTAGAGCGCCACCTTGCCAAGGTGGAGGTAGCGAGTTCGAGCCTCGTCGCCCGCTCCAACTTCCTTTTTTCTCAGGAATGTATCCCGAAGGCGGGATACAGTTCCTGTTTTTTTGTTCATATACTTCCTTTTTTCTCACCTCTGTAAATGCTGTACAGAGGTTTTTTTGTTTTTATTCCTGAATTTGTAGTTTCAGCTAATTTCCATGTTTGGAATTTAACTAGATTGACATTGTTCGACATTTCCATTAAAATGTTACTCGAGAGTATGATGGCATTTAGCCTGTATAATAATAAGTCAGTCCGCGTTTTTTACAATGAGAAAGAAGGAAAAAAGCTATGACACCCAATGAACTCCACCAGCTCAAGATTGCAGCCTGCAAGGTTCGCATCGGCGCAATTGAGGGCGTACACGCTGCTAAGGCAGGTCATGCCGGCGGCAGCCTGTCTGCTGCAGAACTGTTCACCTATCTGTACCAGAAGGAAATGAACGTTGACCCCGCTGACCCCAAGATGGCAACTCGTGACCGTTTCGTACTGTCCAAGGGCCACACCGCTCCCGGTCTGTATGCTGCTCTGGCACTGCGCGGCTTCTTCCCCATGGAAGATATGCTGACTCTGCGTAAGATTGGCAGCCACCTGCAGGGCCACCCCAACATGAAAACCACTCCCGGCGTGGATATGTGCACCGGCTCTCTGGGTCAGGGCATCTCCGCTGCCTGCGGTATGGCACTGTCTGCAAAGCTGCAGGGCAACCCCTGCCGTGTTTACTCCCTGCTGGGCGACGGTGAAATTCAGGAAGGTCAGGTTTGGGAAGCTATGATGTTCGCTTCTCACTACGATCTGGATAACCTGTGCATCATCATCGACAACAACGGTCTGCAGATTGACGGCAACGTTGCTGACGTTATGAGCCCCTACCCCATTCTGGACAAGCTGACCGCATTCGGCTTTGAAGCTGTGGAAATCGACGGTCATGACTTCGAACAGATCGAAGCAGCTTTCGCACAGGCACGCACCGTAAAGGGCAAGCCCTTTGCTATCGTTATGAAGACCGTTAAGGGCAAGGGTGTCAGCTTCATGGAAAACAATGCAGGCTGGCATGGCAAGGCTCCCAATGATGCAGAGTTTGAAATCGCAATGACTGAGCTGAAGGCTCAGCTGGCAGAACTGGAGGGCAAGTAAGATGGCAGATATCAAGAAGATTGCAACTCGTGACGGTTACGGTCAGGCTCTGATTGAACTGTGCAGAGAGCACGACAATATCATCGTATTTGACGCTGACCTGGCAGGCTCTACCAAGTCCGGCAGCATCAAGAAGGAATTCCCCGACCGCCACTACAACTGCGGTATCGCAGAAGGCAATATGATGGCTGTTGCAGCAGGTGCTGCTTCCATGGGCATGGTTCCCTTTGCTTCCAGCTTCGCAATGTTTGCAGCCGGCAGAGCATTCGAACAGATCCGCAACTCCATCGGCTACCCCGCACTGAATGTAAAGATTTGCGCTACCCACGGCGGTATCTCCGTTGGTGAAGACGGTGCATCCCACCAGTGCTGCGAAGACTTCGCACTGATGCGCTCCATCCCCGGCATGGTCGTTATGAGCCCCTCCGACAATGTGGAAGCTATCGCAGCTGTGAAGGCAGCTTACGCATACGAAGGTCCCTGCTACCTGCGCTTTGGTCGTCTGGCAGTTCCCGTATTCCACGATGAAGAAACCTTCAAGTTCGAAATCGGTAAGGGCGAAGTGATGTGCGAAGGCAACGATGTTGCCATTATCGCAAACGGTCTGATGGTAAACGAAGCTGTGGAAGCAGCTAAGGTTCTGGCAGAAGAAGGCATCAACGCACGTGTTATCAATATGTGCACCATCAAGCCTCTGGACGAAGCTCTGGTTCTGGCTGCAGCGAAGGAATGCGGCAAGATCATCACTTGTGAAGAACACTCCGACATCGGCGGTCTGGGCGAAGCAGTTTGCTCCTACCTGAGCGAAGTATGCCCCACTCCCGTACGCCGCATCGGTGTTAACGACGAATTCGGCTACTCCGGCCCTGCAAACGCACTGCTGAAGGAATTCGGCCTGTGCGCAGAAAACATCGTCAAGGTCACCAAGGAATTCTTGGGCAAGTAATTGAGAATCAATGAACCGACAGTCTTAGGACTGTCGGTTTTTTTGCACAACATATTGACAAATATCGATATGACTGATAAAATCAAGATACAGCGAAGAAAGGAGCGGGTTGGATGGAGCGCGCAAAGGCAGCAAGAATATTCAAAGCCATGGGTGACGAGAACAGACTGGAAATCCTTGCCCTGCTTCGGGGCGGCGAGCGCTGTGCCTGCAAGCTTTTGGAGGACTTGCAGATTAGCCAGTCCACACTGTCTCATCATATGAAGCTCTTGTGCGATGCAGGTCTGGTGGCTTCCCGTAAGGAGGGAAAATGGGTGCATTATTCCATTGAGCCCGATGCCTCACTTGATTTGCAGCAAATGCTGGGAGAAATTTTGAATATCGAATAAAGGCCATGAGAAATGGCTTTTTATTCACCATAACATATCGAAACATTTAAATATATCAATAGAAAGGTGATGACATATGGATTTTATTCAAACGCAAATTCTTGGTATGCGCTGGCTGAATGATTTGATTGGCAGGGGGCTTTCGGAGCTGGGTGTGGATATTACTTCCCGCTGGGGTGGAACGCTGCATTTTTTCTGTTATGATGTAATCAAAATCATGATATTGCTGGGGGTATTGATTTTTGCTATATCGTATATACAAAGTTATTTTCCACCGGAACGCACGAAGCAAATCATTGGCAGATACAAGGGGCTTCCGGCAAATACCGTTGCTGCGCTGCTGGGAACGGTCACACCCTTTTGCTCCTGTTCGTCCATTCCTTTGTTTATCGGGTTTACGGCAGCAGGGCTGCCTCTTGGCGTAACCTTTTCCTTTTTGATTTCCTCGCCTATGGTGGATTTGGGGTCTTTGGTACTGCTGACGGGAATTTTCGGGTGGAAAGTTGCTGCACTGTATGTTATGTTTGGTATAATGATTGCTGTGATGGGCGGGACGATGATTCAAAAGCTGCAAATGGAAGAGCAGGTTGAAGCGTTTATCCGCACATCTCCTGTGTTCAATATTCCCCGTGCGAAGCTGACGGTAAAGGCACGACTGCTGTATGCATGGTTTGAGGTGAAGGCTACCGTACGGAAAATCGCACCTTACGTTTTGCTGGGTGTGGGAATTGGCGCAGTCATTCATAACTGGATTCCCGCAACATGGGTCGAATCCTTGCTGGGCAGCGGAAATCCCGTGGGGGTGGTATTGGCGACCTTGGCCGGTGTGCCTATGTATGCGGATATTTTCGGAACGATACCCATTGCGGAAGCACTGCTGGGGAAGGGCGCACAGCTTGGGGTGGTGCTGTCATTTATGATGGCAGTGACCACATTGAGTTTGCCGTCACTGATTATGCTGCGTAAGGCAGTGAAGCCCAAACTGCTGGGCGTATTTGTGGGTATCTGCACATTTGGTATCATTGGGGTGGGGTATCTGTTCAATCTGCTGCAATTTATTTTGATGTAAAGGAGAACTGTCTATGAGTAAGCCGAAAGTGGCCTTTGTTTGTGTTCATAATTCCTGCCGCAGCCAAATGGCGGAGGCCCTGGGGAAGCATTATGCTTCCGACGTATTTGACAGCTATTCCGCAGGCACGGAAACCGTTCCCCGCATCAATCCCGATGCGGTACGGCTGATGCGGGAGAAGTTTGGGATTGATATGGAGCAGACCCAGTACAGCAAGCTGATTGATGAGCTGCCTCCTGTAGATGTGGTGGTGACTATGGGCTGCAATGTTCAATGTCCCTATCTGCCCTGCAGCCATCGTGAGGATTGGGGCTTGGATGACCCAAGCGGAAAAGAAGATGCGGTATTTCTGGAGACCATCCGTAAAATTGAGGAAAAGGTTCTGGATTTGAAGGAACGCTTGCAATAAAAGACAGACCGATGCATTCTTGCATCGGGCTGTTCGTTATGTTGGTTTTTACTTTGCGTATTCGTCCAGACATTCCTGGATGCGGCTCTTGACCAAGTCAGCCAACTGGTTGGTCTTCATACCCTTGTATTCTTCGGGCATGATGGGCTTCAGGTAGTGCATCTGCACAGTGATGGGCTTGCTGCCCTTCTGGTCCAGTACCTTGTGGGTATCGATGACGCATACAGGCAGGATGGGGCACTTGGCGGTGGTGGCACAGCGGAAGCTGCCGTGGTGGAATTCACCCATGACATTGCCATTCTTGCTGCGAGTGCCTTCGGGATAGATGATGTAGTTGCGGCCAGCCTGAATTTCCTTGGTAACGGTGCGGATGACCTCCAGAGACTGGCGGACATCGTCACGGTCCATAGGCAGACCCTTAAGGCAAGCAGCGATTTCACGAATGAGGGGGATGTCCTTCAGTTCGATTTTGAATACAGCGGACATGGGTTTAGGCATATCAGCCACGATGGCCATGATGTCAAACATACCCTGATGGTTGCCGTACATAATAAAGCCGCTTTCCGCGGGGATATTTTCTCTGCCGTACACATCCACGGTGATGTTGCCTGCCTTGGAAGCGAGGTTCATGATGAGCTGGATGTGGCGGAACATTTCTTCTTCGGTGTATTTTTCGGGGGTCTTGGCGTACTTGCACAGCTTGCCGTAAACAAAGGGGATGCGGTGCAGGTTTTTGATGACCATAAGAGCCAGACGATTCATATGATATCCTCCTGAAAAGGTTGTAATCCAATATAATATATCATATTTTCGCATCCTTGGCTATGGGTTTGCGGGAAATTTATGATACAAGACCTTTTGCGTTTTTATGGCAGTCTTGCGATGAGCTGATTTCCATGGTCCTTCAGCCATTTGCGGTGGGTGCGGTAATCGGGCAATATCCGTTCTACCTGCGCCCAGAATCGGGGAGAGTGGTTCATTTCCAGTCGGTGACACAGCTCATGCACCACCACATAGTCCCGCACTTCCTCGGGACACAGCATCAGCAGACAGTTGAAGTTCAGATTCCCTTTGGCGGAGCAAGAGCCCCATCGGGTCCGCTGACTGCGTATGGTGATTCTATTTACGCTTACGCCTACAAGGGGAGCAAAATGCTTCACCCGTTGAGGCAGGTCAATGAGAGCTGCGTCTGCCAAGGAGCGAATTTCATCCTCGATGAAGGGGATGACTTCAGCTTGCTGTTTTGCCTTTTCCAAATGTTTTTGAATCCACGCCGATTTCTCTTCCACGAAAGCTTGGATATCCTTTGCAGGCATTCTTAGGGGGGCGCGCACCACGATGCTGCCGTCGGGATGGATTTGTATGGCTAAGGTTTTCCGTGCCGAGCGGATGACTTTGTACGGGTACAGCATTTTACAGCTCTACGATGGTCACATCGTGTCCAGTGTGAGGCAGGAAGATATTCAGCAGGTCTGCGGTTTTCATACGCAGGCTGCTGTCATTTTTGCAGGGATGGCAGCCAAACCATTCCGCTTCATAAACCTCTTTGTCCATCAGCAGCTTTACGCGATGGTCGGTGTCATTCATGAGCCCCAGAACACTTGCGGAGCCGGGAGTGCAGCCAATGAGCTGCTCCATATCCTCGCCGGGAGCGAAGGACAGACGGGAAGAACCAATCTGCTTGCTGAGATTTTTGGTCACAAAGGGCTTGTCCTCTGGCATGGTCAGCAGGTAAAAAGCAGTCTTCTGGCGGTTGCACAGCACCAGATTCTTGCAGATGCGAATGCCCAGTACATCGGAGATGATGGCGCAGTCCTCCATGGTGTCGGCAATGTCATGGTCTACACGGGTGTAGGAAATGTGCAGCTCATCCAGCAGAGCGAATGCTGCGCTCTCCGCAGGGCAGCGTTCATCGGTGGGGGCGGTGGTGTAAATATCGGAAATCCACATGGGTTCATGTCTCCTGTCATTAGAATCATAATGGACACATCTTATCACCGATGCAGTTGGATTGCAAGGGGACACAGTGTGGGAGGAGAGGGGTGCGTTCCGACGAATAAAACACAGCCGTCTGCAGGTAGGCAGGGGGCTGAGTTATTTTTATCTCTTTTCGGATAGATTAGGCCAATATTTTGGTATTTTCGGCAGTGTAGGGAACGGGATTCCTCGCTTGCGTATTGAATTTTGTTCAATGCCCGATGAATGCGGAAGTAGCGGATGAAGTCAATCATGAAAAAGGAGAAGAAGCAGAGTAAAACCGAAGCGGTAAAGTAACTTGTGAAGAGCGTCGGTTCGTCGAAAATAATTCCTACACCCAGATATGTTGTGATGTAAAATGTATGTAAACTCGCCTTCAAAAACTTGAATTTCCTTTTCAAAATCGATACTATAGTAAAAAACGTAAGGAGGTGTCGCTATGATTTGGTGTGTAGAGGATGATTCCAGTATTCGGGATATTGAAGTATATGCATTGACTTCTACCGGCTTTGAAGCAATGGGCTTTGAAGACGGCGACTCTTTCTGGAATGCACTTCAGGAAGCTGTGCCGCAATTGGTAATTTTGGATGTTATGCTTCCCGGAAAAGATGGTGTAACGCTGCTCAAGATGATGAAGGAACATGACCGTTTTCGAGATATTCCTGTGATCATGGCAACAGCGAAAGGTACGGAGTACGATAAAATCCAAAGTCTCGACTTGGGTGCTGACGATTATCTGGTAAAGCCCTTCGGTATCATGGAAATGGTCAGCCGTGTCAAAGCTGTGCTGCGCCGCTGCAAGCCGATAAAACAAAGCAACCTGTTGAAAATAAACGGACTGGTTTTGAACCCCGATGAGCATACGGTTTCCATTGACGGCAGGCGAGTGCTTCTGACCTACAAGGAATATGAACTGCTTCATCTGTTTCTTTCTCAACCGGGCATCGCGTTTACCCGTGAACAGCTGCTTTCCGATGTGTGGAACGCAGAATACTTAGGAGAGACCCGCACCGTGGATATGCACATTCGTACGCTGCGGCAGAAGCTGGGGGACTATGGACACATCATCGAAACTGTCCGCAATGTAGGATACCGTCTGGAGGCCACCCATGGCGAGTAAGATCTTCCGTTCTACCGTTTTGGTTGCAGTTATCGTGTTGCTTTGTTCATTGGGCATCGTGATGGGTGTGTTATATAACCATTTCACCGACGTTCAAGTGCAGCAGTTAAAGGACGAACTCAGTCTTGCGGTTACCGCCATGGACCAATACGGCAACGCTTTTTTGAAAAATTTGGAGGTTGACCGCTTTCGTGTGACCTGGATCGATCACGACGGAACCGTTCTTTTTGATACGCAGGTTGACCAAACCAATATGGAAAATCATGCCGATCGTGAGGAAATACAGGAGGCATTTGCAACCGGCTCCGGAAGCGCAGTTCGTACCTCCTCTACTTTGACTGAGCAAACTTACTACGAAGCGCAAAAATTAAAAGACGGAACCGTACTTCGTATTTCTGCCAATCAACAATCGGCATGGGCGCTGATGATCGGTATGTTATGGCCTATCATTTTGATTGTGGTGCTTGCCATTGCTTTGTCTGCGTTTTTGGCGCGTTGGATGGCGGCAAGGATTGTGGAGCCGCTGAACACACTCGATCTGGAACAGCCTTTGAAAAACGATGTGTATGAGGAGATTTCCCCGCTCTTGCGTCGTATCCACCGTCAGCACAATCAAATTAAAGCGCAGATGGAAGAAATGCGGCGCAAAGCAGATGAATTTGCACAAATTACAGGAAATATGCAGGAAGGTCTTGTGCTGCTCAGCAGCGAGGGCGTTCTGCTCAGCATCAATCCGGCGGCAAAGCAAATATTCGAAGCCGGGGATGATTGTATTGGTAAGAACTTCCTGACCGTTGATCGAACCGGTTCCATGCGCACCGCTGTGAATAATGCGTTGGATAAGGGGCGTGGTTATGCACGAACCAATCGGAATGGACGGGATTATCAGTTTGATCTCTCCCGCATCGAATCCAACGGGACTGTGATCGGTGCGGTTGTGTTGGGTTTTGACATCACCGAGCGGTTGAACGCCGAGCAGATGCGCCGAGAGTTTTCCGCAAATGTATCCCATGAGCTGAAAACACCTTTGCAGGGGATCATCGGCAGTGCAGAGCTTTTGGAAAGCGGTATGGTGAAGCACGAAGATGAAGCGCGCTTTGTGGGCCATATCCGCAAAGAGGCATCTCGACTGGTTTCGCTGATCGAAGATATTATCCATCTTTCTCAGCTGGACGAAGGCACACCGATGCCTACCGAAACGGTCGATCTGCGTTCTCTGGCGGAGGAGGTAAAAGCAATTTTAAAAACCGGTGCCGCAGAAAAGAATGTTTCCGTCAGTGTAACCGGCAATGGTTTCCATGTGGAAGGCGTTCGCAGAATGCTTCACGAAGTAGTCTATAATCTCTGTGATAACGCGATTAAATACAACACCTACGGTGGCAGCGTGACCATTCATGTGGAAAACAACCGACTTGTGGTCAGTGATACCGGCATCGGTATCCCGACGGAACACAAAGACCGCATCTTCGAGCGATTCTATCGAGTGGATAAAAGCCACTCCAAAGCATCCGGCGGAACTGGTTTGGGCCTTTCCATTGTGAAACATGCCGCAGCTTATCACAACGCACAAATCCAATTGGAAAGTACCGTAGGGAAAGGAACTACGATCACCATTCAATTTTGAAATCCGACCGCCTCTGATTTCAGGTGAGGGCTTTTGTTTTACATAGATTTTACATAGGCTTTTCAAGGCCTCTATGGTATTTACAAAGAGTCAAGTTTATAATGCAAGCTGTTGTAATAAGAAAAATTCCGTAAAGGAGAAAGATATGACAGCTTACATTTTTAAAATTATCACTCTGTTGGGTGGCTTGGCTCTGTTTTTGTTTGGTATGGACGTAATGGGCAAGGCCCTGGAGCGTCAGGCCGGTGGTAAACTACAAACCATTCTGGCAAAGATGAGCTCCAACGTGTTCAAGGGATTCCTGCTGGGACTTGGTGTTACAGCGGTGATCCAGTCCTCCTCTGCAACCACCGTTATGGTGGTCGGTTTTGTTAACTCCGGTATTATGACCTTAAAGCAGGCTGTCGGTGTTATCATGGGTTCCAATATCGGTACCACCGTCACAGCATGGATTTTGGCCCTGTACGGCCTGGAGGGGGACAGCTTCCTGATTAAGTTCTTTAAGCCTTCGACTCTGGCGCCTTTGATTGCGATCTTTGGTATTATCCTGTATATGGGTAAGTCTGAGAAGAAGCGTGGCATCGGTACGATTATGCTGGGCTTTATGGCGCTGATGACAGGCATGGACACGATGTCGGGTGCCATGGCCTTCCTAAAGAGTGAAGCATGGTTTGCAGACCTGATGATCTCCTTCTCCAATCCCATCTTGGGCATTTTGTTCGGTGCTGTCCTGACCGCTATTATCCAGTCCTCTTCCGCTTCTGTGGGTATTTTGCAAAGTTTATGTGTCACCGGTGCTGTAACTTACGGCGCA
>JAZREI010000131.1:0-2188 GCA_045660685.1 Oscillospiraceae bacterium
ATACTTACCTCACAAGCTAAAGCTGCGCAGCACCATAACGGCAGCTATCAGCAAAGCGCAAATCCCAAAAGACTTCAAATCATTCAGTTTATAGCGCAAAATCTTCATTTTTGTCCGACCTTCACCGCCATGGTAGCAGCGCCACTCCATAGCCGTTGCCAATTCATCCGCACGGCGGAATGCACTGATAAACAGCGGCACTAGGATCGGCACCAATGCTCTTACCCGCTACATCAGTTTTCCGTTTTCAAAATCCGCACCGCGTGCCTTCTGAGCGGACATAATCTTGTCGGTTTCTTCAATCAGTGTGGGAATGAAGCGCAGTGCCATGCTCATCATCATGCTCATCTCATGCACAGGCACCTTCAGTTTCTTCAGAGGGTTCAGCAGCAGCTCCATGCCGTCGGTCAGCGATACGGGGGTAGTGGTATAGGTCAGCAGGAAGGTGCCGCAAATGAGCATCACAATACGCAGCACCATAAATACCGCCTTGATGATGCCTTCATAGGTAATCTTCAGCTTCCACACCTGCACCAGCACAGTGCCGTCGGTGTAGAAAATGTTCAAAACCGCTGTCAGTACAATAATCAGCACCACGGACTTGAGCCCACGGAACATGGACTTGGGAGGCACCTTGCTCAAGGCGATAAAGCCTGCGGTGACGGCAATCATCACGCCGTAGCTCACGAAGCCGTTGGCAAGAAACAGGGCGATGATATACAGGAACACCATCATCAGCTTGGTACGGGGGTCCAGACGATGGACTACACTGTCACCGGGGAAATACTGCCCCAGGGTAATGTCTTTCAGCATACGCCCGCCTCCTTTTTCCCCAGCAGCAGCTTGCTGAGGTAGGATGTGGTATAGATGGCATCGGGGATGTCAATGCCCCGTGCACGCAGCTTCATAGCGATTTGGGTAGCCACAGGCACGGTCAGCCCCATTTCCAGCAGCTCCTCGGGACGGGAGAACACTTCCTGGGGTGTGCCGTCCATCACAAGCTTGCCGTGGTTCATAACAATGAGACGGTCTGCAATGCGTGCTACATCGTCCATGCTGTGGGTAACCAGAATGACGGTAGACCCTGTGCTGCGGCGGTAGTCCTCGATGTTTTTGAACAGGCTTTCACGAGCCTGCGGGTCCAGCCCTGCGGTGGGCTCGTCCAGCACCAGTACACCGGGGCGCATGGCAATGACCCCTGCAATGGCAACGCGGCGCTTTTGACCGCCGGACAGCTCCAGAGGGGACTTGTCGAACAGCTCCTCGCCAATGCCGACGAACTTGGCGGCCTCACGGACACGCTCGTCGATTTCCTTGGGCTTCAGCTTCTGGTTTTTGGGACCGAAGGCAATATCCTGATATACGGTTTCCTCAAACAGCTGATATTCGGGGTACTGGAACACCAGACCCACCTTGAATCGCACATCACGGGTGGCTGCCTTGGAGGCAAAGATGTCCTTGCCTTCGTAGTACACAGTGCCTGCGGAGGGGCGCAGCAGCCCGTTCAGATGCTGGATAAAGGTGGATTTCCCGGAGCCTGTGTGGCCAATGAGGCCCACAAACTGACCTTGGGGAATTTCCAGATTGATGTTGTCTATGGCTGTATGTTCAAAGGGAGTGCCCACGCTGTAACGATGGGTCAGCCCTTCAATCTTCAAAATCGGTGTCATACAATTTCCTTTCCGCCTGCCACCTGTAGGAGCGAACAGCGTTCGCCCGCTTTATCAGCAGACAGATTGTAGGTTTATCTTAAGCAAAAAGCTTTGCAATTTCTTCCACGCAGGCATCTACGGACAGAGCTTCAATATTCAGCTCACAGCCCCCCAGATTCATGCGGTGAATCAAATCGGTGGTAGCAGGTACGGTAAGTGCGTGGCTGCGGAGCATATCCACTTGGGCAAATACCTGCTTGGGTGTGCCGTCGGCAACCACCACGCCGTCGTCCATGACGATGAGGCGGTCTGCATCCACACATTCTTCCATGTGGTGGGTAATATGCACCACGGTGATGCCCTGCTCACGGCACAGGCTTGTGACGGTCTTAATGACCTCGCTGCGGCCAACAGGGTCCAGCATAGCGGTAGCTTCGTCCAGCACGATGCAGTCGGGGCGCATAGCGATAACCCCCGCAATGGCGACACGCTGCTTCTGACCACCCGACAGCAGATGGGGAGCATGCATACGGTAA
>JAZREI010000132.1:0-3833 GCA_045660685.1 Oscillospiraceae bacterium
GGCTGAAAGCCGTGATTTCATACGATAATTTATGGAACGTTATGAAAGAAAGGGGTATTACCCAGTATGCCCTGATCAAACTGCATCATGTCAGCCCCGGCCAGATTACGCGATTAAAGCGAAACGAACATGTCAGCACACATACCATTGAGATGTTTTGCAAAATACTAAGTTGCAAAGTTGAAGACATAATGGAATATATTCCCGACGAGGATTAGAGTGAGATCATCCATTCTAATCCATTTTATTTACCAAAAACAGACGCATGGACGCAAAAAAGCCCCGAAGTCTTTCGACTTCGAGGCTTTTGGTGGAGATAACCGGGATCGAACCGGTGACCTCTTGAATGCCATTCAAGCGCTCTCCCAGCTGAGCTATACCCCCACAGGACTTGATTATAATAGCAGATTGACAGTCTGTTGTCAACCACAAAATTCAAAGGGTGCAGAGTCTCTCTGCACCCTTGTAAATTACTTTAGGAAGCCGTTGACGATCTGTTCTTCCGCTTCTGCTTCAGTCAGACCCAGAGTCATCAGCTTGATCAGCTGTTCACCTGCAATCTTACCAATGGCAGCTTCGTGAATCAGACTTGCTTCGGTAGAATTTGCAACGATTTCGGGAATCGCAACAACAACAGCATTGTCCATAATAATGGCATCACATTCGGAGTGACCCATGCAGCGGTTATTGCCGTTGATGACCGCACGGAATACCTGCTTGGAGGTATCCTTTGCTACACTGCGGGAAATGATGTTTGCGCTGGAGTCTTCCCCGTTCAGGTCAACCACGAAATCGGTTTCCGCATACTGCTTGCCGTGGGTCATGAGCTTTTCCTTGACAATCAAGGTAGCGCCATCCGCCACAGTACCGCGGGTATCACGCTTGGTAGAGTCAATGCCCTTAATCTGGGTGGTTTCCATTTCCAGATAGGAACCTTCCTCCAGATGCATAATGGTAGTGGGGTTCATAACCTTTTCACCATTGCCGTCGCCATCGCCGTAGTGCTTTTCAATATAGCGCACCTTGGCATTCTTACCCAAATAGAAGGTATGAACACCGTCATGACGGGATTCTTCTTCGCCGCTGCAGTGAATGCCGCAGCCTGCAACGATGGTCACATCGCAGTCTTCACCAATGAAGAAGTCATTGTAAACCAGGTCCTTCAGACCTGCGCTGGTGATAATTACGGGAATGTGGACACTTTCGTTCTTGGTACCGGGCTTGACAATGATATCAATACCGGGCTTGTCCACCTTGGTAACGATATCGATGTTCGCAGTGGTATTTCTGCTGTCGGTTTCGCCGTTTGCACGAATGTTGAACGCACCTACGGGAATCTTTTCAATGTCCGCAACCTGCTTCAGGAGGTTTCTCTGAATTGCATCCATTAGTGCTTACCTCCTTCGTTATCTGCCAGCTTGGTGCAGATGTTGCTGGTTCTCATAAGGGAAGGCATTACCTGTTCCTTAGTGCCGTCACCACTGACTACGCCGCCCGCAAGGACGATGATACGGTCAGCAATGTTCAAAATGCGTTCCTGATGGGAAATAATGATGATGTTGCCCTTAATCTTCTTGTAGAGATTTTCAAATACGGTAATCAGGCTGCCGAAGCTCCACAGGTCAATGCCTGCTTCGGGTTCGTCAAACAAGCTCAGTTCGGTTCCTCTTGCCAGAATGGTTGCGATTTCAATACGCTTCAGCTCACCACCGGACAAACTTCCGTTGACTTCGCGGTTCACATAGTCACGAGCGCACATACCAACTTCGGACAGATATTCACAGGCCTCTGCGATGGACAGCTTCTTGCCGGACGCCAGAGTGATCAGGTCAAATACGGTAATGCCCTTAAAACGAACAGGCTGCTGGAATGCATAGCTCACACCCAGGCGGGCACGTTCGGTAATGGACATATGGGTAATATCGGTGCCGTTGAAAAGAATCTGACCGGAGGTGGGTTCCAGAACACCTGCAATAATTTTAATCAGAGTAGACTTACCACCGCCATTGGGGCCTGTAATAGCCACAAAGCGTTCATCAATGGTGAGATTGATGTCCTTCAGAATATCTTTCTTCACACCGTTTTCTTCGGCGCTGAAGCAAATGTTTTTCAATTCAAGCATAAAAGCCTCCACTCCGACCTGTTAGAACGTTTCATCGAACTTGTCGGAAATATCTTTTTTAAATTCAAGTCTGCTTTCGGTGTGATTCAGCAGACGAACGATGTTGCCTCTGTGTTTGAAAATAACAAAGGAAGCAGTAACCAATGCAATTTCAAAGGCAAGCAAACCATATCGAGCCAGCACTACACCCAGAGGGAAAAATGCTGCTGCCAGAACAGACCCCAGGGATACGTAGCGAGTAAGCGCAACTGCTGCAATGAAAATGAAAATGGCAATCAGACCAAGCTTCCAGTCAAACACCAGCATTGCCGCCCAAGCAGTCAGAATCCCCTTGCCGCCGCGCATCTGATGGAACATGGGGTACATATGACCAAGAACGCAGCAAAGCATAGCAAACAAACCGCCAATGGCAGCCTCATCGAAAAAGCCCAGAATGAACTTACCTGCCAGAACAGCAAGAACACCCTTGAGCATATCAACGCCCACAACCACTGCCATACCCGCAGTACCGTAGGTACGGTGAAAATTGGTCAGACCTGCATTGTGGCTGCCGAAATCACGGACATCCTGATTGTACAGCAGTCCGGAAGCAATAATCGCACCGTTTACACTACCCAGAGTGTAGCAAATCGCCGCAATGATAATCAGGCAAAGAGTCAGCATTACTCTTTATCCCCTTTCTGACGAATAACCATGCGAATGGGAGTGCCTTCCAGACCGAATACCGCACGAATCTGGTTTTCCAAATAACGCTGATAAGAGAAGTGGAACAGTTCCTTGCTGTTGCAGAATACAACAAAAGTGGGGGGCTGAGTGCTGGTCTGAGTCATGTAGTAAATCTTCAGACGTCTGCCCTTGTCTGTGGGAGGCTGTACGCGAGCGGTAGCATCTGCCAGCAGGGTATTCAGCATACCGGTAGTAATACGCATGCAGCTCTGGTCCTTGACATAGTTGATCAGCTCAAACAAACGGTTTGCACGCTGACCTGTCAGAGCGGAAATAAACACAATGGGTGCGTAGGTCATAAAGCTCAGGTCGCGCTGTACGTCCTTACGCATATTTTCCATGGTCTTGGAATCCTTTTCAATCAAGTCCCACTTATTGACAACAATAATAGATGCCTTGCCTGCCTCGTGAGCCAGACCTGCAATCTTGGTGTCCTGATCGGTAACGCCTTCGGTTGCATCGATCATAATCAGACATACGTCCGCACGTTCGATAGCCATCTTTGCTCTCATAACAGAGAACTGTTCGATGCGGTCATTAACCTTGCTCTTACGGCGAATACCTGCGGTATCAATAAAGGTATACTTACCGAATTCGTTTTCGAACTTGGAGTCAATGGCGTCGCGAGTAGTACCTGCCACATTGGACACAATCACACGCTTTTCACCCAGAACGTGGTTTACCAGAGAGGACTTGCCTGCATTGGGCTTGCCGATAACAGCAACCTTAATGGAGTCATCTTCTTCTACTTCCTCTACTTCTTCGGGGAAATAGGACAGGCAAGCGTCCAGCAGGTCGCCTGTACCGTGACCATGAATTGCGGAAACAGCAATGGGGTCACCGCAGCCCAGAGAGTAGAACTCGTAGATATTGGGGTCGGTACGACCGGTGGAGTCGCACTTATTGACTGCCAGCACAACAGGCTTTCTTGCACGCAGAATCATGTGCGCAACATCTTCGTCCGCAGCGGTAACGCCGGTAGTGA
>JAZREI010000133.1:0-10733 GCA_045660685.1 Oscillospiraceae bacterium
CAACGCGCTGTGCAGCAATACCGGATATGCCCGTATCGATTTCGTCAAACACGAGGGTCGGCACAGGATCGGCTTCGGCAAATACCGTTTTCATAGCAAGCATAATGCGAGACAGTTCGCCGCCGGAGGCAATTTTACTGATTCGCCCCGGCTTTTCCCCTGCGTTGGCAGAAATCAGGAAACGTACTTCATCTGCCCCCGTAGAAACAAAACCGTCCTTAGCGTCAACAGGAATGACTTCGGTTACGAAACGAACAGAAGGCATGGACAAGTCTTTCAACTCGTTTCTGATACGTGCCGCAAGTTCTTCACCTGCTTTTTTACGAGCCTCTGTGAGCACAGCTGCGTATTTAACAGCCTTCAATCTGGCTTGTTCCGCTTCCTTTTCGTAGAGCTTCAGCAAATCCCCTGAAGACTGCATCCGATCAAGCTTGTCTTTAGAGGTTTCCAGCATATCGATCAAACCGGCTTCGTCTGTGCCAAATTTTCTCTGCAGCTTCTTCAACTGAGAAAGTCGGGTTTCAATGCGGTCAAATTCATCTGGTGAAAAATCTAGCTCCGCAAGAATATCTCGAATCTGTTCCGCAACATCCTCCAGCAGCAGCCGTGCCTGCTCCAAGGCATCGGGTGCCCCAGATAAATCGGGAGTGTAGCCCAACACACGACGTATCCCGTACATGGCATCGGAAATCAGCCCCAATGCATTCAGTTCACCATCATACAAGGCGCTAAATGCCATGCCAAGATTTTCGGACAGCTTTTCGGAATTACGCATGATATCAGCCCTGGCTTCTAACTGCGCTTCTTCACCGCTTTCCAAATTAGCCTTGCTGAGTTCAGCAACACGATATTCCAGAGATTCAATCATTCTCTGTTTTTCGTCCTCATCCATGCTCAGCTTATCAATTTTACGTTTTACTGCTCTGTATGCTTCATAGGCTTCACGAAACGCAACATATTCTGCTTCGTAATTCCCAAAAGCATCCAAATACGCCAGATGCCTTTCTTCATCCATCAACTGACGACCGTCGTTTTGCCCGTGAATATTCAAGAGCATACCGCCCAGTTCACGCAGCTGCGCAACTGATACGGGAACACCGCAGACACGGCAGGCACTTTTCCCTTCCGCACTGATTTTTCTCTGAATAATCAGCTCGTCTTCAAGGTCTATGCCATTTTCTTCCAGCCAACGCTCGACTCCGTCACTGTCAAACACTGCGGTTACCATAGCACGGTCAGCACCATGACGCACCAGTTCTCTGGTGGTTCTGCCACCCAAGACAGCATTTAAGGAGTCAATGATAATGGACTTACCTGCACCTGTTTCACCGGTCATTACATTAAATCCATTGTAAAACTCAATGTCTGCCTTTTCGATGATGGCAATATTTTCAATGTGGAGTTCTCTTAACATATACCCCAACCCATTTCTTATTTCAGCATATCTTCAATCTGCTTGCAAAATTCAATTGCAGCAGGCATATCGGTCATAGCAAGGAATGCGGTATCATCACCCGCAAGTGAGCCCACAAAATGCGGCAGCTTCATGGTATCCAGCGCAGAGCAGGCTGCGGAAGCCAGACCCGGCAAGGTCTTAAGAACGACGATGTTTTGGGCAATTGCGTAGGATGTAACGCTTTCACGGAAAATCTTACGCAGCTTAACATCGAACTCGGGAATCACATGCTTGCTGGGCATATTATAATGATATCTGCCATCGGGGCCCAAATCCTTCACCAAGCGCATTTCTCGAATGTCTCGAGAAACTGTCGCCTGTGTACTGCGAATCCCTCTAGCTGCCAATGCTTCCATCAGCTGATTCTGTGTTTCAATCACCTGGGTAGAAATGATTTCCTTGATCACAGATTGTCTGTCAATCTTCATCATAGTGAGCTCTCCTTTATCTGGACAATATATCCATGACCCGTTCGTAGAACGGGCGCAGCTGCATATCCGCAATAATGGTTTTGTGCTCGGATTTACGAATCACGAGCTTGTCCCCGGATATAAAATCAATGGTGTCATTGCCGTCGACAGTAATTACAGTGGGGCGTCCACGCAATCTGTCGGCAGTAATTGTCAAAACACGTTCATCGGACAACACTTGCGGCTTTGCAGTCAGCAGATGTGCAGCAAGAGGGGTAACCAAAATTGCGTTTGCTTCAGGTTCTACAATGGGACCACCTGCAGACAGAGAATATCCCGTAGAACCTGTTGGTGTGGAAATAATCAAACCATCACCATTGAATTTGCAAACCATCTGCCCCTGAATCTCCGCTTTTACGGCAATGCAGTTATGGACGCTTTTCAGAACAACGTCATTCAAAGCGGTATCCTGATAGAACACCTCATCATTGCGATACAAGGTAACATCGAGCATGAGGCGCTTGCTTCTGCGATAGTTCCCTTGAATAGCATCCAAAAGGATATCAATGTGAGGACCGTCAAGCTCTGCAAGGAATCCCTTATCCCCGCAATTGATACCGATAATGGGTGTTTCCAGCTTCATGGTTTTTCTTGCAAGATGAAGCACAGTGCCATCACCACCCAAAGAGAGCAGTAAATCTGCATCCCAAATGTTTTCAACCACGGTAACTTCTTCAGCCAGTTTTTTTACGCCATCGGAGTCAAAAGCATCAAACAGAGGGTGAACCGCACAGCGAACACCTGCAGCGGTCAACTGGTCATAAATATACAACGTATACTTGTATTCAATGTCACGGTAAGGGTTTGGGCAAATTACAACGTATTTACTCATAGTTCACCCTCACAAAACACCGTGTGAAGCATTAACGATATCCTCAGGATTGGGAAGCGTTGCGTCATACTGACCTTTCTTCAGCCATGCCAGATATTCGATATTTCCTTCAGGCCCCTTAATGGGAGAATAATCCAAACCCATCATGGTAAATTCGGTGTCTTTTACAAATTCAATGAAGCTGTTGATAACGGACAAATGCACATTCTTGTCGCGTACAACGCCCTTCTTACCTACTTCATCCTTCCCCGCTTCAAACTGAGGCTTAATCAAGCAAATATAGTCAGCCCCATCCTTCAGCAGCTTGCCAACCGCAGGAATTACCAGCTTAATGGAAATGAAGGATACATCCATTACTGCCATATCTAAGGGCTCAGCAATCTGTTCTTCGGTAATGTAACGCACATTGGTTCGTTCCATATTCACCACACGTTCATCGGTACGAAGACTCCATGCCAGCTGACCATAGCCTACGTCAACTGCATACACCTTTGCTGCGCCGTTTTTCAGCAAAACATCGGTAAAGCCGCCTGTAGATGCACCGCAGTCAATGCATACCTTGTCGGTAGGGTCAACAGGAAACACCTTCAATGCCTTTTCAAGCTTAAAACCGCCGCGGCTTACATAAGGCAATGCATTGCCACGGACTTCAATATTAGCATCGGGAGCTACGGGAGTCCCCGGTTTATCAACTTTTTGTCCATTTACATAGACAATACCACTCATGATCGTGGTCTTTGCCCGCTCACGGCTTTCTGTATAGCCCAGCTCAAAAACCAACTGATCCAATCTCTGTTTTTTCATTTCAATGCCTCTTTTATCTCAATCTATCTCGTTCATCATAGACAACGCTGCATTTGCGATGCCATTTCCATTGAGAGCGTAGAGTTCTCTCAGCTGTTCCACACTGCCGTGAACCACAATACCATCCTTAAGATTTATAAGACGAGCATTTTTCAGGCTGACATGCGCCTTATGGCACAGCGCGAGAATACGTTCGCCGACGCAGCCTGCTTCGCAGGTTTCTTCGGGAATGATCAATTGACCTGTCTTTCTTAAGGATTCCAGTACAACGGGAAGTTCTACATCATCCAATCTGGACAGCTTAATGACCTCACAGCCAATTCCCTTCTTCTGCAGCAAATCAGCAGCCATAAGGGCTTCATTAGTCAAAATACCGTAACAAACAATGGTAATATCATTGCCCTTGCGAAGTATTGTTTCGTTCTCGACATTGCAATCCTTGTAAGCGCCTTCCCCACCTCTGGGGTAACGTACAGCAACAGGACCATTCATTTCAGAAATCGCCACTCGCAACATTTCATTCAATTCCGCAAAGCTGGCAGGGCTCAAAATTTGCATATGAGGCACGCTGCGCAAATAGCTTACATCGTAAGCGCCGTGGTGTGTTTCGCCATCGGCACCAACCAGTCCACAGCGGTCAACCCCAAACACAACATGCAAATCGGACAAGGCAACGTCATGAATCAGCATATCGTAGCTGCGCTGCAAGAAACTTGAATAGACCGCAATAGTCGGATTCAGACCTTGCTTTGCCATACCCGATGCCATTGTAACAGCGTGACCTTCGCAAATACCCACATCGAAAAAACGCTGAGGATATTGCTCCGCAAAGTGCTTCAGACCTGTACCATCCACCATAGCCGCAGTAATGCCAACTACTTTCTCATTTTCTCCAGCGATTTCACAAAGTGTTTCACCGAAAACAGCAGAAAAATCTCGTTTGGTACTATGTTTGATACCGGTCTTAGGATCAAAAGAAGAAACCCCATGATACAAATCCGGCTGCTGCTCTGCAAAGGGATATCCTTTCCCCTTTTCAGTCAGCACATGAAGCAATACCGGACGATTGACTTCTCTTGCATAACGCAATGCTTCTTCCAATCTTGTAACGTCATGGCCGTTGATTGGCCCCAGATAATAAAACCCCATATCGCTAAATAGATTCACGGGAATCAATCGGGATTTGAGCCATTCCTTCAATCTATGGAGCGCAAGATATACAGGACGAACTTTGCCTACTGTTTTATGATAAAACCGCTTAAACGCAAAATAAGCGGGCTTCGTGCGCATGTGAGACAGCATATTCGCTGTACCGCCAACGCTTTGACTAATGCTCATTGCATTATCATTCAAAATCACCACGAGAGGCTCTTTACTCTGACCTGCATCCGCAAGCGCTTCGTAAGCAAGTCCGCCTGTCATGGAGCCATCACCGATTACCGCACAAATATCATACTGTTCACCCAGCAAACTGCGGGCACGAGCCATACCCAGTGCAACGGAGATGGAGGTGGAAGCATGACCTGCAATGAACGCATCGCAGGCACTTTCTTTGGGTTTAGGAAATCCGGATAATCCGTCATACTGACGCAAACCTGAAAAATCATCTCTGCGGCCTGTCAGCATCTTATGAACATACGCCTGATGTCCCACATCAAATACAATACGGTCTGTCTGTGGGTCATATACACGTTCCAAAGCAACAGTCAGCTCAACTGCGCCCAGATTTGACGCAAGATGTCCCCCTGTCTTGGAAACATTATCTATAAGAAATGCGCGGATTTCTTCGCACAAGGCAGGAAGCTGTCCGGCAGGTACGTTCTTCAAATCATCCGGGGAATTGATTTGGTTTAATATATTCATCATCTTTACCCCGTTTCAATCAATTCTATCCAAAGGATACTGTCAGTAATTATAACAATTTCCGACGAATAATACAAGCTAAATAATGAATATATACAGTAAAATATTCATGAACAAACGGTGTGTTGAAATGACAGACCATTTGTGATAGGATTACTGTGGAGGCGATGAAATTGCGTACACCTGAACAAGTATTGGAAATTGTTGACTGTCTTGAGCGGGAATATCCCGATGCGGACTGCACATTGGATTTTACAACAGACTACGAATTATTATTCGCCGTACGTTTGGCGGCCCAGTGTACCGATGAACGGGTCAATCAAATCACTCCCGCCCTATTCTCAAGATACCCCACTTTGGAAGATTATGCATCCGCAGACCAAAGCGAAGTAGAGTCTTACGTTCATTCCTGTGGCTTCTTTCGAGCAAAAGCAAGAGACATTATTTTATGCGCTCGCGCCCTGCTTCGCGACCATGACGGAAAAGTCCCTAACACAATGGAGGAACTTATCGCATTGCCCGGAGTGGGACGTAAAACCGCAAATTTAATTCTGGGCGATTTGTATAAACTACCCGGCAGTGTCGTTGTTGATACACATATGATTCGTCTGAGCAATCGTATGGGGCTGGTTGATAACTTAAAAGACCCTCCAAAAATCGAAGCGGAACTTCGCAAAATACTTCCTCCGGAACGTTCTGCTGACTTCTGTCACCGCATTGTATATCACGGTCGAGCAGTTTGTGATGCAAGAGCGCCAAAGTGTGAAATCTGCTGTGTAAAACACGTCTGCAAAACCTTTTCGGGAACATAAAAAATCCTTGGACATAGTCCAAGGATTTTTTATTATCATAGCAAAATGGATTCTGCAAAACGAACGGTTTCCATTGCATTTCCTGCATAATGGTCTGCTCCAATCATATCAGCATATTCCTGGGTCAGTACAGCACCGCCTACAACCACTTTGCAGTCAGGTTTTGCCGCTCGAAGCTGCTTGATGGTTTCTTCCATAGCAGGAACTGTTGTGGTCATCAGCGCAGAAAGACAAACAAGCCCAATATCATTTTCCAGTGCCGTTGCAACGATTTTCTCCGGAGGGACATCTTTACCAAGATCCATTACAAAGAAACCATAGTTTTGCAAAAGCACCTTCACAATATTCTTCCCAATATCATGAATATCGCCCTTGACCGTTGCAAGAATCAAGCTCGGACCTTTTGTTTCAGATTCGGGAATTGCCTTTCGCACCTGTTCAAATGCCGCCTTAGCGGCTTCCGCGCTCATCAGAAGCTGAGGAAGGTACAAACGCTTTTCCTCAAATCCTCTTCCAACCTTATCCAGCGCCGGAATGATCTGTTCATTGATTACAGTCATGGGTTCGGTATTTCGCAGCGCCTCTTCCGCAAGTACCGCAGCCTCTTGACGCAGACCTTTGATTACAGCATTTTCCAATGGGCAAATCCCCATATCACTTGCAGAAACAGCGGTTTCTGCTTTCACCTGCGAGGCAAAACCAATGTATGCTTGACAATCGGAATCTCTGCCCGTCAATGCCATGTAGCTCCGATAAACCTTCTGCATTTCGTTGGAAAACGGATTCATGATAGCAGCATCAAGGCCACGTTCCAATGCCATCAAGAAAAACGCGGATGTGATGAAATCTCTGTTGGGCAACCCAAAAGATACATTAGAAATCCCCAACGAACACTTAGCGCCAAGTCTTTCTTTGATTAGCTGAATGGTATCGAGAGTTACTTTTGCGGCATTCGGATCAGAAGAAATTGTCAAAGCCAGTGGGTCAAACACCAAATCACAGATGGGAATGCCATAGCTTTCCGCTTCCTTTGCAATGCGGGCAGCAATTTCAAATCTGGCTTCCGCTGTATCGGGAATGCCGTCTTCATCCAATGTCAGGCAAACCACTACCCCACCGTATTTTGCAGCGAGAGGAAATACAGCATCCATACTTTCCTGCTTACCGCTGACGGAATTGATCATTGCTTTGCCATTGTATATACGCAATGCCTGTTCCATGGCCTTTGCATCGGCAGTATCAATTTGCAAGGGCAAAGCTGTAACAGATTGAATTTCTTTTACGCACGCTGTGAGCATCCCGACTTCATCAATTTCAGGCAAGCCAACATTGACATCTAATGCATGAACGCCTTGCTCTTCCTGCTGCAGGGCTTCGGACAATATATAACCAATATCGTTTTCACGCAAAGCCTGCTGGAATCGCTTTTTACCGGTAGGATTGATTCTTTCCCCTATTAAAACAGGACTGTCACCAAAACGTACCGCTTGTGCATAGGAGCTGATTACAGTATGGGTATTCTGCGCACGCTGATTGGGTGTCATATCTCGTGTTTCTTCCGTCAATGCTTGGATATAATCGGGATTCGTGCCGCAGCAGCCACCCAAAATGCAAGCACCATTCGATGCCATAGCGCGCATGATTTCAGCAAATTCACTCGGGTCAACATCATAGACCGTTTTCCCATTTTCGCTGCGAGGCATCCCTGCATTGGGCTTCATAATTATAGGCAGATTGGTGGATTCCGCAAGTCTCGGCAAAATATTCAGCATTTGCTTTGGACCGAGAGAGCAGTTGGCACCGATAGCATCCACGCGAAGACCTTCCAGTAATGCAGCCATAACTTCAGGGGTTGCCCCTGTCATCAGTTTCCCCGTTTCATCGTACACGTTGGTTACAAAAATCGGGAGTTCACAGCACTCTTTTGCGGCAAGTACCGCAGCCTTTGTTTCATATGCATCGTTCATGGTTTCTATCACGATACAATCCACACCTACAGCCGCACCTGCACGAATGGTTTCGGAAAAAATATCTACCGCTTCTTCAAATGGCAAATCTCCAAGAGGCTCCAGCATTTTCCCCAGAGGTCCCACATCAAGTGCGATGTATCGATTGGACTGACCGCCTGTTGCAGTCCTGCGAGCCTCATCGGCACAACCGTATGCCGCTTCTACAATTTCGCGAACAGAGGGTCTGCCATTTTCGCCCGAATATTTCAAGCGATTCACACCAAAAGTATTGGTGCATATCATATGGCTGCCTGCCTCATAGTATGACTTTCCCAGCTCAGTAATCACATCGGGGTGGTCAATGTTCCACAATTCAGGCAGTTCACCCGGTTTCAGTCCTTTTGCCTGCAAATAGGAACCTGTACCGCCATCCATATAAAACAAACCGCTTTTTACGCAATCAAGCAAGTTCATAATTTTACTTCCTTATTGTTATTATTTGGTTTCAGACCAATAATGGCTGTCACGGATTTTTGAGGAATCATCATCAAGCTCTCAGAGAGTGTTAAACCGATATATCGCTGTGCATCCAGTAAACGCAACAAATCCGTCTGCAGCGTAAGAGACAAATCGCCATATCCCGGGCTAAACCGTGGACATAGACTATACGCAGTATATGTACCGGATATCATATCACAAAGGGCATCGCAAAACCATTCGATAGCTGTACTTCCCATCGCATCATAAATCAGCGCATTGAGGGGAGCAGAAACAGATGCAGATTTGCACAGACGGTCTGCCCCACTGCCAATGGTTGCCGCAAAAATAATAGCGCTGTCGCAGCCTGCTAAATTGGATGAGAGATTACGACTTTCCATCGTCACAACATCCATATCAATTAGATTATCCGAAATCGAAACAGGAACCTCCATCCAACATGCTCTGCAGTTAATCTCCCTCAGAAATCGTGGTAAGATTTGGCAAATACGAGATTCCGTATCATAATCTAACGCATCGGACCGTAATCCCATATATCGGCAGACTTCTTTTAAGGGTAACACTTCCGGCGCAGCCGTAAAGCGATTCACTATAAAACTCACTTGATAATCTCCGAAAGATTTGCATGAATCTGAGCAGCCACATCGGGCTTGTTCATAGAATAAACATGAATCGCGGGGATACCATTTGCATATAGGTCAATCATCTGTTCACAAGCGTAAATGATACCTGCCTGCTTCATCGCTGCGGGAGTGTTCCCAAACTTATCTACAATGTATTTGAATCGCTGAGGCAATGCGGCACCGGAAAGCTCCGCAACTTTCTTAATCTGCTTACCGTTGGTAACAGGCATAATTCCGGGAATTACAGGTACAGTAATACCAGCTTCTCTGATTTTATACAAGAAGTTATAAAACACATTGTTGTCAAAGAACATCTGTGTGGTCAGGAACTCACAACCTGCATCCACCTTCAACTTCAAATGATAAATATCTTCTTTCTGTGTTGCAGATTCGGGATGGGTTTCGGGATAGCAGGCACCGCCAATGCAGAATCCGCCATATTCCTTAATTTCAGAAACCAGCTCACAGCCATAATGATATGCCCACTGGTCTCTGGGAGGAGCCAATCTGGGAATATCCCCGCGCATAGCCAGGACATTATTTACCCCTGCATTGCGCATTGCATCCAACTGGCTGCGCACACGTTCCTTAGTGGAGCTGACGCAAGTCATATGCGCAATAGTAGGAATGTTCCAGTTATCCTGAAGATTTGCCGCAATCGGAACAGTAAAATCGTTGGTCCCACCGCCTGCACCGTATGTAACACTCATAAAATCAGGCTTCAGCGCTGCAACTTCTTCTGTGATGCTTTTGATAACATCATATCGATTCTGGGTAGAAGGAGGCGACACTTCAAAAGACAAGCAAGGACGGTCGACTCCGATAATATCTGTAATTCGCATAATAAATCACTCCGTATTAAGGTTAATTTTATTCAATATACTACAATTCAACCTACTTGTCAAAGCATTTCTTTAAGCAATTAAATCAAAAAAGCCGAACAATGTCGGCTTTTTTTAATAGAATTATCGGTTGTTCATACCATCAGCAGCATTCCCGACCGCATCACCCATACGGTCCATACCGCGCTGAACAGCATCCCCTACATTGTCTACACCGTTTTCGATTTCATCGGTAACGGGATGATTGGTTGTAGTGGGGTCTGCAATCCCTGAATCGTCAACCATTCCGTCGTTTCCATTGACTACACTGTCATTTACTCCGGGTCTGTTCATGTTGCCGTCATCGGGTCTCACATCATTGTTGGAAGAACGACCGCAGCCTGTCATCAGAGCCAGAATAAGAACAAGACTGAAAAATACTGATACATACTTTTTCATGTTACGCCTCCGAATTGATTTTCACAGATAGTATGTTCAATATTACTGTAATTATATTTCCTTTATTTAACAAAAAAGACCATGAGATAATCTCATGGTCTTTAAATTTGTAATTTAGTCCAGCATACCGCTTTCCTTGATTGCCT
>JAZREI010000134.1:0-3509 GCA_045660685.1 Oscillospiraceae bacterium
GCTTTGCGCTTGCGGAGGTAGTCACCGACACCTTCCTTCAGGGGAATGTGGTTTGCGTACTGCTCTACCAGCTTGTTTTCGATGCGGCGAACGATGTCCTCTACAGTACCGGGAACACCCATGGTTTGGTACAGCTCCGCACTTTTGGTATAGCCCAGAGGAGTCAGTACCCCGATGAGGTCGGGGGAGTAGGGGATGCCTTCATCATCTAAAACGCTCAAAATCCCTGCGGCATAGCGCTGCATGGAGTCTACCAAGGTGCCGTCCAAATCGAATACACAAATATCGGTCATAAGGTTTCGCCTTCTTTTCTCATAGTGTGTCCATTATAGCAATGTTTTTGCTGTTTGTATATGCGGATTTGTGGTATGATGGGGAAAAAGGAGGGGATTGGATGCACACTGTGTATTTGACATACAGCGGCAGAAACTGCGAAGCGGTGCTGCAGATTATGGAGACCTTGGTGCGCAGAGGCTATGGGCTCATGTGCGAGTGTATGCTCCCCTACGGCACCGACCCCGAGGTGCAGGCGCAGCGCCATATTCGTCAGGCGGATGCGGTGGTGGCGGTCATCACCGCCGATGCTGCGGACTGTCCCTATATGGCCCGTGATTTGGCGTGGGCTAAGGAATCCGATGCGAAAATCCTGCCCGTTGTAGTGGGGGATGCGATGCTGCCTACGGGACTGACCGAGGCTTGCCCTATGTCGGACTTTCCCACAGTTGAGGAAATCAATGCTTTTTGGGAGCAGCTGCGCGGAATGATTGAGGAGTGATACAGTATGATGCACATATTTTTGCTCATAGGACAATCCAATATGGCAGGGCGCGGATATCTCCATGAGGCCATCCCTGTGGATACCCAACACATTTATACCCTGCGTGGGGGGCGCTGGCAGAAGATGTTTCGTCCCATCAACCCTGACCGCGCCTTTTCGGGTGTGAGCCTCGGTGAGCGGTTTGCAGAATGCTATGCCGCAGCCCATGGTGTGGATGTGGGGCTGGTGTGCTGTGCCGATGGGGGCACGACTCTGGAGCAGTGGCAGCCCAATGGAGTGCTGTATGACCACGCGGTGTCTCAAGCCCGTATTGCCATGCGCAGCGGCGTGCTGAAGGGCATCCTGTGGCATCAGGGGGAATCCGACTGTCCTGCAGGTTTGGCGGAGACCTACGGAGAGCATTTTCTGCCCATTCTCCGCAGCCTGCGCCGTGATTTGGGTGCGGAGTCTGTACCTTTTTTGGTGGGCGGTCTGGGGGATTTTCTGGCTGACTGCACCTTGGAAACGGAAGATGTGGCGCGTTACCCTGTGGTAAACGCAGCCTTGAGGAAGCTTGCGGAGACGGAGCCTATGGTGGGCTTTGTGTCTGCGGAGGGGTTGACGCCCAACCCCGATAACTTGCATTTGAATGCCAAGTCCCTGTATGCATTCGGGGAGCGGTACTATCACGGGTTGGAAGCGATGGTCTACGAAGCATAGGTTGCCCGTGGCGGTATTCCGTGATAGTCTCATATCCGAAAGGAAGTGGGTCGTATGAATCCCTATGTAACCGGTGCAGCTATTAAGCAGCTGCGTGAAAAAAGAAAACTGACCCAGTCGGAGCTTGCTGACAAAATCGGCGTCAGCAGTAAGACCATTTCCAAGTGGGAGACTGCCAAGGGCTTGCCCGATATCAGTTTGCTGCAGCCGCTGGCGGAGGCACTGGGGATTTCTCTCATTGAGCTGATGAACGGAGAACAAATCACCAATCGGAATGTGTCCGCCAATATGCTGCGCTCCAAATTTTATGTGTGTCCCATGTGCGGAAACATCATCCACAGCATGGGGGATTCTCTTATGAGCTGCTGCGGCATCACTCTGCCTGCCTTGGGAGCGGAAGAAGGAGACGAGGCGCATACCGTCACTGTTGAGTCTGTGGAGAATGAGCATTTCATCACCGTTCACCATCCCATGACCAAGCAGCATTATATATCCTTTGTGGCTTACGTTACCACCGACCGTATGCAGCTGGTGAAGCTCTACCCCGAAGGCAATGCCGAAACCCGACTGCAGCTGTACGGAGCAGGGCGGCTGTATTGGTACTGCAACCGTCATGGTCTGTTTTATAGGGCGTACCCAAACCGCAAAAAACGTACCAATGATGCGTGATAACGTATTTGCGTAGGTGCGAACTGTATTCATAGGATTGGATTGAAAAAAACGGGCAGCATTAGCTGCCCGTTATCATTTGCATTGCCCAATACACCAGCCCGTACACGATACTTGCACTGACCCCGAAGACAATGACGGGGCCGCTGATGATGAACATTTTCGCGGCGGTGCCTGTGACATAGCCTTCGGTTTTGAATTCCAGAGCGGGGGACACCACTGCGTTGGCGAAGCCTGTAATGGGCACCAGTGTGCCTGCCCCTGCGATGTTGGCCAGCTTGTCATATACCCCCAGCCCTGTGAGCAATGCCCCCAGTGCAATCATGGTGATGCACACCGCACTGCCTGCGGCATCGGGGTCAAGACCGCGATTGGTATAGAAATTCAGCACTGCCTGCCCGATGGTGCAGATACCGCCCCCCACCAGAAAGGCAAACAGCATATTTTTCCCGCACTGTGTCTTGGGGGAGATGCTGCTGATGTATTGGCTGTACTGCTCGTTTGTCATATTGTCCATGAAAAATCACCTCTGACGGTAGTGTGTGTCAGAGGTGATTTTTTATGCTCGCACATAAATGGTGCGCATCGATTTATGTAAGCCCGGTATCGATTTTGCGGAGTTAATTCAGTCCCAGCAGCTTGCGAATCTTGCTGTTTGCTCGTTTTTTGGTCTGTTCGCTGAGGTGTACATGCTGCAGCACTTCCTGCCAGCAGGGAGTATTGCCGTGCCATGCTTCGGGGTTGATGGCGATGTCCGTACCGTTGGGATTTTCGTCACGGAAGCTTGCTTCATATACGGTGCATTTGCCGCTGCTGTACTTTGCCATGGAAATGCCGTCGGCATCGGTGTGGCGCATATTCACCATAACGATGTCTGCATTGGGGTAAATGCGGCCGAAGTCTGCCATGAATGCCAGCAGCTCATCAACGCTGTCCTCACGGTTGCACACGAAGCAGATGCGCTCCGCCTTTTTCAGAATGGCATGGATGCGCTTGTAGCGCTTGGTCATGGTCTTGCGGACATTTTTCCGGCCCTTTTCCAGACTGTCCTTGGAGAAGAAATGGTGGATGGAGCAAATATCGTTTTTGGTGTCCACTACACGGCGGTGCTTCTTTCCGGGTACGGGGGTGATGTCCTCGATTTCCGCAAAGAAGTCGGCAAAGCCCGTTTCAAAGATGTGGGTCACTGCACCCAGAGGGTACAGCTGCATCCAGTCCATGGGTGCGGCGGTGAAGCGCAGACCTGCATGCTTCACCTGCTGTGCGGGGCGGCAGGCGGGGCCTACGGACATGTCAAAGTCCATGGGCAGTGTATCCAGTTCATTCAGAAGTTCTCTCATAGTATTTTCTCTCTAAATCTAAA
>JAZREI010000135.1:0-3592 GCA_045660685.1 Oscillospiraceae bacterium
AACCGATACGGGGATGCCGTAGGAGGTGATCAGATCGTACTTTTCCTTGGCTTCCTGCAGGGTCCAGTCCAGATAGTTCAGCTGGATCTGGCAGAATTCCATGTCTTCGTGGACAGCTTCCAGCCATTCGCGCATCATGGGCATACGGCCGTGGCAGGAGCAGCCCAGATGCTTAATGCGGCCCAGACGCTTCTGTTCCTTGAAGTAGTCCAGAATGCCCCACTTGGGATCCATGTAGGTGCCGATGGACATTTCGTTTACGTTGTGCAGCAGGTAGAAGTCGAAGTATTCCACACCGCACTTCTTCAGCTGTTCTTCGAAAATTTCAGCGGGGTTGTAGGTTTCCACAATCTGGTGACCGGGGTACTTGTCAGCCAGATAGAAGCTTTCGCGAGGATGACGTGCCAGTGCCTTGCCAATGGCGATTTCGCTCATGGATTCGTGGTAGGGGTATGCGGTGTCGAAGTAGTTGACGCCGTGTGCCAGAGCGTAGTCGGTCATGGCGTTGACCTGTTCCTGGTCGATGACGCCGTTTTCATCTACGGGCAGACGCATGGTGCCGAAGCCCAGCAGGGAAAGCTGCTTGTCCTGAAATGCGGAATAAATCATGGTATATCTCTCCTTTGGGGGATTATTTACATATTCGTCTAAGATACATTGTATCATATCGGTTATATGGATGATATGCTTTTTTGAAAATTGACATGAAAAAACCGCGAGACTGCATTTGGGCAATTTCACGGTTTTTTATGAGAGGCGATTTTTGAATTACAAACCAAAGCCGCCGCTGATCTTGGACATGGTGTCGTTGGAAGCGGTTTCAGCCATACGGTTTGCTTCGTTGATCGCTGCAACGATCAGGTCTTCCAGCATTTCTACGTCATCGGGGTCAACTGCTTCGGGAGCAATCTTGATGCTCACCAGCTCGTGCTTGCCGCTGACGGTAGCAGTGACAACGCCGCCGCCTGCCTTAGCAGTGTAGGTTGCCTTTTCCAGATTTTCCTGTGCCTTCAGCAGTTCTTCCTGCATCTTCTGTGCCTGACGCATCAGGTTTGCCTGCTGGTTCATGTTCACGCCGCCGTAACCGCCGCGGAACTGGGGTTTCTTTGCCATAGTTCAATTTCCTCCTATTTGAATTTAACTACATCGTTGAATTTATCGTTTCTGAAATCGTCCAGACTGCGCGCCGCGGGACGAGGTGCGCCTGCCTGAGCCGCTTCCAGTTGGAAGTCTGCGGGTTTTCCGTAGAAGTCGTTGGTCAGCTGCTTCAGCTTTGCCAGATTGTTGGGCAAATTCAGCTGTGCGTAGGGGAACGAGGGGGCGTGGATGGTCACGCCGCTGTCGGTGAAGACTGCGCTGCACTGATACAGCAGTGCGGACAGATACCCGGGCAGCACACGCTTTGCCTGTTCCACGAAGGGCTCCCAGTTGGGGTCGGGACCGTTTGCCGCAGGTGCTGCAGCGGGCTTCCGCTGACGGGGCTTGGGTGCGGGAGCGGGCTCCTCGAATACGGGAGGTTCCTCCGGCAGGGGAGGACGGTCATAGTCATCCACAGGGGGAGGAGGTGCCTCATCCCAAGGGGGACGGTCCTCAGCCACGGGTGCCTTTGCTGCAGGGCCGGCCATCATTTCCTCGAAGCTGGGTCTGCGTCTGGGTGCAGGTGCAGGCTTGGGTTCTTCTTTGGGTGCAGGCGCGGCCTCTTCCCAAGGGGGCAGGTCCTCAACCACGGGGGGATGCGCCTGTCTTTTAGGCTTGGGTGCAGGCATTTCTGCGGGAGCAGCGGTTACGGTCACACCGTTTTGCAGTTTGCGTTCCAGCTCCTCGATGCGGGCACGGAGGCCTGCGGTATCGTCGTGGAGGGTGGGGTCACACATAGAGATGAGACACAGCTCTACGGTCATGCGCTGGTTGCGGCTTTCTTTGAGCTTTTCCTGAGCGGTCTGTACGGTGTCCAGATGCTTCATGAGAGAAGCGGCACCCAGTGTGCCTGTGAAACTGCGGATGGTGTCGATGTTGAAGTTGCCCGAAAGCAGTCTGTCGCAGCCATCGGGAGCGGTGAGATACAGCAGTACGTCACGCAGCAGGGTTGCCAGCTCATTCAGCAGCATGGCAGGGTCCTTGCCATCGTTCCACAAACGGGAGAACAGCTGCAAAGCACCTGCGGTGTCACGACTGACGATAATCTTCAGCAGCTCCGCGGTGAAGATGCTGCCTGCCAGACCTGTTGCGGACAGGACGGAGTCCTCGGTAATGTTGCCGTCACCCAGTACCTGGTCCATGAGGGAGAGACCGTCACGCATGGAGCCGTCTGCCAGTCTGCCCAGCAGGTCGGCGGCGGAGTCGGTCATGTTCAGACCCTCACGGTCAGCAACGTAGCGCAGACGGTTTGCCACAATGTGGGCATCGATGCGCTTAAAGGTATAGCGCTGGCAGCGGGAGAGAATGGTGGCAGGCACCTTCTTCAGCTCTGTGGTTGCCAGAATGAACATCAGGTGTGCGGGAGGCTCTTCCATAATCTTCAGCAGCGCATTGAACGCGGCGGTGGAGAGCATATGCACTTCGTCGATGATGTATACGCGCTTCTTAGCCCCTGCAGGGGAGAAGATGGCTTCGTCACGGAGGGCGCGGACATTGTCAACGCCGTTATTGGAGGCTGCGTCCAGCTCTACCACGTCCATGATATTGCCTTCGTCGATGCCGCGGCAGGTGGGGCACTGACCGCAGGGATTCCCGTCAACGGGAGTCTGACAGTTGACAGCCTTTGCAAGAATCTTTGCGCAGGTGGTCTTGCCCGTGCCGCGGGTACCGATAAACAGGTAAGCGTGGCTGAGCTTGTCGCTGCGGACCTGATTCTTCAAGGTCTGTGTAATATGTTCCTGACCCACCACATCATCAAAGGTGCGGGGGCGGTATTTGCGGTATAGTGCCTGATACATTGCAATCACCCGATTTGAGAAAATAGCTTCCCGCAAATGGGAAAGCGATTATCTATACTATAAAACAAAAAGCGGCGATTGACAAGACTGCACACCCATTTCCGAATGCTATATTATGCCCGCTAACCACAGCAGTCGGCTCAGGTCCGGTGACCTCGAGGCACACAGAAGATCAACCTTAATGCTGCTCGGTTCCCCGCCTGACATGGTTCGGAAGTTTCTGTTGCTCAAGACCGGATCTTCAACACCGCCTGCCGAGGGCAAACGACACAATATAGATCCTCGAATGGGAATTCGTCCCTGCTATAGCGGATTGCAGGTTACAGGGCACCGCTGGCTCCCCGACTAGTGCAGCCTTGTGAATCGCCGCTCAAGTAATATACTATATATTTTGGAATATGGCAACAGAAATTTTTCAAAAAATCAAAATTTTCAAAAAATTCATCTTTACAAATGGATTTGTTTGTTATATAATACACCTTGTTCGAAACAAAACCGAATATGGGGGTATAGCTCAGCTGGGAGAGCACCTGCTTTGCAAGCAGGGGGCCATCGGTTCGATCCCGATTATCTCCACCAAAAAGGGAGAAAGGACACGGACCAAACCTCGTAGAAATACATGGGCTTATAGCTCAGCAGGTTAGAGCGTCCGCCTG
>JAZREI010000136.1:0-1617 GCA_045660685.1 Oscillospiraceae bacterium
CGGAAGCATATTTGGAAACGGTGGATCAGGAGCAGGTCAGCCGTGAAATCAATGAGACTATGGCATCTTATCTGGAACAGGGAATGTTCCGCACCTTGAAGAACAGCTATATTTATGTGGAACGCACTTTGCCTGATGGGACTTTGCGTCGTGGGCTCATGGGTGTCATTGATTTGATGCACTATGACTATCACGAGGGTTCCGCAACTTACGTGCGTGCCACCGAGCATACTGTGGAAAGCAGACTGCCTCCCCGTGTGGAAATCCGCAAGAATGCGGTTTTGGAAATGCCTCATATCATGCTGTTCATTGATGACAGAGATGATATGGTTATGCGCAGTGCGGCACTGAGCGCAGGAACTCCTGTTTATGATTTCGATTTGATGTGCGGCGGCGGTCATATCGTTGGCAGACCCATTTCCGATGTGAATGCGGATGTAATGACTGCTATGCTGGATGAACTGACAGACGATACACTTCTGGAAAACAAGTACGGCTTTAGCAGTGGTGCTATTGTATATGCAATCGGTGACGGCAACCACAGCTTGGCAGCTGCTAAAAATTGCTGGGAAGAAATTCGACAGCATTTGACTGCGGAAGAACAGGAACATCATCCTGCTCGTTTTGTATTGGTAGAACTCATGAACATTCATGATGCAGGGGTTACATTCCATCCCATCCATAGAGCGGTGTTTGGCGTTGACAGCGAAGTTTTTGTGAAGGAAGCCGATTGTGCGCTGTTTTCCGAAAAAGGTACAGCGGTGACTATGGTTACTGAAAAGGGTGCTGTGGAACGTTATGTTCAAGCAGACAGCATTGGTCAGGTCATCGAATTGGTGGATAGCTTCTGTCAAAAGTTTGCAGCAGGATGCGGTGCGCAAGTGGACTATATCCATGGTGACCGAGAAGCGGCTGATTTTGGCATGGCTAAGGGCAATGCAGCGATTTTGCTGCCTACCATGAAGAAGGAAGAACTGTTTACATCTGTTATGGATACAGGGGTCTTCTGCAAAAAGAGCTTTTCCATCGGTGAAGCTGTAGAAAAGCGTTACTATCTGGAATGCAGAAAAATCAAATAAGATACATATTTTGTTTGCAAGGGACATACCTTCTATCGGGAGGGATGTCCCTTGCGTCATTTATTATCAATCATTCATTTATTCCCGTTGGATATGCGTGACTGCCTTATGGCGGAAATCCAATCGCTGGGTGGTGAACCCGAAGAAATACGATTGCGAATCGGAAGTCCTGTATGCCTGCGCTGTTACGGGCAGGAGCGATTTTGTTGTGGTCCATTAAAGAAAGAGCAGATGCTGTGGATTGTGGGCAATGCAGCCCAAGGCTCTTACCATACGGCTGTGCGGTATTTGCAAATGGGGTATCTTCCTTTGCGGTATGGAAGCAGGATGGGCGTTTGCGGAAACGGAACTGATGGAAATATATCATCCTTTGGGGATATTTCTTCCGCTTGTATCCGTATTGCTCGATCGGCTTTAGGCTGTGGAGATGAATTATATGATGCACTGTATAAACAGGGCTTTTACAATACCATCATTATTGCACCTCCTGGAG
The DNA here is from genome assembly GCA_045660685.1 of Oscillospiraceae bacterium. GTDB lineage: Bacteria > Bacillota > Clostridia > Oscillospirales > Oscillospiraceae > HGM13010. Next base: position 1,573 of record JAZREI010000136.1, read on the forward strand.
TTGGAAAGACAACCCTGCTACGAGAATTGATTCGGAAATTATCCT
>JAZREI010000137.1:0-10249 GCA_045660685.1 Oscillospiraceae bacterium
TCTTTATTTCATCTGTTCTTCTGCCCAGGGGGGATTTTTCAGCATGGCACGGCCCACGCCAACCAGGTCTGCCGCACCTTCCGTCAGCAGCAGTTCCGCGTTTTCCGCAGACCATACGCCGCCTGTCAAAATCACGGGCACATCCACAGCCCGCTTCACCGCTTCCGAAACATCACAGAAGAATCCGGGGAAATTGCGTCCGGGAATGGAGAAGCTGCACATACCGCCGCTGATGTCCATGAGGTTTGCCCCGTCCTCCACGAAGCACTTGCAGGCAGTCACAGCATCGTCGATGGTTGCGCCGCCTTCTTCGTAGTCACTGCCACCCAGACGCACCGCCAGAATGGCATCGGGTCCGATGGCTTCACGGACCGCAACAATGCACTTGCGGATGATGCGGATGCGGTTTTCCAAGCTGCCGCCGTACTCGTCGGTACGGAAATTGGTCATGGGTGAATAGAACTGGTTCAGCAGATAGCCGTGACAGCCGTGAATTTCCACACCGTCAAAGCCTGCAGCCATAGCGCGGCGAGCAGCATCCGCAAAGAGCTTGGGCAGTTCCTCGATTTCTTCCACAGTCATAGCGCGGCACAGATTGTCGGGGCGCTTGGGATGTCCAACCGCAGAGGGAGCCACAGGAATGAGCCCACCCGTCACATTGGGGTTGGTGCCGCTGCCTGCGTGGTTAATCTGGCACACAGCCTTGCTGCCGCAGTCATGAATGAGTTCCGCCAGCTTTTTCATACCGGGGATGACACCGTCCTCCGCAATAGACAGCTGACCGTCACTTGCCTTGCCGTTCATGCAGATATAGGCATGCTCGGTAATGACCAGACCGATGTAGCCGCCGTCACAAATCTCCTTGTAATAGTTCAGCATCTCGTCGGACACATAGCCGTGGTCGCCGCTGGTTTTGCTTGCCATAGGAGGCAGCACCAGACGGTTGTGGGCAACATGACCATTGATGGAAATAGGCTGTTTCAAAAGCATAGGATTCCCTCCAAATGTATTGTTTGCAATCATTATAGCATGTCTGTAACAAAAAGAAAACGCTCCTTATTCAGGAGCGTTTATTTTATTTCATCACATTGCCGAGCACACTGCACAGAGCACATGCCAGAATATCCACGGCAACGATGGTACTGCCCACGGGCGTACCCCCAACGATAGCCACCAGCAAACCAATCAACGCGCAGCTCACACCCAGCGCCGCCGCGCACACAGTCACGGAGCGGAAGCTTTTGAACACACGCATAGCAGACAGAGCAGGGAAAACCACCAGCGCAGAGATGAGCAGAGAGCCCACCAGATTCATGGCCAGCACGATAATCACCGCGATGACAACCGCAATCAGCAGGTTGTAGGTATTCACCGCAGTACCCGCAGACTTGGCAAAACCCTCGTCAAAGGTCACGGCGAAAATTTTGTTGTAGAACAGCATAAATACTGCCACAACCACAAGGCTCATGATACCGCACAGCCACACTTCCCCTTTGGTAAGGGTCAGAATAGAGGTGGAGCCAAACAGGGTACTGCATACATCCCCCGACAGATTGGTAGAGGTGGAGAACAGGTTCATCAGCAAATAGCCAATAGCAAGAGAGCCCACCGACAGCATGGCAATGGAGGCATCCCCCTTGATTTTGGCATTCTGCCCAGTACGGAGCAACAGCACCGCACTGAGGACAGTGACCACCATGACAAAGGGTGTCTCATTGGTCAGATTCAGCGCAGATGCAATGGCGATGGCACCGAAAGCCACATGGCTCAGACCGTCACCGATGAAGCTGAATCGCTTCAGCACCAAAGTCACCCCAAGCAGAGAGCTGCACAGGGCAATCAGCACACCGACAATGATGGCATACCGAACAAAGGGGAACTGCAAATATTGAGACAGGGTGTACATCATACCTTCCCACCTCCGTGCATAAGGGCAAAGTACTTGCCCACCTCGCTGCGCAGGAACTCCTCACGAGTGCCGAAGAATGTGCGTTTGCCGATGTGAAGAATGTGGCTGGCGTACTGCAAAGCAGCCGCCACATCGTGGGAAATCATGATGACGGTAATGCCATCCATTTTGTTCAGGTGGTAAATCTGACCGTACAGCTCTGTGGTCACGTGGGGGTCAAGCCCTGTCACAGGCTCGTCCAGCAGCAGGAGCTTTTGGGTAGCGCAAAGGGCGCGAGCCAGCAGTACACGCTGTTGCTGACCGCCGCTGAGCTCACGGTAGCAGCGCTTCTCAAAGCCCTTGAGCCCCATCTTGGCGATATTATCCAGTGCCAGCTGCTTTTCCGCCTTGTTGTAAAAGGGGCGCAGACCGCATCTTCCCTGACAGCCGCTGCGGACGATTTCCTCCACAGACGCAGGGAAATCTCGCTGCACCACAGTCTGCTGAGGCAGATAGCCGATTTCGGTGCGTTTCAGCCCATCCCCGAAGGTGATGGTACCGTCCATAGGGGTGTGGAGCCCCAGCAAGGTTTTCATCAGAGTGGTCTTACCGCTGCCGTTTTCCCCGACGATGCACAGGTAGTCCCCGCTGTTGACAGTAAAGTTCAGCCCCGTCAGGATTTCCTTGCCGTCATAGCCCAACTTCAGATTTTCACAGGTGATTTGTGCCATATTACGCACCTCCGTTCAATGCCCGCTCCAGCACGGACAGGTTATCTTCCATAATCTCCAAATAAGTAACACCGTCCTTGATTTGACGGCGGCCTACCGCCTGCATGGACTGCAGGGTGTAGATTTCGCGGGACTTGTCACCGCTTGCGGCAATAACCGTATCCGCAATGCGATGGTCGCTGTCATCAATAACCACAACACCGGGCAGGTCAAGTTGCTGCAGAGTTTCCGACAGGTGAGCGAAGGTATCGAAGCTGACCTCCGTTTCCGCGCTACAGCCCTCATATGCTGCATGGTGGTGCAATCCGTAGTCCTCCATGAGATAGGCAAAGGGGAAACGGTCCGCAAACATAATATCCTCAAACTTAGCTTCAGACACAGTGCTGTGATACTTCACATCCAGTGCTTCAATGGCTGCGCCGTAGTAGGCAAAGTTCGCCTTGTACAGCTCTGCATTGCCACTGTCCAGCTCACAAAGCAGATCAGTCAAGCTGCGACAAAGGTGGTCGGCATTGGCGAGGCTCAGCCAAATATGCTCATCGGCTGTGTGGTCGTGGTCCTGCTCCTCATGCCCATGGTCATGGTCATCGGCGCACAGCTCACGGTGCTGCTCCAGAATTTCCATCAGGTCAACGGCAATCAAATCGGGGTTCATTGCGGTTTCGATGACATCCTCTACCCATATATCGCTTGCGCCGCCGCAATACACAAACACGTCGCAATCGGAGATGGTCACAATATCGTTCACGTCGGGCTGATAGCTGTGGAGGTCTACGCCCTTGTCAATGAGCAGCTTCAGCTCAATATTCTCGCTGCCTGCGGTGAGATTCCGCAGCCAGTCATATTCGGGGAAAATGGCTGCAACAATGGTAATTTTGCCATCATCGGACTTGTCCCCCACCTCACCGCAGGCTGTCAATGACAGGCACAGGGCGCAAATCAGAAATACAATCAGTAGTCGTTTCATGGCTTACCTCAGGAACACTGCTCGCACAGACCGTACAGCACAGTCTTCATACTGTCCAGCTTGAAGCCGTGGTGGGCGAAAATATGGCTCCGAATGGACTCCAGCTCATGGCAATGGAGATGGATAAGCGTGCCACACTTTTCACACTTGCAGTGGAAACAGGCATGGTCTCCGCAGTCCGCACGGTCCACATATTCAAAGGAAGCAGCCCCGTTGCCGTCGGACAGGTACTTATTCACAAATCCTTCTTCCACAAATCGCTCCAGCTGACGGTACACAGTGGTGGTGCCCATAGACACACCAAGCCCCTTGAAATGGTCGCAAATCTCCTGCACAGTCACATGGCGGTGACCGCTTGCAGCCAAATAATCCAGCAGCAGCTGTCGATTCTTGGTTTTATATTGCATCTTCACGGCAGTTCCTCCAAAATTGAAAATCATTTCCAAATTTAGCGTAACCGATTATACTCGCAGCTAAACGCACTGTCAATATGAAAATCATTTCCATTTTTCAGTTCGTACGGACAATCCGCTTATGGTCATATCCCAGCACGGTATCGTTTGTGCGTTGTCTCAATGAAATGCTCCCTACATGAAAAATCCCCTCGGATAAATCCGAAGGGATTGGGAATATGCAAAAATCAAAATAAACTTCATTCAACATTGAAGGGCGTACTTCTATTCAATCATCCAGCCCATTTCTCTCAGCTGTGTGATAACCTGCGCTGGTACATCGGTCAGTTCCCCATCCGACAGTTTGCGGAGGTAATACAGCCCCGTACCACCGGGGTAGGTTTCCTGTATCCCATCATGAATGATAAAAATCTCATCACCTGTGGTCAAATCCGCAAACACAGTTTCGTTATCAAATCTGGGGTGCAGCACGACAGGAGAATTGCCCATGACAATCATGTAGCTGCCGTTACCTGCAGCAATGCAGGGGCCTGTGGAGAAGCTTAGGCTGCGCCGCGCCATAAACCAAACCAACCCTGCCAACATCACAGCAGCACACAGAAATCCGATTATCAGCTTTTTCTTCACGCAACCACCGCCTTACAGGTAATTTCTCTAAATGTATTTTATCATGTTCACCATATTTTGTCACCCCAAAACATCTCCCCCCCAAACGGACACCTGCTCCACCGCTGCGTACCATCCTCTTATTGCGTCGTAGGGAGCGTCGTCCCCGACGCTCCGCAATTATCGAAGTTAAACACGCAGCAATTATAGCTCCATGAGCCCTTGTCGAACTGCGCAACGGAGCGTCGCGGACGACGCTCCCTACAGTTCAAAAGGAAATGCACATAAAAAAAGACACGCAGCCGCAGCTGCGTGTCTTGAATTGTTTTGTGTTACAGTTAAAACTGTCAGAGTCTGAATTACAGGCCCAGACGGTCGGACTGTTCCTTGGACCAGAAGAAGCCCCATGCTGCCAGTGCCTTGTTGATAGCAGTGTCCTTAGCGGACCAGTAGTTCATTTCGCGCTTTGCAAACATGTCGTCGATTTCTTCTGCGGAGTAGCCGAAGTAGGTCAGAACTTCGCGGTTGTGTTCGCCGAAGGTGGGAGCGGTACCAACAACCTTGGAGGGGTTCTTCTTGAAGCGGTTGATCAGACCGATACCCTTCATCTTGCCGAATACTGCGTCTTCCCATTCGATGATGTTTTCACGAGCTTCGAACTGAGGATCGTTGATGATGTCTTCGGGACCGTAGCAACGCTGGTTGGGGATGCCTGCAGCTTCGAAGATTTCTTCCAGTTCCTTAGCGGTACGTGCTGCGCAGAATTCTTCCATCAGCTTTTCTGCCTTTGCGCCGCGAGGATCGAACAGGGGGAAGCCGGTGCAGCCAACGGGGATGTCGCCTTCGCCAACCTTGCCCATGCCGATGATGGGGTAGCCACGTTCAACGGGACCCTGACCTACCATACCAACGAAGATAGCGGAGCCGTCCTTGGTGTCATAGAAGGAGAAGCAGCAAGCCATGTCAGCCTTGTTACCGGTACGGAAGGGAACGGGTTCGCCAGCCTTGGGGTAGCCCTTGTTCAGCCAGTTTACGGGGAAGTTGTCCAGCAGACGGAACATGTTGTCGTACTGTGCTACGTCGCAGGAGTCGCCTTCGCCGAAGTTCTTAGCGTGGATGTAGCCAGCCAGAGCGCACAGAGCGGTGTTGTAAGCGGTTACGTAGTCGGACAGGTAGGGGTTAACCTTCAGAGGACCGGAGGTGGGGGATACGCCGTTCATGTACATGTAGCCGCCCATTGCCTGGCCGGAAACGTCGTAGGAAGCCTTGTCCTTGTAGGGGCCGAACTGGCCGTAGCCGGAAACGTGAACGATAGCCAGCTTGGGGTTTACTTCCCAGATAGCTTCGTCGGACAGACCGCGCTTTTCGTAGGAACCGGGACGACCTGCTTCAATCCAAATGTCTGCCCACTGTGCGCACTTCAGGAAGATGTCCTTGCCGCGCTTGGTAGCGGTGTTCAGAGTGATGGAGAATTCGTTTCTGTGGTTCTGGGACCAGGATGCGGTGCCACGAGTCTGGCAGGGGATGTTGGGAGCTTCAGCCTGCAGAACCTGTGCGCCCATTTCAGCCATCAGAGAGCCTGCGAAGGGACCTGCGATGTTGGTGCCGGTTACGAAAACCTTAACGCCGGACAGAACGCCGAACTGGGGGAAATTGGTGAATTCCAGATGCTGAGCAGCTTCAACAAAAGGTACATTTGCCATAGTAAAAACTTCCTTTCAATATAATCCGGGGGACTTTACCACCCGGTAATTTACGTTTTCACAGACCGCTTACTGCGTATCACAGCACACGGTACTGGTGATATGATACCCTTTTGTAAGATAATTGTCAAGTTTTTGACTTCCAGAAATAGACAGTGATTTTTGTATGTTTTGCACACTTTACACATTTCCGCCCTTCTCTTTTTTCACAAAGACCGCAATTTATGCACAAATTTGACACTGCTTTTTGATTATAAATTAACAAAGTTTTCCCTATTTTTACCGATTCTCCTCATATTCTCCCCTGTGTAAAATTGTGAAAATGTACAGTTTTTTCCGCCCTGCTGCTCTTGCGAGCAATCCTGCAGGGTGTCCACGCAGGAAATACACGTGTTGATAACCATGTTGGAAAGTGGGAAACTTATGTCAACTCGTTCCAAAATTTATTTCTTTTTTTGCTTTACAAAAAAATTTATCAATGATACAATGAGTGCAACCAACAGACAGGGGTGCCCCGAACGGGGCTGAGATCGGCGGTGAGCCGAGTCCCTTATTACCTGATCCGGGTCATGCCGGCGTAGGGAGTCGCAATATAGTGATTTCAAAAAATCGTGACTGCGGCTTTCCTAATCGGGAGAGCCGCTTATTTTTTTAGTTAGTAGTTATGAGTTGAGGTCAAATCCAATTGGCCAATTGGATTTGATATTGAAAGTGAGATTCATATGAAACAGAAGCAACAATATATACTGCCCACATTGACCTTCATTCTGGTCATTGCATTTTGGGAATTGGGTGTTCGGCTGTTTGCTGTACCCGCCTATGTACTGCCCTCCCCTTCTGCGGTAGCTGCCGCTTTGGTCGGTGACATGGGCAACCTATGGATGCACTCCATGGTCACCCTGCAGGAAGCTGTGTGGGGGCTGCTGATTGCGGCGGCACTGGCTGTTTTCATCGCCATTGCCATGGATTTGAGCAGAAGCGCCTACTTCTGCCTGTTCCCCTATTTGGTAGTAACCCAGACCGTCCCCGTCATGGTACTGGGACCTCTGTTTACCATCTGGTTTGGCTTTGGGCTCACCCCCAAAATCCTGATGGTAGTATTCATGTGCTTCTTCCCCATCGTCATATCCCTCAGCGATGCCTTGAAGGGCGTTGACCAAAACCAAATGAACCTGCTGCGCAGCTTCGGTGCAAGCAAATTGCAGCAGTATGTATATGTCAAGCTCCCTGCTGCCGCCACTGCCCTGTTTTCGGGGCTGAAGGTCTCCGCCACCTACTGTATGGGCGGTGCCATTGTGGGCGAATGGCTCAGCGCCTCCGCAGGTCTGGGATACTATATGATTCGTCTGAAGAATGGATTCATGATGGACAGGCTGTTTGCCTGTGTGATTGCGGTTATTTTCTGGAGCCTTCTGTTGAATTTGGCTGTCAGTTTGTCGGAACGAGTACTCTTTCCATATAAAAGAACATGGAAAGGAGCAATGCACATGAAAAAAGTCATTGCAATCATGGTGGTACTGTGTCTGGTCATAGGTGCTGTTGTCTTTGTCGGCAGAGATTCCGGAAGCTCCGCCGATTCCCCCAAGGACATCACACTGGTACTGGACTACGTGCCCAACACCAACCACACGGGCTTCTATGCCGCCCAAAAGCTGGGCTATTACGAAGCCGCAGGACTGAACGTCACCATCATCGAACCCGGTGACAACGACGCATCTACCCTATGTGCCGTAGGCAAGGCAGAGTTTGCGGTGACCTATCAGGAGAATGTCACCTACGCACGCGCAGCGGCAGCTCCCCTGCCCATCCGCGCCATCGCCGCCATCATTCAGCACAACACTTCGGGATTCGTCTTCCGTCCCGATAGCGGAATTCAGAGCCCCAAGGACTTTGAGGGCAAGGTCTATGCAGGCTGGCAAGCCCCCAGTGAGGCTGCGGTATTGGAAGCGGTCATGAAGCAGGCGGGAGCCGATTTCTCCAAGCTGACCATGGTGGGTGCATCGGGCAGCGGTCTGGACGCTATGACCAACGGCATCGACATCCAGTGGGAATTTGAGGGCTGGTCTGTCATCAACGACCGCATGAACGGTCATGAGGTAGGCTATATGCCTGTCAACCAGCTGGACAGCCGCTTAGACTACTACACCCCCGTCATCATCACCAATGAGGATATGATTGCCCACTCCCCCGAAATCGTGGAAGCATTCATCACCGCCACCAAGCAGGGCTATGAATTTGCCATTGCCAACCCCAATGAGGCTGCGGAAATGCTTGCCGAAGTCCTCCCCGAAACGGATATGGACTTTCTGAAGGAATCCCAGCGTTTCCTGTCTGAGCAGTACAGCATGGACAGCGACACATGGGGGCTCATGACCGACGAAGTCTGGGACGGCTATACGGAATTCATGGCAGAATACGGCCTCATCGATTCCTTCATCCCCGCAGACCAACAGTACACCAACGAATTCATTAAGTAAGGTAAAATTATGAAACTGCAAGTCAAAAACGTCTCCGTGACCTTTGAACACAAGCGCATATTGGAAAACCTGAATCTGTCCGTACGCAGCGGAGAGTTCGTGGCGCTCATCGGCCCTTCCGGCTGCGGCAAGTCCACCCTGCTGAACATTCTGGCAGGGGTACTGGCGCCCGAATGCGGTGAGGTCTATGTGGACGGCAAGCCCGTAACAGGTGTCAGCTCTCACTTTGCCTACATGCCCCAAAGCGACCTGCTGCTGCCTTGGAAAACCATTCTGGACAATGTGACCTTGTACGGAGCCCTTCACGGAAAGAAAAAGGAAGCTCGTGCAAGAGCACTGCAGGAGTTCCCCGTGTTTGGCTTGCAGGGCTATGAAAACGCATATCCTCACGAGCTTTCGGGTGGTATGCGGCAGCGTGCGGCATTTCTGCGCACAGCACTGTGCAGCGCGGATATTATGCTGCTGGACGAGCCTTTTGGTGCATTGGACGTCATCACCCGCAACGATATGCAGGACTGGCTGCTGAAGCTCCGCCGTGAGCTGGGACGCACCACCTTACTGGTGACCCATGACATTGACGAAGCCCTGTATCTGGCAGACCGCATCGTGGTACTGGGTGGCAAGCCTGTCTCCGTGACCCGTGAAATCGACCTGACGGGTGTGGAAAAATCCCGTGACTGGCTGTATGAACAGTCGGCACTGCGGAAAGAAATCCATAACATCTTACGCCATGATTGATGCGCATATTCATGTGACGGCAGACCTGCTGCCCTATCTGTGGGATGTGCGGTGCATCCCCAACGCCGACAGTGCCGCTGAATATGCCTATCTGAAATCCGCAGGCTTCCCCATCATTTCCGCAGGCATCCACCCGTGGAAAGCGGATGTGACAGTTTGGTTGGAAATGCTGTCTATATTATATGAAGCACCCGTCATCGGGGAAATCGGTCTGGATAACGAATGGTGCAGCGTGGATATGGATGTGCAGCGAAAAGTATTCCGCAAGCAATTGGAATTGGCTGCCCAACTTGGCAAGCCCGTGATTCTCCACACCAAGGGCATGGAACGGGAGATTTTAGACACCATCGGTCACTATCCCAACCGATATCTGGTACACTGGTACGACTGCGAGGAATGGCTGACGGAGTATATATCTTTGGGCTGTTGGTTTACCATCGGGCCCGAGACAGCAAATCCCAATGTGGCGCATCTGGCACGCACCGTTCCCCTTGACCGTCTGCTCATAGAATCCGACGGCTTGGAGGGCATCGCATGGGGTCAAGGCACAGAGCTGACCGCCAACCACTACCCCACCGCCATGCAAAAGCATTTGCAAACCATCGCCCGTCTGCGGAATATGGATGCGAATGCACTCCTGCACCAAATGCACCAAAATCTGGACACATTTATATACGGATAAAAAACGACCCGACCATTCCTCGTCGGGGGGTAAATTATTTGATT
>JAZREI010000138.1:0-7607 GCA_045660685.1 Oscillospiraceae bacterium
CGACTTCCTACCACCCCGGCCGCTGCGCAAAGGTCTTTGCACAGGGCAAGGAAATCGGTGTATTCGGCCAGATTCACCCCGCAGTTGCAGCAAACTACGGCGTGGACGCTGAAATCTACTGCGCAGAACTGAGCTTCGAAGCTATGCTGGAAGTAAAGGGCGGTCTGCCTGTCTACCGTCCCCTGCCCAAGTTCCCCGCTTCCACCCGTGACATCGCGGTTGTCTGCGACGCAGATATCCCCGTTGCAAAGCTGGCACGCTGCATCAAGAATGCAGGCGGCACTGTTCTGGAACAGGTCGAACTGTTCGACGTATACCAGGGCAAGGGTGTTGCAGAAGGCAAGAAGTCTGTTGCATTCAACCTGACCCTCCGTGCAGAGGACCGCTCTCTGACCGGTGAAGAATCCGAAGCTGCAGTTAAGAAGATTCTGGCAGCTCTGGAAGCTGAATACAACGCAGTTCTCCGCTGATTTTCCCTATAATTTTTCAACAGGTCCGACAAATCGTCGGGCCTGTTTTGTTTCTTTATACAAATTGAAACATTTTTGTAAGAATTCTTAATTTTTTTCACTTTACAATGCGGGACTTTTGCGGTATGATAGACCCATCTAGTCGAATCCACACATTCTAAAGGAGGTATACTGATGAAAGACGAGACCAGAAAGTTTACAGCGTTGGACAAAAAGACCGAGATTAAAGAAATCCTTTCCTCGGTATACGATTCACTGTTGGTGAAGGGCTATAACCCCATTAACCAGCTGGTGGGCTACATCATTTCCGAAGACCCCACCTACATCACCAACTACAACAATGCCCGCGCACTGATTTGCCGCATCGACAGAGACGAACTGCTGCAGGAGCTGGTACTGAGCTATCTGGGCAAGTAAGAAAAAGTACACCAAACATCGGAAAATCCTTGGATTTTCCGATGTTTCTTTCCGAAAAAGTTCGCAATAAAATTTTTCTGATTTTTCGAAAAAAGTTGTTGACATTTTGGAATTTTGTAGTATAATAATTTTTGTTCGAAGGGGATTTGTGTAACGGTAGCACACCGGACTCTGACTCCGTTTGTGAGGGTTCGAATCCTTCATCCCCTGCCAAAGGTCTTCAGTGAGTGCTGAAGACCTTATTTTTTTGCTTTTTCACGGGTGTGGGGATTCGAACCCTCACAACAATTTCAATCCGGTTCGCGGAGCGTGCCCGAAGGGCCATAAATCGCGCGTGTTTCTGCTGAAACACGATATCGGCTCACGCCGACGCGATTTCAAGAGGAACCATCCATGGTTCCTCTTGAGAACTCCTCCTTCACCAACATTTTTCGATTACATTAAACCTCGCAAAGGGAACTTTGCGAGGTTTTTATAGTCTATCCATTGTGCATTGCCGAAAAATCGGTTATGCTACTGTTATCTTTATACAAAGGAGAATTTCATGCTCTTTTCAAGCATTGTATTTCTATATGCCTTTCTGCCTCTGACCCTGCTGGTGTACTATGCAGTCCCCCGCAAGGCGAAGAACACCGTGCTGCTCATTGCCAGCCTGCTGTTCTACTTCTACGGAGAGCAGAAGTACATCCTGCTGCTGATTCTGTCCTCTGTGTCGGACTATCTCCACGGTCTGTACATCGAGTCCCACCGTGGCACTAAGCAGGCAAAAACTGCCCTCATCAGCTCCATTGTCATCAATTTGGGTATGCTGGGCATCTTCAAGTACACAGACTTTTTCATCGGCACTGTGAACAGCCTTTTTGGTACAAGCATCCCTCTGACGGGACTGCCCCTGCCCATCGGCATCAGCTTCTTCACCTTCCAGACCATGAGCTATTCCATCGATGTCTATCGTGGTGATGCCCACGCCGAGCGCAGCTTCCACAGCTTCGCCACATACGTGTGCCTGTTCCCCCAGCTGGTGGCAGGCCCCATCGTCCGCTACACCGACGTGGACGCGGAGCTGAAGGACCGCAGCCTGACTCTGGACCGTTTCGCTGTGGGTGTGCGCCGCTTCTCCGTGGGTCTGGGCAAAAAGGTGCTGATCGCCAACCTTTTGGGCGAGCTGGTCAGTGCGTATCAAGCCACTCCCGAACCTACCATGCTGTTTGCATGGATGAGCGCCATTGCCTACGCCCTGCAAATTTACTACGACTTCTCCGGCTACAGCGACATGGCCATCGGTCTGGGACATATGCTGGGCTTCACCTTCCCCGAAAACTTCCGTCACCCCTTCTGCTCTGCCAGCATCACCGAATTTTGGCGCCGCTGGCACATGACCATGAGCTTCTGGTTCCGTGACTATGTGTACATCCCTCTGGGAGGCAACCGCTGCTCCGAAAAGCGTTGGATTTTCAACGTACTGGTGGTCTGGACGCTGACAGGTCTGTGGCACGGTGCTGCGTGGAACTTCGTGGCATGGGGTGTGGGCTACGGTCTGATTCTGCTGGCAGAAAAGTTCTTCATCGGCAAGATTCTGGACCGTATAGGCCCTCTGCGGTATGTATACACCCTGCTGGTGACTCTGGTGATGTTCACCGTATTCAGCGGTGTGGACGTCATGCAGACCTTGGGCATCATGTTCGGCGGTGCCGCTTGGAGCAACGCAGCTGCTCTGTACCATCTCAGAAGCTACGCTGTCATTCTGGTCATTTCCGTCATCGGCTCTACCCCCATCATCGCCCGTCTCGGCAAAAAAATCGAGAATACCGCCGCTGTTACCATTCTGGAACCCATCATGGTTGCGGGTCTGCTGCTGATTTCCACCGCCTATCTGGTAGACGGCAGCTTCAACCCCTTCCTGTACTTTAGATTCTAAGGAGGCTCGAATATGAAACTACGCAATATTTTGACCTCCGCCGCATTTATTTTGATGATTGGTCTGTTTTCTATCGGTCATCTGCTGACCCCCGACAAGGACATTGACCTCAGCGAGCGCAGACCCTTGGAGCAGCTGCCCCAATTTTCTCCGGAATCCCTCATGAACGGCAAGTTTGGGGAGGATTTGGAAGACTACCTGCTGGACCAATTCCCCATGCGTAACGCCATTCGCTCTCTCAAGGCCGCATGGCACTTTGATGTGTATCATCAGCTGGACAACAACGGCATCTACCTTGTGGGCGACCACGTATGCAAGCTGGACAGCCATATCAAGGAAGACGAAGTAGATGCATTCCTTGCCAACACCAACAAGGTCTATGAGACCTATCTGCAGGGCATGAATGTCAGCTTCTCCCTGATTCCCGACAAGAACTACTTCGCTGCCCACAACAACGGTTACCCCTCTATGGACTATGACAAGCTGTGTGAGCTGCTCACAGACGGGCTCCACGAAGACATTGACTTCTACGGCATGTCTCACTTTGCAGACCTGACCATGGATGATTACTACCGCACAGACCTGCACTGGAAGCAGGAAGCCCTGCAAAGCGTTGTGGACGCCATGGCAAAGGATCTGGGCTTCGCCCCCATGGATTTGTCCGCCATGACCCAAACCCAATACAGCCCCTTCTACGGCTCCTACTACGGTCAGTCCGCACTGAACATTGAACCCGATGTGCTGACAACCCTCTCCAATCCTGTCACCGACGGCTGCATTGTCACTGCCCCCGAGCTGAAGGGGGAAAAGCCCGTATACGATGAACGGGACTTCGAGGAAATCGATGGCTACAACATTTATCTGGGTGGACCTCTGGGTCTTGTGACCGTGGAAAATCCCAATGGGAATACGGGCAAGGAGCTGATTATTTTCCGTGACTCCTTTGCTTCCTCTCTTACCCCCCTGCTGATGAATGGCTACGACAAAATCACCCTCATTGACCTGCGCTATCTGGCAAGCATCAACGTGGGCAGATTCGTGGAATTCACCGATCAGGACGTACTGTTTCTGTACAACACAAGCCTCGTCAACAGCGGCAAGCTGCTGAAATAACAAAAACGGAGCTGACCTCTCGGTCAGCTCCGTTTGTTTATTTATTGGGATGTGTTTCCAAATACAGCTGGATACCCAGCCATTCGTGATAGTTCAGTGCGGACACCCGTTCGTTTCTGTAAGTATCCAGCAGAGGCACGTAAACATCCAGTATGGTGAAGCGATACAGGAATCCACACTTCTCCTGCACACGCCAAGACTGCTCATTGCCCTCGTAATAGCCGCACCACAGCTTATCCAGCTTCATCTCACGGAAGGCATAGTCACGCAGGAAGGTCACCGCCTCCGTGGTCAAGCCCTGCCCCCAGTAAGGCACACCAATCCAGTATCCAAGCTCTGCCTCGTGCTCGGTCAGAGGCAGGTTACTGGACTCTTTCATTTTCAGACCAATGCTGCCCACCGCATGTCCCGTCTCCTTCAGCACCATGGCATAGGTATGGGGCGCCGACAGCACATTGCGGATAATCTCACGGCTGTTTTCCACACTTGTGTGTACGGGCCAGCCTGCCGCAGGACCCACACGGGGGTCACTTGCGTATGTGTACAGGTCCTCTGCGTCGGATTCCTCCCAAGGACGCAGAATCAGCCGTTCCGTTTCCAAAATCATTTGGATACCTCCGCTTGAGCAAACACCGCATCCTCCAGCTTATACCAAGGCAGCACATCAGGCTGTGTATGCTCGGGATGGGGAGCGATGATTTTCTCCATGGTAATCATATCGTACCAATGTCCAAACTTATACCCTGCCTTGTGGAGCTTGCCCACATACTCATAGCCCATGGCAAGGTGGAACTTCTGGCTGTCGTGGGTCAGGTACGCATCTTCCACATCCACGCCTGCCACCAGCACATACAGGTTGGTGATATTCTGAGCCTTCAGCAACACTTCCATGGCCTCATACAGCTTTCGCCCGATGCCCAGACCGCGGCAGTCCCGACGGATATACACACTCAGCTCCGCCGACCAGCTGTATGCCTTCCGCACTCCGTAGGGATGGGCATAGGCATAGCCGAGAATCTCCTCACCACGCACCGCCGCCAAATAGGGGTACTTCTCCAGCACCTCGCGGATGCGGCCCGCAAATTCCTCATGAGAGGGCGGTTCATATTCAAAGCTGATGGCAGTCTCCCGCACATAGGGTGCGTAGATTTCCGCCAAAACAGGGGCATCCTGTACTGTGGCCAATCGCAAGGTAATGGGTGCTGTAGTCATGGGGTTTCCTCCGATATCTGAATCGCTTTTTTTCATTGTATCACAGGGGAATTGCCATTGCAACGACTCCCCCTTTTTGCTACAATATTGCCATAAGAAATAAGTGGGTGAACCCTCATGTCCAATAACCAAAAGCTAACCTTTGCCTCGGTCTGTCTGGCCTGCTGCTTTCTGCTGCCCCTGCTGACAGCCGCCAATCCCCAAGTGAATATGATGCTGTGCCTGATGCACTTCCCTGTCATGGTCTGCGGCATGATGTGCGGCGCCCCCTGGGGCGTAGCCGTAGGTGTGACCGCCCCTGTGCTGCGGAGTCTGGCCTTCGGTATGCCTGCCATGTATCCCGAAGCAGTGGCAATGTGCTTTGAGATGGGCGTATACGGCTTGGTATGCGGTCTGGAGGCCAACGACCCCCGCAAATCCCCCGGCAACGTATTTCTGGACCTGATTCTGGCAATGGTAGCCGGTCGTGTGGCATGGGGTGCGGCAATGGTATTCTTTGCCCTGATTTCTCAGGTCCCCTTCTCTGTGGAAGCCTTCAAGTCCGCCGTACTGAACACCTGGCCAGGGGTCATGCTGCAGCTCATGAGCCTGCCGCCCCTGATTGTATTCCTGCAAACCGCATTCTACCCCGACGATATTGAGGCACTGTAAAATCCCATAAACGAACAAACCCACCACTGTAAACAGTGGTGGGTTTTTGCTTGTGTTACTTAGTGCCATACACCTTGTACAGGAAGGTGACGACCTGTGCGCGGGTGCAGACCTGATTGGGGCCAAACTGGGTGGCGCTGATGCCGCCTGTGACCTCATTTTCCTTTGCCCAGATGACAGGCTTAGCAAACCAGTCGGTGTCTGCTACGTCATCAAAGGGGCTCTTGCCGCTGACTGTGGGCTTGCCCTTGGCTGCGTACAGGAAGGTTGCGATTTGTGCGCGGGTGCAGGTTTGTTCGGGACCGAACTTGCCTTCCGCTACGCCACCTGTGATGCCCTGTTCCACTGCCCACAGTACGGGCTTCAGATACCACGCATCGTCGGATACGTCCTTAAAGGGATTGTCCATGGATGCGGGCTCGGGCTTGCCATTGGCTGCCCACAGGAAGGTGACAACCTGCGCACGGGTGCAGCCGTCGTTAGGTCCGAAGGTGGTTGCAGATGTGCCGCCTGTGACATTGTTTTCCTTTGCCCACATGACGGGTGCAAAGTACCAGTCATCTGCCTTTACGTCAGTGAAGGGATTCTCGTCGGTTGTGGGAGGAGGTGTGGGTGTAGGTGTGGGTGTGGGTATGGGCTCTATGAATTCCACAGGCTTTAGAGTAACATTGCTCCCCACATTTTTAATGACTTCCAATGTCCAGCTTTTATCATCGGCAGGATAGGTGATTGTAACGTTTTCGGTGTTTACGAAGCTGTTTTCACCCAGTTCGGGAGCATTGCCTGCAAAGCTGACTTCCGCCAATTTTTCGTTGTTGGCAAATGCGCCGACACCTACATCGGTGACATCGGCAGATACAACAACCTTTTTCAGGTTGGGCAAGTCTGCAAATGCATTGTCGCCGATGGAACTGATGCTTTCAGCTACCACAATGGACTTGATTTGATCGGCATAAGCTGCCCAGGGGGTGTCGGCCGCAGAGGCATAGTCATCCATGGCGTTTGTGGGAGCCATGTCGGAAGCCATGGGGCCAAGGTCCGCGGTCTTTGCCTGGGGACCAACGCCTGTAGAGATGGTCAGCTGACCATTACTGGTCAGCATATAGTAGACGTTGCTGCCGCAGGTGCCCTGTGCAATGATGTAGATTTCGGGCATATCTCCCATAGAGGGGATAGAAGTGTCCGCATGCCAATAGATGTTGCCGCCGAAGTTAAGTTTTGTGTCAGGGGTCCAAGTTGTGTTGGCGGAAGAGTAGTATGCGTTAGCTGCAACACAAAGGAAGGCATCGGGGGCAATCAAAGGTGCATTGCCCATGAAACGGATGGTTTCAACAGTGCTGACATAACCGCTGTTGCTTGCGTAAAAGGCTTTGGAATTGACAGCAACAACACTTGCAGGGATGGTTATGCTTGTCAGGGAGTTGCAGTATCCGAAGGTGCATGTGCGGATGGCTTCGATTTTGTTAGACAGCTGAATGTCTCGGAGGTTTGTACAGCTGAAGAACGCATAGCTACCCAAAGAAACAACGGAATCGGACATGGTAACGGTTTCAATGCTGGTGCAGCGGTCAAAGGTGTAAGAATAAATCGTGGAAATATCGTCCGGAATCACCAAATCGGTAATAAGCTGACCGTTGACATAAAGATTGCGGAACATAAGCGAGGAACTTGAGGTATCAAGCTTTAGGAAAGCGCTCAAGTCGGTGATATAAAGGTTGTCGAGGATTTTTGAGGGGAAGCACTCTGTGTTCATCTCCGTAATAGTGGAAGGTAGGGTGAGGTTTACCAAAGGGCAACCGTCAAAAACGTAGAGTTCAATAGTAGAT
>JAZREI010000139.1:0-3405 GCA_045660685.1 Oscillospiraceae bacterium
CTCACGATTTCAATGATATTTTAAATGATGCTTCCATTGATACCGTTGTGGAAGTTATGGGCGGTCTTCACCCCGCATGGGATTATGTAAAGGCTGCGATTCTGGCGGGCAAGAATGTGGTTACCGCAAACAAGGCGCTGGTGAATCATTTTTATGATGAGCTGCTGCCTTTGGTGGAAGAAAAGGGCGTGAAGTTCCGCTGCACCGCTGCTGTTGGCGGCGGCATCGGCTGGCTGACTGAGCTGGAACGCTGCAAGCAGGTTGACAGCATCAGCAAGGTTGGCGGCATTATGAACGGCACCTGCAACTATATTCTGGACAACATGACCCGCAACGGTCTGGACTATGCAGTTGCGCTGAAGCAGGCACAGGAACTGGGCTATGCGGAAGCAGATCCCTCCGCAGACGTTGACGGCCCCGATACCTGGAACAAGACCATTATTTCCGCAAACATCGCATTCGACGTAAGTCTGGAAAAGGCTTCCGTTCCCGTATGCGGCATCCGCAATATCGCAGCTGTGGATGTAGCGGAATTTACCAAGCGCGGTTACGTCTGCAAGATGATGGGTACTGCTGAAAAGGGCGAAGGCGGCATCTCCGCTTACGTACAGCCCACTCTGGTTCCCAACGGTGAACCCGCAGCGGCTGTTCCCATGAACTACAACCTGATTTCCATGGTTGGCAGCAACTCCGGTCCTCGCAGCCTGTTCGGTCAGGGTGCAGGCCGTTATCCCACTGCATACAACGTTGCACAGGACTGTGTGGACGTACTCAATGGCGTAGGCTTCTATGCATCCTACGGCGCTCCCGTGGCAGCCAACAACGACGTTCAGCTGCAGTACTATGTACGCGGCGGCAACGTAGATGCTGAGCTGGTTGCTGAAGCTTGGGGTGAAGGCGTTCTCACCAAGCCCGTCAGTGTTTCCGCTATGCACGCATGGCTGAAGGACAACCCCGCAGCATTCATTGCGGCTCTGGCATAAGAGTTCCTACATTATATAAATAGACTGGAAATGAAACTATGAAAGTTTTGAAATTCGGCGGCACGTCCATGGCAGATGCGGGGCAGTACCGCAAGATTAAAGAAATCGTGGACAGTGACCCTGCTCGTCGTGTGGTGATTGTTTCCGCACCCGGCAAGCGCTTCTCTGATGACCACAAGGTCACCGACCTGCTGTATTTGTGCCACGCCCACACCCAGTACGGTGTGGACTGCACACCCATCTTCAATATGATTACCGACCGCTACTTCGACATTCGCAGAGAGCTGGGGCTGGCAATCGATTTGGAATCCGAGTTTGTGGCACTGAAGGCACGACTGGATGAAAAGCAGGTATCCCGTGAAGAGCTGGTCAGCCGCGGTGAATATTTCTCCGCAAAGCTCATGGCTACCTATCTGGGGTTCAGCTTCATTGATTCCGCAGACTGGGTCTACTTCAACTACGACGGCAGTGTGAATACCGAAAAGACCTATAACGCCCTCAAGTCCATGGATTTGAGCAAGGGCGCGGTCATCCCCGGCTTCTACGGTGTCATGCCCGACAACCGTATCCAGACCTTCTCCCGCGGCGGCAGCGATATTACAGGCGCACTGGCAGCTGCGGCACTGGATGCCGAGGCATATGAAAACTGGACCGACGTCAGCGGCATTCTCATGGCAGACCCCCGTATTGTGAAAGACCCCCGTACCATTCGGGAAATGACCTACAGCGAATTGCGTGAAATGAGCTACGTTGGGGCACAGGTGCTCCACGAAGCTGCGGTGTTCCCCGTTCGAGAAAAGAACATCACACTGAACATCCGCAACACCAACGCACCCAATGACCCCGGCACCATGATTCGTGAAAGCTGGGACGTTGACCATGAGCCCGAACGCTTCATCACAGGCATCACAGGGAAGAAGAACTTCTCTGTCATCTATATGGCAAAGCGCGGTATGTCCAACGAGGTTGGCGTCCTGCGTAAGATGCTGTCCGTGTTTGAACGTCACGGCATCCTTGTAGACTATACCCCTCAGGGCATTGACAATGTATCTTTGGTTGTTCAGTCCGATGCCATCAATACCAAGCTGTATGCCATCCTCAGTGAAATCCAGCAGGAGCTGCAGCCCGATAAGCTGCAGGTAGTGGACGGCATCGCAATGGTTGCTGTTGTAGGCCGCCGCATGGCATCTCAGCCCGGCAGCTCCGGTAAGATTTTTACCGCTCTGGGTAAAGCAGGTGTGAACATTCGTATGATTAATCAGGGTCCCGACGAATTGAACATTATTATTGGTGTGGATAATCGGGATTTTGCGGAAGCCATCCGCGTACTATACAATAGTTTCGTAATGTAAGGAGATTTCAATATGAAGAAGTATAAAGTAGCAGTTCTGGGCGCAACCGGCGCCGTAGGTCAGGAAATGATTAAGATTCTGCAGGAACGTCAGTTCCCCGTATCCGAGCTGGTTCCTCTGGCAAGCGCACGCTCCGTAGGCAAGCTCATTGACTTCAACGGTGAAAAGGTCGCTATTAAGGAAGCTAAGGAAGATGCTTTCGAAGGCATCGACATCGTGCTGGGCGCAGCAGAAAACGACATCGCTGAAAAGTTCGCCGATGCCATCGTTAAGAGCGGTGCTGTCTTCGTTGACAACTCCTCCGCATTCCGTCTGGACCCCAATGTTCCTCTGGTAGTTCCCGAAGTCAACGGCGACGACGTGAAGCTGCACAAGGGCATCATTGCAAACCCCAACTGCGTGACCACCATCGCTCTGACCGCTGTCAATGCAATCCATCAGATTGCTCCCATTAAGTCCATCATCGCATCCAGCTATCAGGCTGTTTCCGGTGCGGGCGCAGCAGGTCCCGTTGAACTGGAAGGTCAGATGAAGGCTCTGGCAAACGGTGAAGAACCTCAGGTCAAGGTATTCCAGTACCAGATTGCTTACAACCTGATTCCCCAGATTGGCGGCGAACAGGAAGATGGCTACACCTCCGAAGAAATGAAGATGCAGTACGAAGGCCGCAAGATTCTGCACGCTCCCGACATGAAGGTCAGCTGCACCTGCGTCCGCGTACCTGTTATCCGCAGCCACTCCGTCTCTCTGACCCTGCGCTTTGACCGTCACGTTTCCGTAGAAGAAGCACGTGCGGTTCTGGCAAACGCTCCCGGTGTCAAGCTGGTGGACGACCTGAACAACAAGCAGTATCCCATGCCTCTGAATACCACCGATCAGCACATCGTATTCCTTCGCCGTATCCGTCCCGACCTGCCCGACGACAATGCACTGTGCCTGTGGTGCTGCGGCGACCAGGTCCGCAAGGGCGCTGCTACCAACTGCATCCAGATTGCAGAACTGCTGGTAAAATAAAAATGACAAAAAGAGCGTGTTGAAAACAACACGCTCTTTTTAAATGCAAAGTGCAA
>JAZREI010000140.1:0-63254 GCA_045660685.1 Oscillospiraceae bacterium
GTCCTGCCATGCTCCACGGGTCGTGCAACCCCTGCGCGAATGGAGTTGGACAGCTCTCGTCTGGTGCCTTCCGCAATGGCACGGGTCAGCTCACGATGGTGCATGGCCATGTACGCATCTTCCACGCTCAAGCCCACCTGAGGACCTGTAAGCTTGAAGAACATGGGATTCTCCAGCTCCTTCTGCAGGTTGAAGCCTGCGTACCTGCCTGCCATTTCCGCACCCTGGCGCTGCAGGGAATCAAAATGGCTGCGCACATCCACACCGTTGGGTGCAGCAGATACCGCAGCCGCCTCACCTTCCGCAAACAGCTGCAAATTCATAATCTCTCTCATACTTGCTCCTTTCTCATTTCAAAACTTACATACTCGGGGTAATCCGCCGCCAGCAACCGAAAGCCCAGCACAATACTGTCCATGACGGCAGTCACCACACAGTCAAACTCTGCCACGGGAGCGCACATAACCTCCCCCGCTCCCGCACGAAGGCTCACGGCAATATCCTCTGCCAGCCCGCGTTCACTGAGCCTGCGCACCGCCCCCGCAAGGGTGTGCAGCAGCATGGATGCCCCGGCACAAAGGATATCTGCGCCTCGCTCCGCAAACCCCGCATGACCTGCCACAGTCACACGATGCTCCCTGCGGTCATAGACAATGCGAATCATAAGCGGCTGCCTCCTGCGGTACGGGCTCTCGCGGCACGCATATGCTTGGGCTCGCCCCCTGTAATGGGTTGGAATGCCGTGGCTGCGATTTTGCCGCCCATGAGGGCGGTGATGTCGGCGCTGATGCCCTCTACCATTTCGGGCTCGGACTTTTTCGCCAGCATCAGTGCCAGCTGCATATAGTCCGCCAGCTTGCGGCGCAGACCTGCCTGCTGTGTCATGCGCTGCAGCAGACCA
This sequence comes from Oscillospiraceae bacterium, assembly GCA_045660685.1. Classification (GTDB taxonomy): domain Bacteria; phylum Bacillota; class Clostridia; order Oscillospirales; family Oscillospiraceae; genus HGM13010. The sequence goes on from JAZREI010000140.1 coordinate 902, forward strand.
TCCTTGCCCTCAAAATCCATCATCTCCAGACACACCATAGCCTGCTCTGTGCGATTGGGGTCAAACAGCCCTGCACCGTACAGCTGCAAAGCCAGCTCATTTTGCGCCATACGGGAGTAGGCATCCTGCTTCTGGGCAGAGATTTTGATGTCAAACACAGGCAGTCGATAGCCCAGGTCTTCCCCATGGAAGCTGCCCTGATACATAGGCAGCAAACCGCCGTTATCGAAGCTCACAAAGCGATCGCCCCCCATGCCCGTAATGCGGAATTGACGGGGCAGGTCGTAAAACTGACGAATCAGCTCAATGCACAGCTCCACAATTTCTCCGTAGGCACGATAGGTGGTGCGAATGGCATCACGGCTGCCCTTGCCGCTGGCTTCCTGCAGTGCCGCAATGGCCGATGCGGCAGTAACGCCCGATGCGATATTGCCCGTAGAGGTCTCGGTATTGCCGCTGGTTTCACGGAGCTCCTGAATGGTACGGTCCAGCACCGACACATAGTTGCCGTCCAGACCTGTATGCTCAATGCGGCGCAGATGGTCCTCGGACACAGAGCCTGTGGTATGGACGATGGGTGCGCTCAAGTCCAGAAACTCTCCCTCGTTGATGGTACCGTCACCACGGGAGAAATAGCGAGGAGTGGCCCCTACCATGGCATTCTTCACGAAGGCTGTCTTCATCAGGTCGATTTCCGTCTGGGGATTCTTGCACAAGTCCACAAATCCATAGCCGCAGGGACTGCCCTCCACAGGGAACAGCGCATCCAACACAAAGGGATAGCGCCCGTGGTCATACAGACCTGTTTCCGCCAGCTCGGGATCATTTTCTGTGGCGTACAGCACCACATCCTCCACATACTTCACATACTGCAGGGTGTTCACCCCATCAATGGGCTTGTGATAGTACACCTCCACCACGGTGACCTTGTCGGAGGTATCCACCGCATCGTCGTAGAGGAATCGGGTGGCAATAAAGCCCGAGGTCTTGAGCTTGCCCGACAGCAGCTCAGGGTACTCCGCTCGCAGCAGTTCCTTATCCACCGCTTCCGTGTGGAATACATAACGGGAGTGCTGAATATCGGTGACACCGGGCTCCCAAAACAGGTTCAGCAAATTCACACGCTCAATGGCGATGTCACCCAACCCGTTCAGCTTGCTGCCGTCCCATACCACCTTGTACACCCCTGTACCCGTCTTCAGCTTCTGCCACATGACATGGGAGTAGGTATGTTCAAAACGATTCTGCTCCAGCACACAGGGCAGGATTTTGCTCAGCAGCTTTGCCTGCTCACGGTCCGATGCCTCACGAGGCAAAATCACAGGCTCGGGATAGGCATCCATCATGTCCGCGTGCTTGGACACAATGACGTTGTGGAGCCAGCCGCTGACCGAGCGAAAGCTCTTATCACGGGCAAGGTGCTGTTCTTCCATGGCATTGCGCAGCTTCCACCAGTTTTCACTGGCAAGAATACGCCGCTCGGTCTGTGCCTTGCCCGACTTATATTTTTGCAGGACGGCGGTCAATTCCTTGACCTGCTCTGCCCCAATCACGGGAGTATCCCGTATCAAGTTTTCTTCATTCAATAAAAAATCTCCTTTTTTCATCTCGTACGCACACCACGCTTATGGTTTTGTCAAAGCACGGTATCGTTTCTTCTGCAATCTTCCAACCATCCGCCCCAACACAGTTCGCCCGCATTTTCATCTCATCTGGTTCAGCGGGTCGGTCAAATACACCACTGCCTCGTCCTTCACCACAGGGCGCACAGGCTTGGACATACACATATACCGCACCTCGTCCGCCACATGGTCTTCCAGCGTCGTATCCAAATCCTCGGGCCGCGTGGGGCTGTACATCATTTGGGGTATGGTGCGGATGAAGGCCTTGCAGGTATCGAATATATACATACGGGCATACCCGTTCTCATCAAACTGCAAGCGGTAATGCACCTGCATCCACCCGGGAATTCGCTCATTGTCACCCGGTGTGAAGTAAATGCCATACCGTGCCGCTGTGTCCGCGATGCTCTCCCCACGGCTGGCATCCCAGATGGCAGGGTCGGCTACACTGTCCACAATTTTTCGCCCCTTCAGCCAGGGATGCTCCCGCTCAAACTCCGAAATGCGCCGAAACTGCTCATCGGGGGTCTGCTTCACGCCCTCGTCTGGGGTTGCGGTGCAGCCATAAATCTCCGCAATGCGGTACAGCACCCCATCGGGGTCAATGGCCCAATACCCAAGGGAAAAGGGCTTATTGTACCCAAAGTCGTAGCTGCGCATAATATTCCAGCGCCGTCTGCCCCCGCTGTTCAAGTCAAAGGGCTTGATGACATGGGTAAAGCGATGTTCCTGCAAAGCCTCCTCCTTGGTAATGCCTGCAGCCTCACACAGCACAGGGTCGGGCTCGGTGCGGAAATCCTCGAAAAACTGACCCTCGAAAATATCCCATCTGCCGTACAGCCACGCATCCCGCAGCTTCGGGGGCAGTGCCTCCAGCTGCTGCACATAGTCGGGCTGGGATTCCATCAAAGCCTTATTGTCTGTCACCAGACTCTGAATAAAGGCATAGTCCTCGGGTACTTCCCCTTGGCGAAATTCCCTGTCAATAAACAGCCGCTTGAAATAGCCGTGAGAGGGTCCACCGGGGTTGCAGGTGTAATACACACGTTTGGGGAATTCGTTTACCCCTCGCACCGATGCAGTGATGCGGCGAATCCAATCCTCACGCAGCTGTGTGGCCTCATCCAAAAACACCACATCGTATTCCGCCCCCTGATACCGCCCCAAATCTCGGTCGGCATTGCAGTATCCGAAAGAGATGGCAGAGCCGTTTGGGAAATGAAAGACCTTTTCGGTCTTGTTGTATTTGGCAATGCCGTGGAGCAGCTCCAGCAGCGGATTGATATGATTGTTCACCAGCTCGGGGTATGTACGGCGAACAATGAGCACCTTGATGCCTGCGTACCGCAGACACAGCAGCACCGCCTTTACCCGCACACACCAGCTTTTACCGCCACCACGGGCTCCACCGAATCCCACATGCTTCTGCTCGGCAGTGAGAAACAGCTTTTGCTTCTCATTGGGCGGGTCAATCTTCAGTTGTTTCATATAGCAAACATCTCCGCATCCTCTCCAAACACCACTTCAATGCCGTCCGCATTCTTTTCCGCCTGCTCCAGCTTCTGCCGTGCCAGCTGCTCTCGCAGCTCCTGCTCACGGTCAGGCAAGCCGTACAGGTCACGGGTCAGCCCCGTCAACTTCTCCAGCACCGTTCCCATATCCTTCATGGCCTTGGTGTCCGCCTTATCGAATACCGCCTCCGTGGTATGGGTACCGTCCTCATCCTTTTCCTTCACAATGTAGCGATAGAACTGCTTGGGGTCGTCCAGCGCATCCAGCGCCGCATCCATGAGCTTGTCCGTACTGCCCATAAGCCTTGCCATACGCTCGGCAGCCTCATCCGCCATGCGGTCAGAGGTCTTTGCCATCACACGGTCACGGTGCCTGCGCCGCAGCTGACTCCATTGCTCTGCCATGCTGCGGTATTGCACCTGCCCCATAGGCACACCGTACTTCTCCGCCAGCTTTGTCTTACTGATGTTCGTGGTCACATATTCCGTTTTCATATCCTCCCAATTGATATCGGGCACAGTTTCACCCCCTCTCCGTTGTAACTTGTAAAGTTACTGTCATGCAAAAAAAATGGTTTCGGGATGCTGCAGCTGCAGCAGCTCTGTCAGCAGCAGGATATCCTGTGTGCCAAACTTCCCCGATTGCATCTTTTTGCAGAAGCACTGCTCACTGATGCCAAGATGCCACGCCACCTGAGCATCTGTAAGCTTCTGTGTCTCGATTTCCCATTTCAGCCGATCTGTTTGAACCACGCCCCACCCCTTATCTTATTTAGCTACATCATTATCTCTTTCGGATATCTGCATGGTATCACAAGATAATGTAACTTGTCAAGATATTCCGATTGACTTTTAAAGTTACTGCGTATATAATAAAGTTACCCAACATCACAAGGAGCTGACCCACATGAAAATCGGCGAACGCATTAAATATAGACGAGAGGAGCTTGGCATTGCCCAGACCCAGCTTGCAGAGCGCATCGGCACCTCCAAGCAGAATCTGTATAAGTACGAAAACGGCATCATTGCCAATATCCCCGCAGACAAAATCGAAGCCATTGCCAAGGCTTTGCACACCACCCCTGCCTATCTCATGGGCTGGAGTGATGACCCTTCCCTGACTGCCGCTGCGGCTGTCATTCCCGACAATATCCTTCCCATGCCCAAGACAAAGCGCATCCCCCTCATCGGCACCATTGCCTGCGGCAAGCCCATTTTGGCGGTGGAGAACGCAGACGATACCGTTGCGCTGCCCGAAGACATTGACGCAGACTTTTCCCTGCTCTGCAAGGGTGACAGCATGGTAAACGCCCGCATCTTCGACGGGGATATTGTGTATATCAAGGAGCGCCCCATGGTAGAAAACGGAGAAATCGCCGCCGTCATCATCGGTGAAGAAGCCACACTGAAGCGGGTATACTACACCCCCGGCAGTGACCGCATCACCCTGCGAGCCTGCAATCCCGTGTATCCCGATATGGAATACGAAGGGGAATCCCTGACCCAAATTCGCATTATCGGAAAGGCAGTTGCCTTTACCAGCACCATCCGCTTATAAAAAAAGACCTCAGTCCCAATGACTGAGGTCTTTTGATTTTCCCTTATTCGCTGAAGCCTGCAATACCGAATGCCGCAGGACCGCCGTGGGTGGTAATGACACCGCCTGCCTGAATCCACTGAATGCTCTTGAAGCCACATTCTTCGGCAGCCTTCGCAACCACCTGCTTCACTTCCTCGCTGATACCCACGGTATACACGCACCACAGCTCATCCTTGCGGAGACGATACTGCGCAGAATATTCCTTCACTAGCTGGGAAGCCACCTTCACCATCTTGCCGCGGTACTTCTTGGTAGCCATGAGCTTACCATCCAAAATTTCGATACAGGGATGAATGCCCAGCAGACCGCCCACCAGTGCAACCACGTTGCTGACGCGGCCGCCTGCACGAAGGAATTCCAGATTGTCGGGAATGAAGCACATATTAGCCTTTTCAATGAGTTCATGGACGGTTGCCACAGCTTCCTCCATGGTCATGTCGGGCTTTTCACGGAGCTTTCTCGCCATTTCCACAACCACCATGCCCTGCCCTGCGGATACCTGCTTGGTGTCAACAGCGGTCACATAGTCTCTGCCTTCCGCAGCAATGACGCCGCTCTGATAAGAAACGGTGGTCACCGCAGAATATGCCAGATACAGAATCTCCGCATCGGGGTATTCCATGTGAATGCGGTCAAAAACAGTCACAAAGTCCTCGGGATTGGAGCCGCTGGTCTTGGGAAGCTTCTTCCCGTTGCTGTAAAATTCCACGATCTTTTCCACAGGGAAACTACCGTCGTCAAAGGTTTCCTCGTCAAAGGTCACGTGCATAGGCACAATGTAAATGCCGTATTCCTTTGCCAGCTCCGCGGAAATATCCGCCCCTGTTTCCGCAACCAAAATAATCTTTCCCATACGTTTCTCCAATTCGTTTTATTGTATCTGTTTTGCGGTTATCGCATAACCTGTTATGAAGTTTATAATACCTGTTATAATTTCATTCGTCAAGATATATTTTCTCCCCCGCATCGGTTGAATCCATAGGTATTTTATGGCATAATTTGGTTAATCCTTTTGACAAGAAGGTTTTCCTATGACAACAAAACCAAAATCATACTATATAAAAACAGCCCTTGAGGTACTGCTCATTTTCTTTGCCTTTCAGACACTGCATTTGAAGCTGCCTCTGCTGTTGTACGAAAGCGGCGGCGGACTTTCCGCCCTGCCCCTGTGCGCGGAAGCCATGCTCACCCCGGATTTGTACACCCTTATCCTATTCGGGGCTCTGACCGCATTCCGCTGCAAAGTCCCTCATCTGCCTCAGAAGCGATGGGAAACCGTCTTCTGCGCGGTCTTTTCCCTGTGCCTGATGGTGGGCGACAGCTTCGCCGCCATTGACAGCTGGGACTTGGTGTTCGGCTCTCCCGCAGCCTTGCTGCTGTCCGCAGTCACCCTTGTGGGGCTCACCTGCATCTGCACCACAGCACTTTGCTGGGCAAAGCACCTGCTTTCTCTGATTCCCACAGACCGTATCACCCTGCCAAAGGTCTGGGAAAAGCACCCCTTCCTGCTGCCTTGGTGTATCATTCTGCTGTGCTGGCTTCCCTATTTCCTGGTGCGCCTGCCTGCCGCAGTGGAGCATGATGCCTACGCCCAGTTGGAAATCATCTTCGGGCTACGTGAATTCACTGCCCACAACCCTGCCTTCTCCACCATGCTCATTGGCTTTTGGGTGAAGCTGGGCACTGCCATCTTTGGTGCAAAGGAAGCGGGACTGACCCTGTTTGTACTGTTCCAAGCCCTTGCCTGCTCTGCCATGCTGGCTTATACCGCCCGCGCTATGGTGCGCTTCAAAGCCCCTGCCGTGGTCACCATGGTCTCCGCAGCCATTTACGCACTGGCAACCATTTACCCCAACTATCTGACCACCATCATGAAGGACGCTCTGTACGCCTGTATGACCGTCCTGCTGATTACCCTCATTGCAGAAGAACTTCTCCTGCCCCCAAGCAAAAAGCGCATTGCCGCCATCTTCGCCGCAGCAATCCTCACAGGACTCCTGCGCAATAACGGCTTCCTACTCCTATGGGCGCTGAGCGCTGCTGCGGTAATTTGCCTTGTACGCAGCCCCAAGCTACGCCGCAAAGGCATGAGCGCAGCCCTGCTGACCGCCTGTGTGCTGCAGCTGCTGTACTCCAACGTGCTGCTGCCTGCACTGAACATCCCCGCAGGTCCCTTCCACGAAATGCTGTCCGTACCCTTCCAGCAAACCGCGCGTTATGTCCGTGACTACCCCGAAGACATCACCGAGGAGGAATACGCCGTCATCGATGCCATTTTGGGCATGGACGATTTGGCACAGCGATATGACCCCAATCTTTCCGACCCTGTAAAAAACGACTGCACCGATGACAAAAGCACTGTCGCTCCTTATCTGAAGGTCTGGCTCAAGCAATTCCTCCGTCACCCCATGGTATATGTGGAAGCCACCATGAACAACTGCTACGGCTTCTTCCACCCCAACTCAAGGGAATATATCTTCTGCTATACCACTATATCCACCAATCCCGACTTGGTATTTGACGAGATGGAAGGTCTCATGCCTTTGAAGATTGCCGCCAGATACTTTGTCATGCTGTTTGAAAGCTTCCCCCTAACCCTGCCTCTGTGCAATGCAGGCTGTCATGTTTGGCTGGCACTGTACCTGCTGTGCAAGGCACTGGAGCGCAAGGACCAACTATTCCTTGTGCCCTTCGCCTCTGTGCTGATGAGCATGCTGGTGTGCATGGCTTGTCCCGTATTCTTCATCAACGGTGTCCGCTATGCCCTGCCTATTATTTACGCAACCCCGATGCTCACCGCACTGACCTTGAGAAAGCAATAAACCACCAACCCCCTCGGCAAAATCGCCGAGGGGATTTTGCTGCGTTGATTTCACCCCATCCCCTGTGGTATGATGGAAAAAAGCAAATAAGGAGATGAACTATGGAAAAGCTGTTTGAAATCATTCAGACTTTATTGCTGCTGATTTTCATGCTCTTTGGCGGTGGCGGAGATGCTGCCCCCTTGGAAACACCCGATGGCTCACAGATTGAAGTCCATTTTATCGACGTTGGACAGGCAGACGCCACCCTTGTTCTCTGCGACGGAGAGGCCATGCTCATAGACGGCGGCAATGTGGGAGACTCCCAAGTGGTGTACACTTACTTGGCAGACCGAGAAATTGACTATTTGAAGTACGCCGTTGTCACCCACGCCCACGAAGACCATGTAGGCGGCATGAGCGGTGCGCTGGAATATGCCTATGCGGAAACGGTATTCTGCCCCGTCACAAAATACGACAGCAAAGCCTTCAATAACTTTCTGAAGGCCGTAGAGAAGCAGGGAAACTCCATCACAATCCCCCGGGCAGGTGATATTTATATGCTGGGCGGTGCCGCTGTGGAAATCATCCACTGTGACCCCTATGCGGAAGACCCCAACAACACCAGCATCGTTTTACGCATCGTCCACGGTGATACTGCATTCCTATTCACGGGAGATGCGGAGCTGGAAGTAGAGGAAAAGATTTTGGAGGAAGGCCGCGTCATTGACTGCACCGTTTTGAAGGCAGGTCACCACGGCAGCAATACCAGCAACAGCTACCGCTGGGTGTATGAGGCATGGCCCACATACGCAGTCATTCCCGTAGGCAAGGACAACTCCTACGGTCACCCCCACAAGGAAGTCCTCAGCCGTTTCAAGGACGCAAATATCGAAGTACTTCGTACCGACAAAATGGGCGACATCGTTTGTTACGGCAACGGTGCCGAGCTGGAATTCACCACATCCCGATAAACCAAAATACCGCAGTCATTAGACTGCGGTATTTTCTGTTTTGCATTTTCCAAAGCTTGTGATATAATGACCATAACTGTGTATCATTTTAAATAACAGGTGATCATATGAATAAATCCAACAACAAATTGGAACAGTACCGCAAACGGCTGTTCAATATTCTGGAAGTAGGTCCTGAAGAAGACACCATCGGTCGCAGTTATGACATCATCAACCTGCTGTCCATTCTCCTGAATCTGATTGTCAGTATTATGTATACCTTTGATGAATACCGAATTGCCTACGGACCCCTTCTGTTAAGAATCGAAGCAGGCACAGTGGCTTTCTTCGCCGTAGACTATATCCTGCGACTCATCACCGCCAAGTACCTCTACCCCAAGCTGCCGCCTCATCGAGCATTGTGGCAATACTTCCGCAGCTTCAAGGGGCTCATCGACTTGGTCAGCTTCCTCCCCTACTACCTGCCCATCTTTTTCCCCGGCGGCGCACCCGCATTCCGACTGTTCCGTGTACTGCGACTGTTCCGACTGTTCCGCGTCAACGCATACTACGACAGCTTCTCGGTCATTCTGGAAGTTTTGGACAACAAACGTCAGCAGCTGACCAGCTCCGTATTCATCATTGCCATTCTGCTGCTGGGCTCCAGCCTGTGCATGTATTCCTTGGAACACGATGCTCAGCCCGAAGTATTCAAAAACGCATTCAGCGGCATTTGGTGGGCTGTGTCCACACTGCTGACCGTTGGCTATGGTGATATTTACCCCATTACCCCCTTGGGTCAGTCCCTGAGTATCTTCATTACCTTCCTTGGTGTTGGCATGGTCGCCATCCCCACAGGTATTATTTCCGCAGGTTTCGTTGACCAGTACAGCCGTATCAAGCGCATCAGCGAATACGGCAAGGAAGATGACGTTAACTTCATCAAAATCCAAGTCACCGAAGCGGACAGCTGGAACGGCAAGCAAATTATGCATCTGGGTCTCCCCGGAGGCATCATCGTAGCAGCCATTCAGCGCGGAGACGACGTTCTGATTCCCCGCGGCAATACCGTACTCCATGTGGGCGACGCTCTGGTATTGGGAGCCCCCTCCATGGACCATGACCACCCCATCGACTTGAAGGAAGTCATTCTCCGCAGACAGCATCCTTGGAATGGCAAACGCATCCGCGATTTGGACATTTCCCGTCTGACCATTATCATTATGATCAAGCGCGAAGGCAAGTCCTTCATTCCCAACGGCAATACCGTCCTTCACGAAGGAGACCGCGTCATACTGTACACGCAAATCAACCTCCACTCCGACGCACACTATTACGTATAATCAAAAAGAGCTATGCAGCATAACGCCGCATAGCTCTTAAATTTTACTCTCATATTCCCACCGCAGTACGTGAAGGAAGGGGTTTCCGGGGAACGCCCTTCCACATTCTGTTCACCTTTGCACCGCAGTACGTGAAGGAAGGGTTCTAAAGGGGAATCATGGCCGGTTCCCCTTTAGTTTGCGTCGGCGTCAGCCGATATGAAACTTCATCAGAAGTTTCCGCAAACAAAAAAACCCCACCGCTTTCGCGGTGGGGTTACGCTTTTAGTTAATCATTTCGTTTGCTTTACAGCAAGCGTGGTTTCAAACAATTAGCCAGCGATGGTGGTGTACATGAAGTACTTGTAGCCCAGGGGGTTGCAGAAGAAGCCTTCTACGGAGTCATCGATCATGTAGATGTCGGTGTAGTAGTACAGGGGAACCAGGCAGCCGGTTTCCATCAGCATGTCTTCTGCCAGGTGCATCATAGCGTAACGAGTTTCGTTATCGGTGCAAGCCTTGATTTCGGAGATCAGAACGTCGAAGGTTTCTGCCCAAGTAGCGTTTTCAACCTTGTAGTCGATGCCGAATTCGGTCAGGTCCAGGTTGTACATAGCCAGGTCAGCGTGTGCGCCCTTGCCGAACTGAACGTCGTTGTTACCGGAGATGGAAGTCCACATATCCAGGAAGCAGATGGGATCGTTGTAGTCAGCCAGCCAGCCGTTACGTGCAACTGCGTAGTCGCCGTTCTTTCTGGTGTTCAGGAAGGTGTTCCATTCCTGGTTTACCAGCTGCATGTCGATGCCAACGTTAGCGAAAGCGGTCTGTACGTATTCGCCGATTGCCTTGTGAGCGTCGGAGGTGTTGTACAGGTATTCCAGAGCGGGAACGCCGGAGAACTTACCGGTGGTTTCGTCGTATTCGTAGTACTTCTTCAGAGTTTCAACAGCTGCTGCGAAGTTAGCTTCGAAAGCTTCAACGGAAACGTCGTAGTAACCTACGAAGCCGTCATTGTGACCAGCGGTCTTGTAGAATTCGGAGCCATCGGGATTGGTCATACCCATAGCAACGAAGGAGGATGCGGGAACCTGACCAGCCTGGCCAATTTCGTCGCAAACGTATACACGGTCCAGAACCAGACCCAGTGCCTTACGGATTTCCTGGTTTGCCAGTTCAGCTTCAACGCCGGTCAGGCCGGGAACCAGGTTCAGGTTTACGTTCCAGTTAACGTAGTAGGTACCAATCTGACCTGCGATAACGAATTCATCGGGGTACTTTTCCTGCAGGGACTTGATTTCGTTGTTGGGAACGTCGTCAATAACCAGCCAGTCGCCCTTTTCGAAGTTGGTCAGCATGTTGTTGGTGTCGTCGGACAGGTAGAACTGCAGTTCGGGCATGGTAACCAGAGCAGCATCGGGGTGACCTTCGTTCTTGGTCAGGGTGATAACTGCGTCGTGTTCCCAAGCGGTCATGGTGTACATACCGTTACCAACGTAGGTGGAGGGATCGGTTGCCCATGCTTCATCAGCAACAACGTCTTCACGAACGGGCATGTAGGTGGGGAACGCCAGCAGTTCGTTCCAGTAAGCAACGGAGTTAGCCAGAGTTACTTCCAGAGTCTTGTCGTCCAGAGCGGTAACAGCCAGATCGTTGGGGTAACCCTTAACAACTTCGAACATGTAGCCGTAGTCAGCACCCAGAGCTTCGGATGCAGCGCGCTTCCATGCGAATTCGAAGTCGCCAGCGGTAACAGCTTCACCGTCGGACCACTTCATGTCGCGCAGGGTGTAGGTGTAGGTTACGGTACCGTCTTCGTTGACAACGCCTTCAACCAGTTCTTCAGCAGCGTCAGCTACGATAACCAGCTTGCCATTGTCGTCAGCCCACTTTGCCAGGCCGGAGAACAGGTGAGCAACCATGGTTGCACCGTCAACAGCGGAGTTCAGAGCGGGGTCCAGAGTGTCGGGCTCGGAAGCCAGGCACATTGCCAGAGTGGTTGCGGGAGCTGCAGTATCGGTATTAGCTGCATCATCGGAGCCGCCGCCACAAGCTACCAGGCTCAGCATCATAACCAGAGCCAGCAGCATAGCCAGAGTCTTCTTCATTTTATTCTTTCCTTTCAAAGGGATTTCTAAAACACACTGTATGAGCGAAACCAGCATCTCATACCCGTGTTTCAAACAATGGGTAGAATATAGCACCAAAACCATACAATTTCAATGGTTTTTATGCATTTTTGCCAAGTTTTTTGATATTCCACAAATTCTTAGCAAGTGTTTTGTACTCTTTGCCGTAGTAAAGCAGTAAAAAAACACACAAGGGCAGGGTATTCCCCTGCCCTGTATGTAATGTCTGTATCGAGTACAATCGTTTTTCGTCGCCGCATTTTTCCATCAAATAACCACCTTGCAGTAATCATTGAAGCAGAAAAATGCCGCCTCGCAATTAAATTTCGTCTACGCGATGGCAAGCCACGAAGTGACCGGGCTTGACTTCACGGAACTCAGGCATGGATTCCGCGCACTTGTCGCAAGCATATGCGCAGCGGGTACGGAAGGGGCAGCCGGAGGGTGCGTTCAGGGGAGAAGGAATATCGCCTTCCAGAACGATACGCTTGTTTGCGCGTGCGATGTTGGGGTCGGGAACGGGAACAGCGGACAGCAGAGACTTGGAGTAGGGGTGCATGGGGTGATCGTAGATTTCATCTGCGTCAGCCAACTCAACCATCTTACCCAGATACATAACTGCGATACGGTCAGAAATGTGACGTACAACCAGCAGGTCATGTGCAATGAACAGGTAGGTCAGGCCCAGCTTTTCCTGCAGTTCCTGGAACATATTGATAACCTGTGCCTGAATGGAAACGTCCAGTGCGGAAACAGGTTCGTCACAAACGATAAAGTCGGGGTTAACAGCCAGAGCACGAGCAATGCCGATACGCTGACGCTGACCGCCGGAGAATTCGTGTGCATAGCGGGAAGCGTGTTCGCTGTTCAGACCAACGTGTTCCATCAGCTCCAGAATACGAGCCTGACGTTCTTCCTTGGTCTTGTACAGCTTGTGTACGTCCAGAGGTTCGCCGATAATGTCGGCAACGGTCATACGGGGATTCAGAGAGGAGTAGGGGTCCTGGAAAACCATGGTAGCCTTCTTACGGAACTCCTTGATGTCTTCCTTGGTCTTAATCTGCTTGCCGTCGTACCAAACTTCACCGTCGGTGGGCTTGTACAGGTGCAGCAGAGTGCGGCCGACAGTGGTCTTGCCGCAGCCGGATTCGCCAACCAGACCCAGAGTTTCGCCGCGCTTAATGCTGAAGGAAACGCCGTCAACAGCCTTCAGAGGCTTGGTCTTGAAGGGGCCTACAGTGATGGGGAAATGCTGCTTCAGGTTCTTAACCTCAATCAGAGGCAGATCCATATTCTTGTTTTCGCTCATTTGGTTCAGCCTCCTTACTTATTTGCCCTGCTGTGCCTTGGCAACATTCATCCAGCAGGCAGCAGCGTGGTTTTCGTTGATTTCCATACGTTCACAGCGTTCACGGATACAAATCTTCATTGCAGCATCGCAGCGGGGTGCGAAGGGGCAGTCCTTGGGCATGTACAGCAAGTCGATGGGGGTACCGGTGATGGGCTGCAGACGTTCGGTGGTAGTGGTGGTGGGAATGGAACGCAGCAGACCCTTGGTGTATTCGTGGCAGGGGTTGTAGAAGATTTCGTCAGCGGTGCCCTGTTCACAAATGGAACCTGCATACATAACGATAACTTCGTCACACATCTGCGCAACAACACCCAGGTCGTGGGTAATCATGATAATCGCCATACCCAGTTCTTCCTGCAGTTGCTTCATCAGGTCCAGAATCTGTGCCTGAATGGTAACGTCCAGTGCGGTGGTGGGTTCGTCAGCGATCAGAATGTCGGGTTCGCAGGCCAGAGCCATTGCGATCATAACGCGCTGACGCATACCGCCGGAGAATTCGAAGGGGTACTGCTTCATGCGCTTTTCGGGTTCGTTGATGTTAACCAGACGCAGCATTTCCACTGCGCGGTCGTATGCCTGCTGCTTGTCACGGTCGGTGTGCAGCAGAATTGCTTCCATCAGCTGGTTGCCGATGGTCTGAGTGGGATTCAGAGAAGTCATGGGGTCCTGGAAGATGATGGAGATCTTGTTGCCGCGAACAGTCTTCATCACAGGTTCACCTGCGTCAACCAGTTCCTGGCCATCCAGCTGAATGGAGCCGCCGATGATCTTGCCGGTGCCTGCCAGAATCTGCATGATGGAGTATGCGGTAACGGACTTGCCGGAACCGGATTCGCCAACGATGCCCAGAACCTTGCCGCGTTCCAGATTGAAGGAAACGCCGTTGACAGCCTTAACTTCGCCTGCGTCAGTAAAGAAGGAGGTACGCAGGTCTCTTACTTCTAACAAAGCCATATTCAGTACGCTCCTTTCTTAGCCGTTGAGTTTGGGGTCAAATGCGTCACGCAGACCGTCACCGAACAGGTTCAGAGACAGAACGATCAGAGAGATGACGATTGCGGGAATAACGAGACGATAGGGGTAAGAGCTCATGCCGTTGAGTGCGTCGGAAGCCAGAGAGCCCAGAGAAGGCATGGGAGCGTTTACGCCCAGACCCAGGAAGGACAGGTAGCTTTCGGTGAAGATTGCAGAGGGGATCTGCAGTGCGGTGGAGATAACAACAACGGAGATGCAGTTGGGCAGCAGATGCTTGGTGATGATCCACTTGCCGGGTGCGCCTGCAGCCTGTGCTGCCAGCACGTATTCCTGTTCACGCAGAGACAGAATCTGACCACGGATCTGACGGGACATGGAAACCCAGTACAGCAGACCGAAAACGATGAACAGAGAAATCATATTGGTACCCAATTTTGCCAGGACAGTGCCTTCGATGATGGGCTGCAGCACCTGCTTCAGAACGGTGGACAGCAGAATAACCATCAGCATATCGGGCAGAGAGTAGATGATGTCAACGATACGCATGATCACAAGGTCAACCTTGCCGCCGCAGTAGCCTGCGATGGAGCCAACGGTCAGACCGATAATCAGAACGATCAGAGAAGCAAAGAAACCAACAGACAGAGAGATACGTGCGCCGTAAACAACACGGATGAAGTAGTCACGACCTGCGGAGTCAGTGCCGAAGATGTGGGGGAATACCTTTTCGCCTGCATCGATCAGCTTCTGTTCGGTGCGGCCGTATTCAAAGGGAGCGAGGTTGGCAAAGCTTGCGTCAACAGGCTTGCCGGGAACTGCACCCAGCTGCTGGTCATACGCATAGGGCCAGAACATGGGCAGCAGCACGGAGCTGAGGGTGATGAGAACGATGACAATCAGAGAAACCAGAGCAACTCTGTTCTTCACCAGACGCTTGCAGCCGTCCTTGAAGAAGGTGGAGGAGGGGCGCATCTGCACCATGTATTCCTTTTCTTCTGCGGATGCGGGGGCAAAGCAATCCAGATCGGGGTGCATAGACAACTTCTGCAGATTCATATCCATATTCCATTGTCCTCCTTATTCCAGATTGATGCGAGGGTCAACGACCTTGTACAGAATGTCGGAGACCAGGTTCATAATAACGATCAGAGATGCCAGAACGATGGTGGTACCCATGATCAGGGGGTAGTCACGGTCGGTGATGGAGCCGACGAATGCGCGGCCGATGCCGTTAACAGCAAAGATCTTTTCAACAACCAGAGAGCCGGTGACGATGTAAGCCAGCATGGGCCCGATGTAGGTGATGACGGGGATCAGAGCGTTCTTCAGTGCGTGCTTGAAGATAATCTTCATGCCGGAAACACCCTTTGCCTTAGCAGTACGGATGTAGTCCTGACCCAGAACGTCCAGCATGGAGGAACGAGTCAGACGAGTGATGTTCGCCATGGGGCTCAGGGACAGAGTGATAACGGGCAGAATCAGACCTGCTGCGGTGGTGCCGTTTGCGGGAACCAGGTTGAGCTTCAGAGCGAAGATCAGCAGCAGCAGAGAGCCCATAATGAAGCTGGGCATGGAAACGCAAGCAGTGGAGAATACCATGATGCATCTGTCCAGTACGGAGTTACGCTTCAGCGCAGCAACAGCGCCCATAATAATGCCGCAGAATGCTGCAATTGCCGCAGCTGCAACACCCAGCTTAGCGGAAACAGCCAGACCGCGGGAGATGATGTCGATAACATCCTGACCACGCTGCTTCAGGGAGGGGCCGAAATCGAACTTGGTTACGATATCGGTCAGGTAGGTGATGTACTGTTCCATAACCGGTTTGTCCAAACCGTACTTAGCCTCCAGAGCCGCCTGAGCTGCAGCAGAAATCGCTTTTTCACCCAGGAAGGGGCCACCGGGAACTGCACGGGAGACGAAGAAAGTGATGGTGATGACGACCCAAACGGTCAGCAGCGCCAGCAGAACTCTCTTCAGGATATAAAACATTGTTTTGGAGTTCATTTTTATACCGCCTTCTAATTTATTTTTGTACAACGCACGATTGGATCGCAGCGGTAATATTTGCAGAGAAAAAACCATACAGTCGCTCTCCGTCGGCTGCATCGTTTTCTCCCTGCAAATAGGAGAACCTCTGCAACTTTTTACAAAGCTCACTTTATTACTTTACCACAACGATGCGCCATCAGCGCATTATACAGGCTACTATTATAGAAGATGTTACAATAAATTTCAACAAAAAAATGTATAATTCTTTTACCAAACCTTAAAGTTTGTGTAAGTGTTTACGTTTTACGGAGATATTTTTTGCTTTTTGGCTATTTTGCTAAAGGAAATCCCGAATCCTACCGCAAATATCTACGAAATTTTTGCTATTAACAGAAATTTTATGCAAAAATGGGGATTTCATTGCATAAAACGTATTATTTTTTCGCCAATTCCACCGCATACCGCACAACCGCAGCCATAGCTGTTTTCCTTGCCTTTTGGGTATGATTGCTCTACAATAATAATAGAAAGAACTATACGGAGGGATTGCTCATGAGCCAACTGACCGAACGCACATTCTTGTCCTGCAACAAAGTCAACACCATTTACGTCCGCAGCCGTCAGCCTCAGGGTCCCGTACGGGCAACCCTGCAGATTGCCCACGGTCTTGCGGAGTACATTGACCGCTACGACGAATTTATGGACTATCTGGCAAAGGCAGGCATCGCAGTTTACGGCAATGACCACATCGGTCACGGCAACTCCGTTTACATGGACCGCTGGGGCTATGTAGGCGAGCGCGCAGGCTGGAACGTGATGCTGGCAGATATGAACGCCCTGTCCAAGGAAATTCGGGCAGAGCATCCCCATGTGCCCCACTTCCTGTTTGGGCATTCCATGGGCAGCTTCTTGGCACGCACTTACCTTATTAAATATCCCGATGACCATGACGGCTGCATCATCTGCGGCACAGGTCACCCTGCCAGAGCGGTAACCATGGGGGCACGGGCACTGGCTGCTGTGGAAATCAAGCGCCACGGACCGGGCTACTACAGCAAGCTGCTGGACAGCGTCATGAACAAGCAATACAACGGAGGCTATGACAATCCCCGCACCGCCTATGACTGGATTTCCTCCGACCCCAATCGCGTAGACGAGTACATTGCCGACCCCAAATGCGGCTTCGTCCCCACCGCGGGACTTCTCAGTGAAATTCTGAAGGGTCTCAGCTACATCACCTCTCCCCGCAACATCGAAAAAATGTCCAAGGACGTTCCCGTGTACTTCATCAGCGGCGCCGCAGACCCCGTTGGGGAGCTGTCTCAGGGTGTCATCCGCGCCTATAAGGCATTCCTGAAGGCAGGCATGAAGGACGTAAGCCTGAAGCTCTACCCCGATCTGCGCCACGAAATCATGCTGGAAGTCAACCGTGACGAGGTCATGACCGACGCACTGAACTGGCTCACCGAACATTGCTAAAAATCGCGAGCCCTTCTGCTGAAGTGCCCTATCGGCTATCGCCGACGCGATTTCAAGGGAAACCAGCCATGGACACCTGGTCGCAATCATAGATTGCTTCCCGCTTTGGCTACAAACATGCCACCGGCATGTTTGCTTAACGGGTCGCGCCCTTGAGAACCCTTCCTTCACCAACTGCGCCGCTATTTTTCTCCATTGTTTGATTAAATAAAAAAGCCGCCTATAGGCGGCTTTTTCATTTAATCGGGTTCTGCGATTCTATATCCCACGCCAACTTCGGTAAACAGATACTTGGGTTCTGCGGGATTGTCTTCAATCTTGCGGCGGATGTTTGCCATATTTACACGGAGAATCTGGTTATCCCCACCTGCACGAGGTCCCCACAGCTCCTTCATAATAAAGTCATAGGTCAATACCTTCCCTGCGTGCTTCGCCAGCAGGCTGACAATGCGGAACTCACTGAGGGTCAGCTTCACATTTTCTCCGCGCACCAGCGCCTGATGCTTGTTAAAGTCTACCACCAAATCCCCTACGCTGTAGGTACCCTGCAGGGCAATTTCTGTGTTGGCAGATACGGTACGGGTGTGGCGAATGGCGGTACGAACACGGGCCAGCAGCTCAGCAGTGCCGAAGGGCTTGGTCAGATAGTCATCCGCCCCCGCATCCAGTGCCGCAACCTTATCTCGCTCATGGCTGCGTGCGGAAACTACTACAATGGGCAGCCCTGACCAGCTGCGTATATTCTTCAGCAGGTCCATGCCGTCCATATCGGGCAGCCCCAAATCCAGAATAATCAAATCGGGACAGTGGGAGGACACCATAGACAATGCCTCCTGCCCTGTACGGGCACGCATGGCTTCGTAACCGTTGTTATTCAAAACCGTGGAAATAAAGTGAGCAATGCTCTTTTCGTCTTCCACAACCAGTATTTTCTCTTTGATATTCATAAGTCAACTCCTTGTTGGCTTCATAATGATAATTCTTCCATAGGCAGAGCGAAGGAAAACTCCGCGCCCCGCTCCGTATTTTTTGCCTGTATGGTACCGCCGTGAGCCTTCACGATGGTCAAGCACACGCTCAGACCGATGCCCATATTGCGCTTCATATCCCCTTTGGCGGTTTCACTGTGCTTCATGGACCCATCAAACAACGTCTCCAGCATCTCTACGGGGATTCCCACACCGTTATCCGCCACCACGAACCAAACTTCGCTTCCTCGCTTGGTCACATCCACACGGATTTCCGTGGTGATTTTTCCGTGAATGACTGCGTTTTCCATCAAATTCACAAGAACCTGTTCAATGAGAATGGCATCTGCAGGCACCCACAGTACCTCGTCGGGCACAGTTACACGAACCTTCACATGGTCATACCGCTTACGCAACTTGCTCACAGCCACCGCAACGATTTCCTCGCGCATTTCCGGCACCTTGGTGACTTGTGCGCTGTCGCTGCCCACACGGGTAATGGACAGCAGATTCTCTACCACCTGAATCAGCCACTGGGCATCATCACGGACATCGGTCAGCAGCTCTCGCCGTTCTTCTTCGGTCAAGCCGGGGTTTTCCAGCATAACAGAGGTCGCCCCAACGATGCCCGTCAGCGGTGTGCGAATATCGTGAGATACGCTGCGCAGCAGGTTGGCACGCATCTTCACCTTTTCGTTTTCCACACGCAGTTCTTCCTTTTGCTTAGCCTGAGAGGTCAGCGCGCAGGTAATGACGGAAACCATCAGGAATGCCAGAAAGCTCAAAGGATAGCCCGCAATGGTAAAGTCAATTTCAAAATAGGGGTATGTAAAAACGTAGTTCACGCAAATAACCCCCAGCACCGAGGACAGCAGCCCAAACAAGTAGCCGTTGGTAAAGCGGGAAACCATCAGCACAGCCAAAACAAACACGGGCGACGCAAAGCCGTCTCCGGAATTGGTCATACGCAGCACGGCACAAACGCCAATGGCGATCATGCAGAAAAACAGCATGGTCAAAAGATCTCGAAAAGAAAAGGGAAAATACCGTTTCCATTCGATTCGTTCTTTTTTCACCGACTCCCCTCCATTCGTCAAACTACTCCATTTTGATTTATTATACCATATCTCCCGTAAAATGTCCGTTAAATTTAAACAGCACAATTTTTACCACAAACAAAAACCTCCTCTTGGGAAAGAGGAGGTTTGTTATATTCTGTTATGCTTTTTATTTCATTTCGCTGAACTGCTTGACGATGTCCACCAGAATCGCAACAGACTGGTTCAGTTCTTCCACGATCAGATGTTCATAGGGACCGTGGAAGCCGTAGCCGCCCGCACCCAGATTGGGACAAGGCAGACCGCGGAAGCTCAGCTGTGCACCGTCGGTGCCGCCGCGAACGGGAACATATGCAGGCTCCAGACCTACGCTGCGGATGGCCTTTTCTGCCACAACCAGCAGCTCGGGATATGCCGCAACCACTTCAAACATATTGCGGTATTCCTGTTCGATCTTCAGTTCACAAACACCGTCACCGTACTTCAGGTTCAGGTATGCGGCGATTTCTTCCATAACCTTCTGACGCCATGCAAACTTGCCCGCATCGTGGTCACGGATGATGTAGTACATTTCCGCATCGGTAACGCTGCCCTTGATGTTCACCAGATGCCAGAAGCCCTGATGGCCTTCGGTGTCGCAGGGACGCTGACGGACGGGCAGCATATCGTCAAATTCCATAGCCAGCAGTGCTGCATTGACCATGGTATCCTTTGCGTTGCCGGGGTGAACGGATACGCCGTTAAACTTAATGGTTGCGCTGGCTGCATTGAAGGTTTCCGCTTCAATGTCCTCGGGACCGCTGCCGTCTACGGTGAAGCCGTAGTCCGCGCCGAAGAAGTCCAGGTCCAGCAGTGCCGCACCGTGGCCGATTTCTTCGTCGGGAGAGAAGCAAACAGCAATACGGCCGTGGGGGATATTTTCCTTGATAACGGTTTCCACCATGGTCAGAATAGCTGCAATGCCTGCCTTATCGTCTGCACCCAGAACGGTGGTGCCGTCGGTGGTAACGATGGTCTTGCCAATGCACTTGTTCAGATGGGGGAAGTGTTCGGGCAGCAGGGTACGGCCGCTGGTACCCAGCTTAATGCCGTGACCGTCGTAGTTTTCGATAATCTGAGGCTTTACTTCACCGATGCCCAAATCAGCTACGATGTCCAGATGGGCATTGAAGCCGATGCACTTGCAGTCTTCATAGCCGGGTGTAGCAGGCACGAAGCCGTACACATATGCGTGTTCGGTACGGGTCACGTTTTCCATGCCCATTTCCTTCATTTCCTTCTCCAGCATTTCGCACAGAATGTGCTGACATGCGGTGGAGGGGGTTACATCATGATTGAATCTATCGCTGGCGGTATGCACAACAGCATACTGCAGAAAGCGTTCCAAAGCGTTCATTTTATTCCTTTCTCCGTCCTTCGGACAGATGTGTAATGTTAGGAGACATTATAACACCGCTTTTCAGTTTCGGCAACTCTATTTCTTTAAAGCAGTAATGTTTTTCTTTGTGCATTTTTTACGAAAAACAGTTTGAATCGTATAAAACCCATCGTTTTTCCTCTGTCATCCTCTACTTTTTTGTGTTATACTGTACGCTATACTGAATAGACAACGAGGTATTCCCATGAATCGAACCACCGCACCCACACGCTGTGTGTATTTCCATATTGACCCTCAGCCCTTTGACCGTCAGCATCTGCACCTGCCCATGCAGTTCCTGTTGCAGGCAGATGACCGTCCCACCCGTCGCATGCACCGTTTGTACGGGGGCTTCGCCACAGAGCGCATCCTCATGGACAGCAAGGAACATACCCTGACCCTGCGCCTTCCCGACGGCACGCCTCTGCGCGGTCTCCGACTGCCTGCCGACAACTATAATTACATGATTACTCTGTCCGAGCCCGACGGCTTCGCCATCAAGCAGGCAGGTCCCATGGCACCCACTGCCCCCACAGCCGACATCGACAGCCTGACCCGTCTGCTGACGGGCAAGCTCATGCGCAGCCTGAACCCTGCTTCCCCCTTCTGTCATCTGTACAAGGATTTGACAGAACGTGATTTGGACTATCTGTGGTTTGAATTCTGGGAAACCGCCGTACTCACGCGCTTCATGCCCAAGAGCGGTCACATTCCCGATTTGAAGAAGGACTTCGACCTGGCAGACCGTTACCCCGGCAACGCCACCTTGACCTTCTCCCAGACCATGGAGCTGGAAGCCCGTATGGAACAAGCCCTCCGTGAGAACCCCGCTATGGAAGGTCTGGAATTCTTCCGCAACGAAAATGGCTTCCTGTGTGTCAGACCCAAATAAAAAAAGCCGACTGCAAATGCAGACGGCTTGGCACCCCGGAGAGGACTCTAACCTCCGACCTATCGCTTAGGAGGCGATTGCTCTATACAACTGAGCTACCGGGGCATATTTACGTCATTGTATCTTAAAACCACTTCAATGTCAACAAAGGAGCATTCCATGCATATCCCCTCCACCACCACTGACCGCATCGAGGTTTTGACCTTTGCCGATGCCTGTCTGCACAGTGACCGCAGCGAGGAATACAACCGTGACAAATGGCTGTACATTCCCGATTTCTACTCCGAATACCGTTACATACTGGGCACCCGCGGTGCAAATCCTCTGATTTGCATCGGCATCAACCCCTCCACCGCCCGTCCCGACGCACTGGACAACACCCTGAAGTCCGTAGAGCGCATCGCACTTGGCAACGGCTTCGACAGCTTCACCATGTTCAACGTCTACGCGCAGCGCGCCACCAACCCCGACGACATGGAAAAGCAGCTCAATGAGCATCTTCACGCAGAAAATATGAAAGCCTTTGACTACGTCCTCAGCCAAAGCGAGAACCCCGTAGTCTGGGCAGCATGGGGCGCCATCATCGAAAAGCGCAAGTACCTGCCTCATTGCGTACGAGACATGATTGAAATCGGCCGCCGCCACAACGCCCGTTGGGTCTGCGCAGGGAAAATCAGCAAGAAGGGACACCCTCACCACCCTCTGTATCTCCGCAAGGACGAGCCCGTACGGGACTTTGATATTGAGGGCTATATCAATCATATTATCGGAACATAATTCCGCTCATTTCGTCCGATTTCCGAAACCTTAAAAGAATCTCTATTGTTTCAATTGGATTGAAGTGCTAAAATAAAGCCATCATTTTTCAGAAAGGATCTTGCCCATGCGCAAAAGCACAATCGTATATCTCGCGGCACTGGCTCTGTTGCTTTGCACCCAGCTGGGCAACCTGCGAGATTTTCTGAACAGCCGCACCATGGACTGTGAAGAAATGATTTACACAGCCCTGTGGGAGGAGCAGGACCGCGTCGCTCTGGCAGGGTATCGCCTGAGCCCCGAAGAGCTCAGCGAACACTGGAGTCATGTGATTTACGACCACGCAGAGCTGTTTTACGTAGCAGACCGCTATGAATACCGCGCCATCGGCGACCTTGTGCTGTCCGTGCATCCCATTTACGCCGTCAGCGGCAGCGAGCTGGAGCTGGCACGGCAGGTCTACGCCGATACCATCAACGACATTCTGTCCACGGTACATTCGGAATGGACCGACCTGCAGAAAGCCCTGTATCTCCACGATTACCTGTGCAGCCACTACGCCTACGACGAAAACCTGCAGCGGTACTCCGCATACGAGCTGCTGACCGAGGGCACAGGGGTCTGCCAGGCATATACCCTTGTGTACGATGCCCTGCTGACCGCCTGCGGCATTGACAGCAGCTACGTAATCAGCCGTGAAATGAACCACTCATGGAATGTGGTCACCATCGACGGCAAGCAATACAACGTAGACGCCACCTACAACGACCCCTCTCCCGACCAATTGGGAAAGGTCTCCCATACCCATTTCCTGTGCAGTGACAGTAAGTTCACCGCTGACCACAGCTTCTCCCCCACCGAGGGCTTCGGACAGTGTGCAGACAGCTCCTACGACCAAAAGGCTGTGTGGGAAAACGTCAGCACCGCCTTTGTTCCCGTAGGCAAAGATTTCTACTACATCCAAAACGGTATGCTGTACCGTTGGGACGGCAGCAACAGCGATTATATCGACACCATTTACGCCACATGGTTCACCGACCGCGGCGACCAAAGCTACTGGCGTGGCAATTACAGCGCACTGATTGCTTACAAGGGAAAGCTTCTGTACAGCAAGCCCGACTGCATCATGTCTTATGACCCTGCAGACGATAGCTTCGACGTATTCTACGAACACACAGGCAGTCCCGACATCTACGGTTTCCAAATCAAGAACGACGAGCTGCTCCTGCAGCTGTCCACCTCCCCCAACGAACCGGGGCAGGTTGTCGCCGTAACACTCCCCCAATAACACCAATCCCACCGAGGACACCTCGGTGGGATTTTTCATGGGCACAAAGGCATTTTTTGTTTTCTGTAGGGGCGAACTGTCATCGCCCGCTTTTTTATTCCAAACCCAATTTTCCATAGCAGAAATTATATCCGCCAACTGCACTGTGACTCACACCGGTGAGACCTTCCGCTGCGGTATAGGTTTCTCCAAACCAATACAAGGGGCATACTCCAAACCGCTCCTTCTCATAGAGCATTTCCTCTGCACGCAGGAGCATGGCATCCCGTGCAGGGGCATCCATACACTCGGCAGCCAGCTGCAGCTGCTCATTGTACCGCACATCGCCCCAGCCCGAGTGATTGTACGTACCGCCCCGCTCCATAATTTGCAGGAAGCTCAAGGGGTCGTCATAATCGGGCAGCCAGCTCAAATACGCCACGTCGAAGGTATTGGTCCGCAGCCGCGCGGCATAGGCATCCACTTCCATAGGCACAAACTCCGCCTGCAAACCAAGCACTCGCTGCCAGTCTCCTTGGCACCGCTCTGCAACGGTGCGGTTCACCACAGACTCATTGAAGCGGTAGTACACCCTATAGCTGCCGTACCAGCTCCCCGCAGCCCTTGACTGCTCCATGAGAGCGGAAGCCAAAGCGCAGCGCCCCTCATAATGCGACAGGTCATACCGGGGATAGGTCTGACCCAGCCAAGTGTACATGGAGGCTTCACCCCCATAGGCTCGTCCGTCTGTCATGGAAATACCCTCGGGCACCAATCCCTCAGCAGCCCTTGCACCGTTTCCCAGCTGTGCCGCAAGGGCATCACGGTCAATGCTCAGCAGCATAGCCGCACGTACTCGCCAGTCGGGAATGGCATTGGCATTAAGATACAGATAATAGGTCCCTGCCACAGGCACCGTACCGTCCGCATGGTCCGCACCTGCCGCAAAATCACAGCCCTCGGTGCTGCCGAACTTCCATAAAACCTCATCGGGACCAAGGTTTTCCGCATCGTAATAATAGGGATTGGGCACCAGCCGCATATAGTCGTCATGAACCCATTCCCCGATGGTATAGGCACCGCTGACCACAATATACCCTTCATTGGTCCAGTCTCCGCCATAAGTCTCGATGACATCACGGCGAAGGGGCGCCATACAGGGCATAGCGCACAGCTTCCAAAACCATGGGCAGGGCTGTTCCAATTCCACACGTAGCACCCGCTCGCTCTCTGCATACACCCCCAAGGCTTCCGGGGGCAGCTGCCCCGCGGCCACTGCCTCGGCATTGCGCAGCACACCGTACAAATGCGCTCCGCCACCTTCCCCGTCACCTACGGGTGTCAGCAGCCTGCGCCATGCGAAGACAAAATCCTCCGCAGTCACAGGTACGCCGTCGGACCATCGTGCATCACTGCGGATGGTAAATCGAAGCACCGTCCCGTCCTCGCTAAGCTCCATAGACTCTGCCAGACCCAACACAGGCACAGCATCGTTCACCGTACCCTCCACGTCCTCGGGGGCATATTTCACCAAACCCTCAAACAGGTGGTTCAGCAAATCCACCGACTCCGAGGCAATTCGATAGCTTGGGTCAATGGTACTGCCTTCCGCCCCCACTGACACAGTCAGCACCATAGGCGTAGGCTCGGGTGTGGGCGTAGGCTCGGCAGTATCCGCAAGGTCACCCCCACGGCAGCCGCACAACAGCAAACAGAGCAGAATCGGAACAAGTGCTTTCATTTAAGTCCTTTCTATCTTAGGACCCCAGCCTCCGATCCTTTTCCACAACGGCATCCACAGCCTGCTGCACAGCGGACTCGAAGCCCAGTCGTTTCAAGGTATGGACACCCTCAATGGTAGTGCCACCGGGAGAACAGACCTGGTCGGCCAGCTGCACGGGATGCAGATCGGAATTCAGGGTCAGCTTCGCCGCTCCCAGCACCGCCTGACAGGCAAGCTCCTGTGCCATGGGGCGCGGCAGACCATGCTTGACCCCCGCAGAGGCAAGCGCATCAATGTACAAGTGGATGAAGGCACCGCTTGCCCCACCCAGAGCAGAGAATGCAGGGAACAGAGTTTCGGTCACTTCGTACACACTGCCAATGGTGGAGAACATTTCCTTTGCAATCTCCACGTGATGGGGCTGTGCGTAACGACCGCCGCAGATACCGCTGGCAGCAGACAGCACACGGGCGGCGATGTTGGGCATGACTCGCACCACAGCCACGTTTTCCCCGAACACTTCCTCATAGTAAGCGCAGGGCTTGCCTGCAGCGATGGTGATGATGGTCTTATTCTTGGTCACCCAAGGCTCTGCCAAAGGCAGTACATCCCCCATCATCTGGGGCTTGACCGCCAGCACCACAACATCCGCAGCCTGTACCAGTGCGGGAATGCTCTTCATGGGCACCAGCCCCACTTCTTCCGCCAGAGCCAGGGTCTTGCCTTCGGAGCGGTTGAAGCCCAGAATGCTCCCCTGAGGGAACTTGCCGCTGCCTGCCATGCCGCGGATAATGGCAGATGCCATGTTGCCCAGTCCGATAAATCCGTATTTCATGTATGTCACCTCATAGAGTTTTTGTTTTATTGTACCACAAACCGCAAAAGCTCCGCAAGGTATACATCTTTTCCCCACTTTATATGTAACAGACGGTTAGATTTTGAATTTGTTCCCCACTTTCATCAAATTATAGCAGGTATCTCCATCATCTCCCCATCACACCCCCATCATACCCCCAAACCTCCGCAAATTCCGTCGTATTTTCGGCTCGCACGAAAATTCTGCTTATCGTTTTGTGAGTGCCCGGTAACGCTTCTGCGGAAATTACTGTACGTCTCGCTTTAACCAACTCATCACAAAATTCCTCTCCACACTCGTAGGGTGGCCATTTTCTGCCGCCGTTTATAAAACACGAGAACACTCCCCCAAAAGAACATGGGAACTGTTCTTCCATCGCAAAAAAGGAGCCGATGCATTTGCATCAGCTCCTTTTTAACATCTGCTTCAATTGAAGACACCGCACCCATCACACCTGATGGGGGCAAGGCATATGAAATTCATTCTGCAGCCTCTACAAACTGGCTGTTCCACAGCTGGGCATAGAACCCATCCCGGTCCAGCAGTTCCTCATGGGTACCCTGCTCCACAATGTCCCCCTCGCGCATGACCAGAATACGGTCGGCATTGCGGATGGTAGACAGTCGGTGTGCAATCACGAAGCAGGTACGGCCTTCCATGAGATTATCCATGGCCTTCTGAATCAGCTGTTCTGTACGGGTGTCCACGCTGGAGGTGGCTTCATCCAAAATCAGCACAGGCGCATCCGCCAAAATGGCACGTGCAATGGTCAGCAGCTGCTTCTGCCCCTGAGAGACATTGGTGGCATCTTCATTCAGCTCCATGTGGTAGCCACCGGGCAGACTGCGGATGAACTTATGAGCATGGGCTGCCTTTGCCGCCGCAATCACTTCCTCATCGGTGGCATCGCCACAGCCGTAACGGATATTCTCCATAATCGTACCCTTAAACAGCCAGGTATCCTGCAGCACCATTGCAAACTGACGGCGCAGCTCACCCCGTTCATAGTTGCGGATGTTCACACCGTCCAGCAAAATCTCGCCCCCACGCACATCATAGAAGCGCATGAGCAGCTTGACCATGGTGGTCTTGCCTGCCCCTGTGGGACCAACAATGGCAACGGTTTCGCCCTTCTTCACATCGCAGCTCCAGTTGTGGATGACCTCCACGCCCTCATCATAGCCAAAGGACACATTGTGGAAGCTCACATTGCCTTCCACATGGTCGGCAGATGCAGGCACTTCGGGGGCAGGTTCTTCCTCGGCTTCCTCCAAGAACGCAAACACACGCTCTGCCGCAGCTGCCATGGACTGCACCATAGTCGCCACCTGCCCCAGCTCATTGATGGGTCTGGTGAAGTTGCGAACATAGTTCATAAACGCCTGAATGTCCCCTACCTGAATCACACCGCGGATGGTCAGCATAGCACCGCTGATGACCACAGCCACATAGCCCAGATTGCCAATGAGCCCGTTGAGGGGCATCATCAAGCCGCCGAAGAACTGGCTTTTCCATGCGGATTCATACATCGCCTCGTTGGTTTTATCAAACTCTGCCAGCACCGCTTCCTCACGGTTATAGGCCTGCACCACGTTCAGACCGCCGAAGGTTTCCTCAATGGTGCCGTTGATTTCACCCAGCAGCTTCTGCTGCGCCACAAACTGAGGCTGGCTTTTTTTCATAATCCCCATCATCACCACCAAGCTGGCAGGCAGCATCAATGCGGTGATGCCCGTCATGAGGGGGCTGATGCTCAGCATCATAACCACCGTACCAACCAGAGAACAGATGCTGTACACCAGTGTATTGGTGGTGCGGTCCAGCCCCTGCCCCACGGTATCTACGTCGTTGGTAATACGGGACAGCACATCGCCCACGGTGTTCTTCTCGAAATACTTCATGGGCATACGAGCGATTTTCTCGTTCAGTTCCTTACGGAGACGATAGGTGGTGTTCTGCACGATTTGGGTCATGGCAATGGCAGACAGGAAGCCGCACAGCTCACTGAATGCATAAATGCCGATAACCTTCAGCAAAATGGAGCCGATGGCCGCAAAATCAATACCGCCAATGCCTGCCACCATAGCGATGACGCCTTCAAACAGCACCGTAGTGGCCTGACCCAAAATCTTGGGTCCCTGCACATAGAACACGGTGGACACTGCAGCCAGCAGACACACCAACAGCAGCAGATACTTGTATCCGCCGATGTAGCGGATAATCTTTTTGATGGTGCCCTTAAAATCCTTGGGCTTTTCAAAGGGCGCACCGGGAGGACCCCCATGTCCCCTGCGAGGGGCGCGGCGTTCTTCCTTGCGTTCAGCCATTACGCATCCACCTCCAATCCCAGTTCCTTTTCAGACAGCTGGCTCACCGCAATTTCACGGTAGGTCTCGCAGCTGCGGAGCAATTCTTCATGAGTGCCCATACCGTCAATTTTGCCATCGGTCAGCACGATGATTTTTTCCGCGTGCATAACCGTCGCAATACGCTGAGCAACGATGATGACCGTCGCATTTGCCGCATGGGTCTTCAGCGCAGCGCGCAGTGCGCCGTCGGTCTTATAGTCCAAAGCAGAGAAGCTGTCGTCAAACAGATAAATATCGGGGTCGGATGCAATGGCACGGGCAATGGACAGTCGCTGTTTCTGACCGCCGGATACATTGCTGCCACCCTGTGCAATATGGGAGCCATAGCCCTCGGGCTTCTCGCCGATGAAATCCGCAGCCTGCGCCACTTCCGCAGACGCCTTCATGACTTCCTCGGTCACGTCCCCTGCATAGCCAATGTTGGAGGCAATATCCCCGGAAAACAGCACTGCCTTCTGGGGCACATAGCCCATACGACCGCGCAGAGCCTTCAGGTCGCAGTCACGCAGGTCCACACCGTCAAGAGTGATGCGCCCTTCGGTGACATCGTAAAAACGCAGAATCAGATTCAGCAAAGTGGTCTTGCCACAGCCCGTAGAGCCGATAATCGCAGTGGTCTCACCGGGACGCGCAGTAAAGCTGATATGCTCCAGTGCGCAGTCCTCCGCACCGGGGTAACGGAAGGACACATCATGGAACACAATTTCACCGTCACCTGCAGGCACTGCCCCATGCTCGGGCGCAGAAATCACGTTTTCGGTTTCCAGTACTTCATAAATACGGTCAGCCGCCACAATGGCACGAGGCGCCATAATGGAAATCATGGACAGCATCATAAAGGAGAATACAATCTGCATGGCGTAGTTGGTAAATGCCATCATGTCGCCGATTTCCAGTGTGCCTGCCTGAATGCCATGAGCACCGAACCAAATAATGGCAATGGAAATGCCGTACATAATCAGATTCATAAAAGGCATCATAGCCGCCATAGTACGACCTGTAAACAGCTGGGTATTGCGCAGCTGAGTATTTGCACCGTCAAAACGCTGTTCTTCGTAGCGTTCACGGGCAAAGGCACGGATAACGGGCAGCCCTGTCAGAATTTCACGGGACACAAGGTTTACATTGTCCACCAGAGTCTGCATCTTCTTGAACTTGGGCATAGCCACCAGCAGCAGAATCATCAGCAGCAGGAACAAGCCCCCTACCGCAGCCGCAACAATCCAGCCCAGACCGGAATCCGAAGCAACCACCTTTGTCACACCGCCAATGCCCATAATGGGGGCATACAGCACCATGCGCAGCAGCAACACGCAGGTCATCTGCACCTGCACAATGTCGTTGGTGCAGCGAGTGATGAGAGAAGCGGTAGACAGATGCTCCAGCTCTGTGTGAGAGAAGCCCACCACCTTGGCAAACACATCACGGCGCAGGTCACGACCGATGGCAGCACCCACACGGGCAGCAATCAGCCCTAGGGTAATGCCCGAAGCAGCCGCAGCCAGAGCAATCGCTGCCATTTTGCCGCCTACGGTCCACAGATAGTGCATCTGCACATCACGGTCAGCCAAGCCTGCTGCCACCTGTGCCATATACGCAGCATCCGCATCCGCAACGCCGCCTCGCACCAGACCAATGTCCACAATATCGCTCATGAGCCCGGGCAGCTTCAGCTCGCACAGCGCCTGCACCAGCAGCAGGCAGATGACAGCCACCGCAGCCTTCCAATGGGGCTTAAGCAGTTTGATGATTTTCAGCATAGCAATTTCCTTTCAAAAAGGGTTTAACAATATATTATAACGCCCATATGACCCCAAGCGCAATACACAGGATGGGAAAGAAATGTAAATTGTACCGCCACACAAGCAAACAGCCGCCTCACCTTTCGGCAAGACGGCTGTGTTTATTCTATGCAGTTTCTCACAAAATACGTACTCTCAGCACTTCGTCCATATCCACAATAGCCTTGACATCCTCCAAGGCAATGGGGTCCCCAAGGTCAATCATGGTGTAAGCGTATTCCCCGCGGGACTTGTTGATCATGTGCTCAACGTTGATGTTCAGCCCGCCGATGATTTCCAGGAAGCGAGTCAGCATACGAGGCACATTCATATGAATGATGCACAGGCGGCAGACCCCCTGGCGCTCATCCAGCACCGCATCGGGCAGGTTGACGCTGTTGCGGATATTACCGTTTACAATGTAGTCGTACAGCTCTCTGGCAGCAGCCACAGCGCACTTATCCTCGCTTTCGGGAGTGCAGGCACCGATATGAGGCAGGCAAATCACATTACGCTGGCCGATAAGCTTTGCGGTGGGGAAGTCGGTGACGTACTTTGCCACCTTGTTATTGGCAATGGCACGAAGCATGGCATCATCGTCCACCACTTCCGCACGGGATTCATTGATGATACGCACCCCATCCTTCATCTGGGAGAATGCCTTGTCATTGAACATCCCCTTGGTTTGCTCGGTATAGGGGCAGTTGATGGAAATATAATCGCAGCGGCGATAGATTTCGGAAATATCCTCCGCACGAACAACGTCACGGCTCAGTCGCCATGCAGCTTCCACGGACATATAGGGGTCATGACCGTAAACCTGCATCCCCAGATCCAGACACATATTGGCAATGGCCGCACCGGTCGCACCCAGACCCACCACGCCAATGGTCTTGCCCATAAGCTCGGGGCCCGCAAAGGTAGCCTTGTTGCGCTCCACCAGCTCCGCAATACGGTCGGGTTCTTCGTTGGCAAGGGACTTGACCCAGTCGATACTGCCGATGACATCACGACCTGCCAGCACCAGCTCGCACAGCGCCAGCTCCTTTACCGCTTCCGCATTGGCACCGGGGGCATTGAATACCACAATCCCCGCCTTGGCACACTGCTGGGTAGGGATATTGTTGTAGCCCGCACCCGCTCTGGAAATGCACAGCAGTTCTTCATTGAATTCCATGTTATGCATATCCGCGGAGCGCACCAGAATGCCGTGAGGATTGGGCACATCAAAGCCCACCTCACAGCCCTTTTTTTGTAGCTCTTGAATTCCGTAATCGGAAATATGATTCAAAACATTGATACGGATCATGTGTGTTCCCTCTCAAATTCTCTCATATAGTCCAGCAGCGCTTCCACACCTGCCATGGGCATGGCGTTGTACACAGAAGCGCGCATACCACCTGCAATGCGGTGACCCTTCAGATGCTTCAGCCCACGTGCTTCCGCACCCTTTACAAACAGGGCATCCAGCTCCTTGTCGTCTGTGGTGAAAGCCACATTCATTTGGGAGCGGGCTCTTGCTTCCGCCTTCGAACGGAACAGCTTGCTGCCGTCCAGATAGGCATACAGTGCCTCGCTGCGCTGTGCGGCACGGCGCTGCATTTCTGCCACGCCGCCCTGTGCTTCCAGCCACTTCAGCTGCAGCCCCAGCATATAAATGCACCAGCAAGGGGGCGTATTGTACATAGAATCCTTATCCGCCATAAGCTTATAGTCCAGCATCAAAGGGGTAATGGGCAAAGCATTGCCCAACAGGTCACGGCGCACAATGGCAACGGTCAGCCCTGCAGGCGCCATATTCTTCTGTGCCCCTGCGAAGATGATGCCGTAGCGACTCACATCCACAGGTCGGGACAGAATATCGGAAGACATATCGCACACCATGGGCACATTTCCCGTATCGGGTACATACTGCCACTGGGTACCGTAAATGGTGTTGTTAGAGCAGTAATAGAAATAAGATGCGTCCTCGGAGAGCTTCAGCTCACTCTGAGGAGGAATGTCCGTATGACCGATTTCCCCGGTATCGCACACACGATGAACGGTGCCGTACTTTTCCGCTTCCTTTGCGGCACTGCCCGCAAAATTACCCGTTACGGCATAATCGGCAGAGCCTGTACGGGACATGAGATTCAGAGGCACCATGGAAAACTGCATGGTAGCGCCGCCCTGCAAAAACAGAATTTCATGGGTATCGGGCACATTCAGTACACCCTTCAGCGCAGCCTTGGTGTCATCGAAAATCTCCTGAAACACGGGAGAGCGGTGGCTCATTTCCATAACGGACAGACCCGTGCCTTTATAATTCAGAAGTTCCTCCTGTGCCTGTCGAAGCACTTCCTCAGGCATTACGGAAGGCCCTGCGGAGAAATTATAAACTTGGTTTCTATCCATTATCATACACCTGATTTCTAATAGTCAAAAAGCCTCGAAACCGAGGCTTTTTTGATTATACTCTTTTTCTCGAGAATGTCAAACTACTTCGCCGTTCAGCTTGTCCCCATCAACTGCGGTGATTCGCACAGTGCGCAATGCATTCTTCAAATCATCACCCTTGGCATTGACCACGCAGTAGTTGCCTGCATGACCGTTCCAGCTGCCGTCGGGCTGCTCGGTTTCGAACAGAACGTCCATTTCCCGGCCCACACAAGCTGCCAGATATTCCTGCTTCATGCGGTCAGCAACCTGCTGTGCCTCATGGGCGCGGCGGCTCTTTTCCGCCTTCACCACCTGACCGGGCATCTTTTCTGCCTTGGTACCGGGGCGCACAGAATAGGGGAAAATGTGCATATCCGCAAAGCCGCACTTTGCAATAAATTCCAGAGTCGCCTTCTGGTCGTCCAAATCCTCACCGGGGAAGCCTGTAATCAGGTCAGCGGTAAAGGCGCAGCCGGGGAAATACTTCCGCAGATATTCTACACCCTCGTAGAAGCGGGCGGTATCGTACTTGCGATTCATGTTCTTCAGAGTCTTGTCGCAGCCGGACTGGAGAGACAGGTGGAAGTGGGGACATACCTTACCCGTAGCGGCAATGCGGCGGGCAAAGTCATCGGTAATGACCGTAGGCTCCAGAGAGCCAAGGCGCAGACGCACATTGGGTGCAGCCTCTGCAATGGCTTCGATGCAGTCCGCAAGGGTAATATCCTTACCCAAATCCTTGCCGTAGGATGCGATTTCGATGCCTGTGATAATCAGTTCACGGTAGCCTTCGTCCTGCAGTTCCTTGGCTTGACGCTGTACCTCTGCAATGGGCAGAGAGCGCACGCGGCCTCTGGTATAGGGTATGATGCAGTAGGTGCAGAAGTTCACGCAGCCGTCCTCGATTTTCAGCATAGCACGGGTACGACCGCTGACAGCCCCTGCAGGCAGTTCTTCAAAGAACATACGGCGGAAGGGGTCATCAATGCAGCGTGCAGACTGCTTTTCCATCACCGCAGCCTCGATAGCATCGATGAGCTTGTGCTTGTCCCCTGTGCCGAATACCACGTCGCAGCCAATATCCTTGGCATCGTCGGGGCTCAGCTGACTCCAGCAGCCGCAAACAATGGTAGCCGCATCGGGATGACGGGCAGCCAAATGGCGAACAGTCTGACGGCTCTTTCTGCCGCTTTCCGCTGTGACCGCACAGGTATTGATAATGATGGCATCTACCTGCTCACCTTCCGCGGCGGCAGCATGACCACGCTCAGCCAGCATGGTTTCGATGGCCTGTGTTTCGTATTGATTGACCTTACAGCCAAGAGTTGATATAATGTATTTCATAAATTCTCCTACAATTCCATGTAGGGGCGAACATCGTTCGCCCTTACTTCTCAGAAAGGTTTGACATAAATGATTTACTTAGACAACGCCGCCACAACCTCGTCAAAATAAACTCCATATCCCTTGCTTCCGTCAAGCGTGACGAAAGCAACTCCATTCCGTTTATTTTTCCTCTTTCACAATGATGCTTTTTCATTGCAAATTCGCCAAAGCGAATTTGATGGGTATGAAAGCATCATCGTGAATACATTTCAGAAAGGTTTGACATAGATGATTTATCTCGACAACGCAGCAACAACTAAGGTTTGCCAAGCGGCAGCGGATATTGCATACAAAATGATGCTGGAGAGCTACGGCAATCCCAGCTCCACCCACGCAGCGGGACGCACTGCCAAGAAGGCACTGGACACCGCTCGCAAGCAGGTCGCTCAGGCACTGGGCTGCGATGCGGCAGAAGTGTACTTCACCGCCTGCGGCTCCGAGTCCGACAACTGGGCAATTCTCCGCGGTGCGGAATCCATGCGCCGCAAGGGTATGCATGTCATCAGCTCCACCGTAGAGCACGATGCGGTCCGCAAGTCTCTGGACGAGCTGGAGCGTCTGGGCTACGAAGTCACCCGTCTGCAGCCCGACGAGAAGGGCGCAGTTTCCGTAGAGTCCGTAAAAAACGCACTCCGTAAGGATACTATACTCGTTTCTTTGATGATGGTCAACAACGAAACGGGGGCT
Organism: Oscillospiraceae bacterium; assembly: GCA_045660685.1. Classification (GTDB taxonomy): domain Bacteria; phylum Bacillota; class Clostridia; order Oscillospirales; family Oscillospiraceae; genus HGM13010. The sequence goes on from JAZREI010000140.1 coordinate 36,212, forward strand.
CTCACCGACATTTCCGCCATCTCTCGTATGCTCAAAGCTGAAAAGAGCATGGCACTGCTGCACACCGACGCCGTACAGGCTTTCATGAAGGTGCCCTTCAAGGCCTCTACTCTGGGTGCGGATATGATTTCTCTCTCCGCTCATAAGATTCACGGACCCAAGGGCGTAGGCGCTTTGTACATCAGCAAGACCATGCGCCCCGTATCCAAGCTGCTGCCCTATCTGCTGGGTGGCAGTCAGGAAAACGGTATGCGTGCAGGCACGGAAAACCTCCCCGGCATCGCCGCTTTCGGCGCAGCTGCGGAAGAAGCACGCAAGAGCCTCAACAGCTCTGTCAAGCGCATGAACGAGCTGCGCAGCCATGCCATCGCCCGTCTCACCACGGAAACCGAGGGCGTTGTCATCATCGGCGGCGGCACTCCTCACATTCTCTCTCTGTCCATGCCCGGCTACCCCAGTGAGGTAGTCATGAACTATCTGGAGCGGGACGGCATTTGCATCGCAAAAAGCTCCGCCTGCAAAAAGGGCGGGCGGAGCCATGTATTGGAAGCGATTGGACTGGCGCCTGCGGTCATTGACTCCGCACTGCGCATCAGCTTCTCCCGCTTCACTACTTTGGAGGAGGTTGATGCACTTTGCGACGGATTACTCCGTGCAAAGCAGCAGTTATTCCCCACTCTCGGTTGATTCTTCCGAATGTTTCGGGGGTTCTTTCCCCACCGTCATTTGTTCTCTGGTTTTGGGAACAGGAATCCCCGTTTCCTCATCCATATGGGACATATCCACATACAACGCGGCTTCGTCACTGAGGCCGCGTTTTTTCAGGCCTATGCTCAATGCACCTTCAAAGGCAGCGGTCAGCACCACAAACAAAGGCACACCGATGATCATACCGCCTACGCCGAACAGGTCGCCCATGACGATAATGGCAAACATAATCCAGAAGCCGTTGATACCAACGGAGTTGCCCAGAATCTTGGGACCAATGATATTGCCGTCAATCTGCTGGATAACAAAGATCATCAGCAGGAACAAGGGCAGCTTGGAGGGCTGAACCATCAAAATGATAACGGCACCGGGCACGGCACCGATAAAGGGACCGAAGATGGGAATGATATTGGTCACGCCTACAATGATTGCAATGAATGCAGGGTAAGGCATCTTCAGCGCCAGACAGCTGCAGTAGGTCAGCACACCGATAATGGCGGAGTCGATGATTTTGCCAATCAGGAAGCCCATAAAAGCTTCATTGGCAAAATGAACCAGAGAGATGGTCTTTTCGCAGCGCTTAACACCCAGCATCGCATACATCAAGCGCTTCCAGGTAGCCGCAAAACGCTCACGGTTATACAGCACATAGCAGCTGATGACCGCACCGATGAGAATATCCAGCACATACATCAGCGCGCGGTACACACCGCCGGTAACCGTAATGATAACACCCTTTACGTCACCCAGCACATTGGCAATCATGGGCATCAGCTCGGTGTTGACCCAGTTTGCCAGTTCATCGGAGGCATTGCGCATGAGCGCTTCTACCTCATGGGCAAACTCGGGATTGTTTTCAAACAGACGGTTGATGAAATCGGTCAGGTTGTTCAGATACACACTGTAGTTGGTGTAAATGCTGGCAACGCTCTCATAAACCGTAGGCAGCAGAATGCGAATCAGAATGAAGAAAATCACACCTGCGCTAATCAGCGCCAAAGCAATGGCAGCCACACGGGGCGCACCGCCGCTGGGCACCTTTTTTTTAGTGAGCTTACACATGAGGGGATTGAGCATCCGATACTCAAAATAGCGGGTCAGAGGCAGCAGCAGATAGGCAATCACGAAGCCCCAGATAAAGGGGGTCAGAATGGACAGGATTTCCCCACCGGCAGCAAGAAGCGCATCAAAATTCTGCAAAATGGCGTTAAACAAAATACAGCCGCATACCACCCACAACACCGTGGTACCAAACTGGAAGTAAGGGGATTTGAAAAACTTTTTCAAGGCGTTCTCCTTTTCAACAGCGAATTTCTCTTTGCTACCATCATACCCCAACAAAACAAACTCCGTCAATGCCCTTTGCTTTGCAAAGGGCGTTAATTTTTTGTGAACATCTCCGCAATGAATATATTCACCTTTCTATTCACTCACAAAAACTTTTGATGTTGAAAACTCTGTTGGAAATGTGCAAAACCGTGGAAAACCCAAATTTTACCGTCACTGTAAAGACATAGTTTATTCACTGTTTTGTAACCTCATCGAAATGGATTTCATATCCCTCCTTCATTCCGCATACACTCCCATATATTCCCATCGGAGGTCTGCCCATGAAATTCGCCGCCGCTCTGTTTCTTGCCGTGGTCCTGCTGACCACGCCCTGTCACGCCATCACCACGCTCACGGATGATGATATCTCCATTACCGCCCCTGCCGCCTGTCTCATGGAGCAGGAAACGGGCACAGTGATTTACGAAAAAGACGCCCACACCCCTCGCCACATTGCTTCGGTGACCAAGGTCATGACCCTATTGCTTGTTATGGAAGCCATCGACAGCGGCAGCTTAACATGGACAGACACCGTCACCGCCACCGCCCAAGCCGCCTCCATGGGAGGCAGTCAGATTTGGCTGGAAGCGGGAGAAACCATGACCGTTGAGGAAATGGTCAAATGCATCACCGTAGTCTCCGCCAACGACTGCAGCGTTGCCATGGCGGAGCATCTCTGCGGCACGGAGGAAGCCTTCGTCCGCCGCATGAATGAGCGGGCAGCAGAGCTGGGCATGGAGCATACCCACTTCACCAACTGCACAGGGCTGTTTGATGCCGACGACCACTACGCCTGCGCCTATGACGTTGCCCTCATGGCACGGGAGCTGATTTCCCACGAGGACATTAAACGGTTTTCCACCATCTGGATGGATACCGCACGGGGCGGTGAATTCGGACTCAGCAACACCAATAAGCTCATCCACAACTATAAAGGTGCCACGGGACTGAAAACAGGCTTCACCGACGGTGCGAAATACTGCCTCGCCGCCACCGCGGAGCGGGACGGAGATGCCTTCGTGGCGTCAGTATTGGGGGCTGACACTACCAATGACCGTTTTAACAGCGCCTCCACCCTACTAAACTTCGCCTTTGCAGGCTATACCCTCTGCGATTTGACCGAAACTCTCCCCCTGCCTGCCGTCCCCGTCGCATTGGGAAAAGAATCCGCTGTACAGCCTGTCTACGGCGAGGAGCCCAAGACATTGCTGGAAAAATCAGGCGCAAGCCTGCTGCGGTGTGTACCAAGCCTGCCCGCAGATTTGGAAGCCCCCGTCACCGCAGGGCAGCTCATCGGCACTGTGCAGGTATACGTAGGAGATGCCATGCTCACGGAAATCCCCGTCCACGCAGGAGCGGATGTGCCCCGCATGAGTGTGTGGGAAATTTACAAGCTCATGCTGCAAACCCGCTGCGCATAAGCACCACCGCACCCATAAGAACACCATCTCCGCCTTTTATCCAAATTTCACCCCTTAATTTGTATACAAGCCACAGCTTTTGTATTTGCACTTTGCAAATTTCGGTGTATAATGATAGTAGCTATGCTAATATATCAAACAAAGCAAAATTACATATTGAAAGGAATTCATTCTTATGATTAAAGTTGATCTGTCCGGCGCATCTTCTTTCTTCACCGGCAATGGCCCTGACTACGCAGCGGTTGCAGAAGCACACCGTATGCTGGCTGAAGGCACCGGCAAGGGCAATGATTTCATCGGCTGGCTGCAGCTGCCCCAGACCATCGCAAACACCGAACTGAAGCAGATTGTAGCATGCGCAGAAAAGATTCGCGCACGTTCTCAGGCTCTGATCGTTGTTGGCATCGGCGGCTCCTATCTGGGCGCTCGCGCTGCAGTTGACCTGCTGCGCCCCACCATGAAGGAAGGCGACGTGGACATCATCTTCGTAGGCAACGGCCTGTCTCCCGACGGCATGATGGACACTCTGTACCGTCTGGGCGATAAGGACTTCGACATTGCTGTTATTTCCAAGTCCGGCACCACTCTGGAACCCGCACTGGCATTCCGTATGTTCAAGGGTCTGCTGTTCGAAAAGTACGGCGCAGAAGAAGGCGGCAAGCGCATCACCGCTGTTACCGACGCACGCCGCGGCGTTCTGCACGACATGGCAGCCAAGGAAGGCTGGGAAATGTTCGTCGTTCCCGATGACGTAGGCGGCCGCTTCTCCGTTCTGTCCGCTGTTGGTCTGCTGCCCATGGCAGTTGCAGGCATCGACGTAGAAAAGGTCATCGCTTGCGCTGAAGCAGAATTCAAGGCAATGGACCTGCGCAGCCCCGAAAACCCCGCATGGCAGTACGCAGCTGCACGTCAGCACCTGTACGCAAACGGCAAGGGCATCGAAATTCTGGCAGCATACGAACCCTCCTTCCGCTTCTTCGCTGAATGGTGGAAGCAGCTGTACGGCGAATCCGAAGGCAAGGACGGCATCGGCATCTACCCCGCATCCGTAGAATTCACCGCTGACCTGCACTCCATGGGTCAGTACATCCAGGAAGGCGTACGCAACCTGTATGAAACCGTCGTTATGTTCGACGAAGACCTGTTCAGCTTTGAAGTTCCCCACGAAGTGGGCGACCCCGATGGTCTGAACTATCTGGCAGGCCGTCAGCTGGGCGACATTATGCGCACCGCAGCAAAGGCAGTTATGCAGGCACACATCGACGGCGGCGTTCCCAACATCGTTGTTTCCGTGCCCAAGCGTGACGAAGCAGGCTTTGCAGCTCTGGTAGTATTCTTCGAACTGGCTTGCGGTCTCAGCGGCTATGTCAGCGGCGTTAACCCCTTCGACCAGCCCGGCGTAGAAGCATACAAGAAGAACATGTTCCGCATGCTCGGCAAGCCCGGCGCAAAGTAATCCTCTGTCCATGTAGGGTGGCCGCTTGCTGCCGCCGCTTACGCATCCCACACCCGCAAAATACAGCTTAAAACCTCGTATTTTTGGCTTGATGCCCGTTTTAACAGGTGTGAAATTGTTCAAAATGTTAGATATTTACCATTTTGACATTTTTTCATTGCACTTGGCAGAAATCTATGATAATCTACTGACACACAACTTTTTTGAATTACCAAAGGAGAGTGACTACTATGGTTAAAGTCATTATGGGTCTGAAGGGTTCCGGCAAGACCAAGAAGCTGGTTGACCTGGTTCAGCAGGCAGCTCAGAACGAAAAGGGTGCAGTTGTTTGCATCGAAAAGAAGAAGAATCTCTCTACCGAAATTCCTCACTCCGTTCGTCTGATCCGTGCTCAGGAATACGGCATTTTCGGCGTAGATATGTTCAAGGGCTACATCGCTGCTCTGTACTCCGGTAACTACGACATCACCCAGATTTTTGTTGATAACTTCTACAAGATCATCGACACCGATAACGAAGCTGTTGTAGCTGAAGTTCTGGGCTGGCTGGAAGCATTCAGCAACGCAAACGGCGTTACCGTTACTCTGTCCCTGTCCGGCGATGCTGACAAGGCAAGCGAAGCACTGAAGAAGTACTTCATCTGATTTTAATCGATACATAAAAAGACACACCAATCGGTGTGTCTTTTTTATTTTCAGCTCGCACGAACAAACCACTTATCTTTCCACAAAAGCCCGGTATCGTTTCTGCCGTATTCGTCCAACATTTCACCCCATTTCAGGCTCTCCTGTGTACGGATTTGTGCATTTTCCATATGCATTCTCTCCGCTTTTCGGCATGTCAATCTCCCCAAATCTCTATCTCCCAAACCCAAAATACGGTATAATGGTATCATCTACCACAAGAAAGAAGGTTTTACCATGAAACGCTTCCAACACATTCTCACCATCATAGCCGTGCTGACGGCTTTGCTGTGCTGCCTGTCCGTGACCGCCTTTGCAGCAGATACAGTTCAAAGCGGCACATTAAATGACAGCATTTCATGGACACTGGATAGCGATGGGGTTCTCACCGTTTCAGGCCAAGGTGCGATTCCCGCATTCAGCAAACCCGATATTTACACCATAACCACCCCTTGGTTTCCCTACAAAGACCAAATTTTTCATGTAGTTGTAGAAGAAGGCATTACAGAAATCGGGCAGTATGCTTTCGCTTATCTGGATAAAGCAGAAACCATTACCCTACCCGAAAGCACAGAAAACGTCAGAGTTTATGCTTTTTTGGACTGCACATCTCTTACAGAATTCACATTCCCCGAAAACGTCAAAGAATTCTATGGCGATGCATTTCTTCACTGCAACTCCCTGAAACGACTCACCATGCCTAAGGTAAGATGTACCATCAAATTCCTGCCTACGCAATGGTTCCCCGCTATCGAAGAAATCATCTTCCCCGGCGACTCTCCCATCATCGATAGCTCCGACCCATTCCGTGCAGGCACCCCCACCATCTACTACCCCGCCGACAATTTCAGCTGGGAAAACTTTAATTTCAAAAGGGTTTCCAACTATTTCCGTGGCCAATGGGTAGCAGTGCCAAGCGACCTCCCTTCCGATAATCATGATCCCTCTCTCATTGCATATGGCAATGCAGTACAAATGCAGTGGAAACTTGATCGCAGCGGCACACTCACCATCAATGGCACTCGAGGTGTGGAAGAATATTTTGATGAACAATATATTCCTTGGTTGGAGTATAGCCATTTGATTAAAACCATTGTTATAGAAGATGGCATCACCTCTCTTTCCCCCGCTATTTTTAAAGAGTGTAATAGCCTGAACTCTATTCATATTCCTCCCAGTGTAAAAAAATTCACCGGAAGCGGACTCTATGAATTCTCGACAAAAGGCATCGATATCCATATCACCGATTTAGCAGCTTGGTGTGGTTTGGAGTATGAATACGGCCTCAACTTCTTCCATTCATTTGCTTATACCGGTCCCAACCGACTTTATCTAAACGGCACCCTTTTGGAACATGTTATAATCCCCGACGATATAACTGCAATTTCCGCAGGTGCTTTCGGAGGCACAAGTATCCAATCCGTTACCATTCCCACAAGCGTAGATACGATTGGCCGAAATGCATTTGCAATGTGCCCTAACCTAAAGAGTGTCTATATCTCTGATATGGAACAATGGATTACAAAAGCCTTCGCAAAATCCTACATCTACACAGATGCTCATAACGGTGTCGAAATAATTAATGAATACATGAGTAACAATCCCGGTTACACCTTGTATATTAACGGTGAAAATGCAAAGTCCATTGTCATTCCTCCTTCCGTCACGGAAATAGGAGACTATACATTTGCACTTTGTGCCAACGTAGAAAGTGTCACGTTCCCCTCCAACATCACCCACATCGGCAAAGGCGTATTTTATGGTTGCCGCAAACTGTCTAACCTTGTGATCCCCGAAAGTGTGGTCTATGTTGATACCAAAGCATTTGCAAATATGAATGGGCTGAAACGCATTACATTCACCGGCGATGCCCCACTGTTTGCCGAAGATTGCTTCGCACAAACAATCACCAACGCTTACTATCCTACCGATGTTACAAGCTGGACCAATGATGTTCGACAAAACTACGGCGGTAACGTCTACTGGAATCCCATCCAAAATCACTACACTCATACATTTGGCCCTTGGGCAGTGGCCAAAAAAGCTACCTGCGAAATTGAAGGCGAGCAACAGCGCTACTGCAGCTTCTGCGGCTATCATGAAAGCGAAATACTGCCCGTAACAGGACACCAATGGGACAATGGTATAGTGACGAAAGAGCCCACCGCAGATGAACGAGGCGAGAAATGCTTCACTTGCACAATCTGCCATACACAGAAGATTGAAAGCATCCCAAGCCTTTCCGACAATCCCTTCACCGATGTCAATGAATCCGACTGGTATTATGCACCCGTCATGTGGGCAAGAGCCAACAACGTCACAGGCGGCACATCTGCAACCACCTTCGGTCCCAACGACGGCTGTACCCGTGCGCAGGTGGTAACTTTCCTGTGGGCAGCCAACGGCAAGCCCGAGCCCGCATCCATGGATAATCCCTTCACGGATGTCCCCAACGATGCGTGGTATCTGAAGCCCGTACTGTGGGCAGTAGAACAGGGCATCACAGGTGGTGTAGCGGAAGGCAAGTTCGGTCCTGACCAAACCTGCACCCGCGCACAAATCGCAACCTTCCTGTACGCAGCCAAGGGTAAGCCCGCGGTCAGCGGCAAGAGCCCCTTTGATGACGTAGCAGACACCGACTGGTTTGCTAATCCCGTCATCTGGGCAAAGGAAAATGAGGTCACAGGCGGCATCAGCGCTACCGAGTTTGGCCCCAATCAGGTCTGCACCCGCGCACAGGTCGTAACATTCCTGTACAAAGTGTATGGTTAATCGCGAGCATTTCTGCTGAAATGCTATATCGGCTGTCGCCGACGCGATTTCAAGGAAAACCAGCCATGGTTTCCCTTGAGGACCCTTCCTTCACGCACTGCGGCATAGAAGTAAACAATAAAACCACCCTCAACCAAAATCGAGGGTGGTTTTTTTATGCATTTATAGAGACCGCCAATAACAAAGGATATACTCTTATCTTGTGAGGTATTCCATAACCTTTTTCATCTGTGGGCTAACCCACTTATCACGGTGGTAGAACATCTGCTTCCAAATATCCACCTGAATTTCGGGCACATCCAAACGACACAGCCGCCCTTCCCGTACCGCAGTCTCCGTAACATAATCGGGCAGATAGGCCACACCCATGCCCTGCTCCGCCAAACGGCACAGCAGCGCTGTACTGCCCGATTCCAGAATAGGCATAAGCTCCAGATTATGCTTTGCCAGCTGTTCTTCCATCAGTCGGCGGTAGCTCATGCCCTTTTCCGTAACCAGGAAGGGCTGTGCGGCAATTTCCGTCAAGGTCAGGCTGCGCCCACACAGGGGCGAATCCGTGGCTGCCACGAAATGCACACCCATCTGGGCTTCATCCACCAGCACATAGTCACGGTGGTAAATATGGTTGTCCAGCGTAAACACCAAATCCGCCTCATTACGCCCCAGCAGACGGAACATTTCTTCCGTATCCCCCGCAATGATTTTCATGGTAATGCCGGGGTAATCCGTATGGAGCGCCGCAAAACGCTCCGTCAGCAGCCAATCGCATAGGGACTGTGCAATGGCAATGCGCACCAAGCCCCCGATTTCACGGTCACCGCTTGCCGCTTTTTCCATATCCCCCGCGATTTTCATAATCTCATGGGCATACTGCAGCATCTCACGTCCCTTGTCCGTCAGTGCAATGGTATGGTTGATGCGGTCAAAGAGGCTGACCCCCAGCTCCGTCTCCAGCTGACGAATCTGGAAAGACACGGTGGACTGGCTGTAACCCAGCTTTTCCGCCGCCTGTGTGAAGCTCAGCAGCTCCGCTACCTGTATAAATGTATTCAAATTCTTAATATCCATAGGTTCTCCATTTAATTCTTCGATGGTTTATATTGATATTATCAACTTTACAAATCTTAAGTTCCACTATATACTATGGCAGTCGATAATTCAACCATTTAAAGGAGAAAAAGATGAACGAAAATCATTCCAATGCAATGCACCGCAATGGCGGCTTCGGCACAAGCTTGGGCTTTGTGCTTGCCTGCGTGGGCTCTGCGGTGGGTATGGGCAACATTTGGCTGTTCCCCTACCGTCTGGGCCAGTACGGCGGTGCTGCATTCTTGATTCCCTATATCATTTTCATTGTGCTGTTTGGTCTGGTAGGGCTGTCCGCAGAATTTGCCATTGGCCGCCGCGCACAGACAGGCACTCTGGGCGCTTATGAATACTGCTTTGCTTCTCGCGGCAAGGGTAAGCTGGGCTACGCACTGGGCTGGATTCCTCTGTTTGGCTCGCTGGGCATTGCCATCGGCTACTCCATCATTCTGGGCTGGGTTCTCAAGAGCCTGCTGGGCTGCATCACAGGGGAGCTGATGACCGCAGACGCAGGAGCCTTCTTCACCGCCATGAGCGGCACTCTGGGCAACGTACCCTGTCACACCGCCATCGTAGTCATGGGCTGCGCAAGCCTGCTGCTGGGCGCAACCAAGGGCATTGAAAAGCTGAACAAAATCCTCATGCCTGCGTTTTTCGTGCTGTTTGTACTGGTGGCTGTCCGCGTGGCATTCCTGCCCGGCGCATCCGCAGGCTATGAATTCCTGTTTGTTCCCAAGTGGGAGCAGCTGGCAAATCCCCACACTTGGGTCATGGCAATGGGTCAGGCATTCTTCTCCCTGTCCATCACAGGCTCCGGCATGATTGTATACGGCAGCTACCTGAAGAAAGACGAGGACATCCCCAAGGCATCCGTATCCACCGCATTCTTTGATACCTGCGCTGCTATGGTTTCCGCACTGGCTGTCATGCCCGCAGTGTTCGCATTCGGCATCGAGCCCCACTCCGGTCCCTCTCTGCTGTTCATCACCCTGCCCGGTGTATTTGCGGAAATGCCCATGGGTCAGCTGATTGCCGTGGTATTCTTCCTGTCCGTACTGTTCGCAGGTGTCACCAGCCTAATGAATATGTTCGAAGCTGTCTGCGAAAGCTGGCAGACCCGCTTCAACCTGAAGCGCACCACCGCTGTGGTCATTTGCGGCATCATCACTCTGGGTGTGGGTCTGTTCATGGAAAACGGCGACGTCATGGGCAAGTGGATGGACTTCATCACCATTCTGGTCACACCCTTCGGCGCACTGCTGGGCGCCATCGCTGTGTACTACATTCTGGGCTTCGACAACATCAAGAGCGAGCTGCAGCTGGGCCGCAAGAAAGCACTGCCCGCATGGTTCGGACCTGTTGCAAAGTACATTTACGTCCCCGTTACCGTGGTCGTGTTTGTACTGGGTCTGGTGTACGGCGGCATCGGTTGATTGGACTCCATATCCCTCACTTCCGTCAGGCATGACGAAAGCTCGTCCATTCCGTCAATCAACCTTGTTCATCATCAAACACACTTTTATTTCAAAAGAGAAATCTGCTCACAGATTTCTCTTTTGTTTTTGTTCGGTGTGTTTGATGCTGTAATGGTGAGGGCTTTTCTGTTAGATGAATAGTTTCCACAAAATCCAATTCTCGAATTGGATTTTTTATTTGATTATGATAGAATATATGCAAATACATTTTGGGAGGTTATCCTATGATTCTGGACCGCATTGACAATTACAAGCTCTACACCGCAGGCAACGAAAAGTTCGAAAAGGCATTCGCATTCCTGCTGGACTACATCGCAGACCCCAAGCCCGTAGGCCGCTACGACATCGACGGCGATGACGTATTCGCCATGGTCTCCGAATACGAAACCAAAACCGAAAGCATGGTAGAAGCACACAACAACTACATCGACATCCAGTTCCTGGACGGCGAATGCGAAAAGATTGAATACGTTCTCCGTGAAAATCTGCCCGTCAAGGTTCCCTATGTCACCGACATTGAGTTCTACGAAGACACCCCCAACCACAGCCCTCTGATTCTGCGCAAGCATGACTTCGTGATTCTCTATCCTCACGATGCACATAAGCCCGGTCTGGCAGTGGCACAGCCCGTTCCCGTCCGCAAGGTCGTAGTTAAGGTCAAAGTTTAATCCCTTCAAAATAACACAAGACCCTCGTCCCATTGGACGAGGCTCTTGTGCTTAGAGAGAAAGAGAGGTGTTTGGAAAGGTAATATATCAATTGTTACTTTACACTGTCAGCGATATGGAGCTTGCTTCGTCGCCTTTTCCCATGTGACCGACTCCGCCGATACCGACGGAGCCGATCGGATGTTTTTACAACATAGGGAGAAAGAGAAAAGAGAGGAAAGTAAGTATGTTACTTTGTTTAAATGATCGAAGCTTATTGCTCCTCGCAAATATAAGATACCACGACCTCATCCCCCGTTGGTTAATAGATTTTAAATGCTTTGTGAACATTCCATAAACAAAACAACCAAGGCTTCAGCCTTGGTTGCTTTTTATAATTATACAATTTGTCTGTACATAGCAGCAGCGTCTTCCTTTTTGGTGGATTCCGCCAGAGCCAGAACTTCCACCTTCACGGTGCGCTGACCGAAGTTGATTTCGATGATGTCACCGATTTTCACATCGTAGCTTGCTTTCACGGGACGACCGCCCACGCAGACCTTACCTGCATCGCAAGCCTCATTGGCTACGGTACGGCGCTTAATCAGGCGGCTGACCTTCAGAAATTTATCCAGTCTCATCTTACTTTTCCACCAGTGCTTCGCCGATTTTAAATACATCCCCTGCGCCGATGGTAAGAATAATATCACCGGGCTGTGCAAACTTCTTCAGGTCCGCAACAATTTCATCAAAGGTCGCAAAGTACTTTGCACCGTTGATTTCGCGGCAGATATCCTTGGAGGAAATGCCGATGGTGTTGATTTCGCGTGCTGCATAAATTTCTGCCAGATAGGTGATATCGGGACGCTTCAGCTGCTGAACGAAATCATCAAACAGAGCTGCGGTACGGGTGTAGGTGTGGGGCTGGAACACAACGATATTGCGCTTGTAGCCCAGCTGCTGTACTGCATCCAGAGTAGCCTGCAGCTCGCTGGGATGGTGTGCATAGTCGTCGTAAACGTCTGCGCCGTTGTACTTACCCTTGTACTCAAAACGTCTGCCTGTGCCGATGAAGCCTGCCAGACCGTACTTGATGGCAGTTGCGCCGATGCCCAAGTGCAGGCAAGCAGCAGCGGCAGCCAGTGCGTTGCGGATATTGTGCATACCGGGCACGTGCAGGGTTACATCGGTAATTTTTTCGTCACCTACGAACAGGTCAAACATGCTCTTTGCACCGCTGAAACGGATGTTGTCGGCATAAACATCGGCGTTCTTATCGATACCGAAGGTAACGATTTTGCGGTCGATGCCTGCAACGGAATCCATGGTGTTCTTGTCTTCGTAGTTTGCCACAATGCAGCCGTCAACGGGGACAGACTCAGCAAACTTATGGAAGCTGGCCTCAATTTCGGGCAGACCGCCCTTGAAGTAGTCCAGATGGTCTTCTTCCACGTTCAGAATGACTGCAACGGTGGGGAAGAAGTTCAGGAAGGAGTCGTAGTACTCACAGGATTCCAGCACGATGGTATCCCCGTGACCGATGCGATGACCTGCCTTCAGAATGGGCAGGGTACCGCCAATCATAACGGTGGGGTCTTTTTCCGCCGCCATGAGAATATGGGTACACATGGAGGTGGTAGTGGTCTTGCCGTGGGTGCCGGAAATGCACAGTGCGTTTTGGTAGTATGTCATGATGGCGCCCCAAGCTTCCGCACGTTCAAATACGGGAATGCCCATTTCGCGTGCGCGGATAATTTCGGGGTTGTCGTCATGGACCGCAGCAGTACGAACAATGAACTTGGTATCCTGCTGGATGTTTTCCGCGTGGTGACCGTAGTACACCTTCACACCCAGTTCTTCCAGATGTGCGGTTTTTTCACTGTGGGCCATATCGGAGCCGGTAATGGGCATACCTGCGCCTGCCAGCACTTCCGCCAGAGGGCTCATGCTCACGCCGCCTACACCGATCAGGTGACCCTTGCTGCGTGTTCTCAGATATTGATCAAAAGCTGTCATTGGCAGCCTCCTAATTGTTATTTTCATTCTTTTGTATTATAATGTGTCCAAAGACATAAAACAAGGGTGAACATGGAATTTCCACGGAAATTCTGTTAGATTACACGGAAAGCGCCAAAACACCCCCGTTCCTATCATAGTATATGACGGAAAAACACCAAAGGAGACAACACTCCATGAACAATATGATGAACAAACATGATGACTGGGAAGCCCTCCGCGAAGGCTGTATGCAGTGCGTAGGCTGCCCCCTCCACGCCACCCGTACCAATGTAGTATTTGGTGTGGGCAACCCCGATTCTCCCATTCTGATTGTGGGAGAAGGCCCCGGGGAGCAAGAGGACCTGCAGGGCTATCCCTTCGTAGGTCCCGCAGGCAAGCTGCTGGACGATATGCTGTACCTCATCGGTCTGGACCGCACCAAGCTATACATTGCCAACATCGTCAAGTGCCGCCCGCCCCGCAACCGTGACCCTCTGGCAGAGGAGCAGGATGCCTGCAAGTTCTGGCTGGACGAGCAGATGCGGCTCATGGACCCGGAATTTGTCCTGTGTCTGGGTCGCATCGCCGCACAGCGCATGATTCGTCAGGACTTCAAAATCACCAAAGAACACGGCAAATGGTATCGTCGTGGCAAGATGCGGCTCATGGCCATTTACCACCCCTCTGCCCTGCTCCGTGATGAGCGGAAGCGCCCGGAAACCTTCGCCGACCTCCGTGAATTCCGCAAGGTAGTGCGGGACTGCTACCCCGAATTATATGAGGAGGGCAATGCATGAGCGATTATATTCTTCGCCCTATGACCCTCGCCGATGCGCCTCAAGGTGCAGCCCTGTGGTCTCTGGTATTCGGCGATGACGAGGCACTGGTACGGGAATTTTTCCGCCTGTTTGCCCATACGCCCCACTTTGGCGTTTGTGCAGAGCTGGATGGCACCATTGCCGCAGCAGCCTACTGCCCTCAAGGCACCGACTATGTGGCTGTTTCGGGTGAGGTTCGCAAGGGCGCCTATCTCTACGCCGTTGCCACCCACCCCGACCACCGCAAGCGCGGTCTTGCTGCCAAGCTTTGCAGGCTGCTGAAAGAGCAGGTCTTTTCCGCAGGCTGTGCTTACCTGTTCACCAAGCCCTCGGAAGAAAGTCTGTACCCTTGGTATGCGGAAAAAATCGGTGCTGTACCCACTATGGGGATGCAGTCCGCTGCCTTTGACCGCGGCAATCACAGCGCTTTGTCCGTAACTCCCCTGTCTCCCGCCGACTACATGGCGCGCAGAGAAGCAGCACTGCAGGGCTTGCCCCATGTGCGCCACAATGAAAATTGGGCACAGTGGGCACATCTGCTGCACCAAGCCTACGGCGGAGAGTTTTGCACCGTGGGAGGGTTCATTGCAGACTATTTCAGTGACGGCACCACCCTGCAAATCAACGAGCTGCTGCCTCACCCCACTATGGAGCAGGCACAGCAGGCAGCACAAGCCCTCATGCACCATACGAATACCAATCGCTGCAGCTGCACGCTGTACGGAAAGGAACATTACGTCTCCGCAGTCACCCAAAATGACAACCCGCCCGAAGGCTGGTTCGGGGTATGTTATGGATAAACCACCGCACCTATCGTAGGGGCACCCCTTAGGGGTGTCCCTTTGTTTTACCCTCGCGGCTGACGTCCCCTCGGCACATTGAACAATTTTGTCGTATCATATAAAAATTTCCATGTAGTTTTTACACATTAAAACCCCATTTAATATTTCTGTAACATCTTCGCCCTTTTTTACGTAACATCTTCAGGGTAGACTATAGTCAACAAGACAAGAATCGTTATTTCATCTTTTTCATTTTATCCTCATCCTATCGACGAACACCCTCGTGCCAGCGGGGGTGTTTGTTTTTTCAATCCTTGGGCATACTAATCCCAAAGGAGTGATTCACATCGAACCCAATTGGCTGAGCGGTCCGCTGCCCTTTGATTTGGGCATTGCACTGGTGGAAAACCCCGCCGCACTGGAGAAATACGCCGCACTGGAGCAAGAGGACAAACAGCGCCTCATTGCCGAAGCGGCAGCTTACACCACACGCACCCAGCTGCAGAGCTTTGTGCAGTCTTTTGCCGCCCGTTGACACAATGTAATCGCCGCAGTATACAATTCTGCGGCGATTTTTTTATACCATTGCACAAATAATACATTTCTATGCACCTGTGCCTTGCAATGTGCGTTTCGTATGCTATAATTTGAGGCAACGAGACTACTAATTATTTCCTGAAAGGGGATTTCATTCCATGAACGAAATCGAAAGCGCACTGAAGCAGTTTGTAGCGGATCACTTTGCCGCCGATTCTATCCGTATGGGCATGGACCTGCGTGAGGATCTGGAGCTGAGCGACGGCGATATTTACGAAATCATCAGCTTCGCAGAAGACAATTGGGAAATCGACTTCCCTTCCGACTTCGAATGCGACACCTTGGGCGACATCGCCGAATTTGTGGAAGAAAACGTATAACATAACAAAACGCACCGAATCCTCGGTGCGTTTTTCATTTCCAATAAAATCCCATCCATTGTCAAAAAACTCCCCGATGAACATCATCGGGGAGTTTGCTTTTGTTACATCCACTCTGCCTGTGCGATAGCCGCAATCAGGTCAGCGCAGTTTTCAATGCCCAGAGAGGCAGTGTTGAGGCTCAAGTCGTAGTTGTCGTAGTCGCCCCATTCACGGTCGGTGTAGTACTTATAGTTCACGCGGCGCTTTTTGTCCTTGTCGTCCAGACGGCGTTCGGGCTTATGGCTGTTGGAGCCGTAAACCTCCACGATGCGCTTGGCACGCCATGCCTTGGGTGCGTGAATGAATACATTCAGTACATCCTCATGGTTGCGGAGGATATAGTCGGCGCAGCGGCCTACGATGACGCAGTTGCCTTCCTCTGCCAGCTTCAGAATAATCTTACGCTGTACGGAGAACAGGTAGTCGTCGGTGCTGAGACCGTCATGAGAGCGGCCCATGAAGGAGTAGGAAAACATACTTGCAGAGGGAGAATGCTCCCCACGGCGGCTGATGTATGCCTTGGAGAAGCCGGTTTCTTCCGCAACCTGCTCGATGATTTCCTTGTCGTAGTACTTATAACCCATCTTTTCGGCAACCAGCTTACCTACGGTACGGCCGCCGCTGCCAAACTCACGGCTGATGGTAATGATCTTTTTCATAACACTTCCTCCTTTTGAGGATTTCTTGTTAAAATTATATCATATCAAACCGAATATGTCAAAAGCGGATATTGCCCCTCCTTCGTTAAGGTGGGGAGACGATTCATTAGTAGAATGTGGCCACTTCCGGTTCGGGCTTCTTTGCGGGGCGCACTTCCAGTGCATTCAGCACAGGCCCCTTGCCGCGGTAGCTGGGGTGGAACTTCACTTCAATCTTTGCCTTTACAGTCACCCACTGGTCCTTTGCCATCGCACGTACCTTGCTGCGGTCCCAATTGCAGACCATAGCGGAGAAGGTGATGTCATCGGCACAGCAGGTCATCACATGACGGCCAATCATAAATGCGCCGGGCATGGTGCGGCGAGTCACCGCACGACCTGTGAACATAACGGTCTTGCCGTTGTACTTGTCCAGTTCCTCCAGCATATCACGATACCAAACAGCGTAGTCCCGCTCCCCAATCATCACCACAGGGGCGTTCAAATCAAAGGGCAGGGGGTCTTCGATGTCATCATATTCAATGGTGCCGTCAGCATGTTCATAGACGATTTCGCTGCGGCGGCTTGCGGTACGCACCAGCTTATGCAGCTCCATCTTGTCCATAGCAGGGTCAAAACGGTTGAATACCGCCAGCTCGCAGCTCTGGAGCTTATCGAAGGTCAGCTGACGCATATTGGCATTGTAGTTCAGGATGGTACGTGCATCGGCGAAGAAGAACTCCTGGTATACCATCCAGCCCTCGGGCATATTGTCGTACAGGGTCTGCAGCAGCCACATGCCGTTGTACTCGCATACCACACGGACAGCCTTGGTTTCTTCCAGCCACTTGCCCAGGTTTGCAGCGGTCAGGTCTTCCTGGTCCTCAACCACTCTGCATACCACATTGGGGGACGCAAAGCGCTCGGGGGCGTATTCTTCCTCCCCTTCTTCACACAGCAGCAACAGGGTTCTTTCCCCGTTGTTGAAGCGTACATCTTCCAGAGTTTCCTGAATGAAACGGGTCTTGCCCGCTTCCAGAAACCCTGTAAACAGATAGACAGGCACCTCCTTGGGTGCTTTTTGCAGAATCTTAGCCAATGCGGAACAACTCCTTCAGTGCTTCTTCCTTCAGTGCGGAACCAATGACGCAAATACGACCGATAACATCGGCACCGCCGCGGCGGACATTCAGCTCACCGGGGGTGTAGTCGAAGTATACCCAGCCTTCCCCTTCGGCAGCAGGCACATAGCCCTTTGCACGCAGTACCATGCCGTAGGTTTCGTCATCGTCAACGAATGCGTTCAACATAGCGGTGATGTCTGCTTCGCTGTACTTCAGGAAGGTTTCCGCCCCCCAGCTGACGAACACTTCGTCTGCATGGTGGTGATGGTGATGATGGTCGTGGTCATGGCAGCCGCAGTCACAGTGTTCATCGTGGTCGTGATGATGGTGGTGTTCATGTTCATGATGATGTTCATGCTCATGATGGTCATGGTCGTGGCAGCCACAGTCGCAGTGCTCATCATGGTCATGATGATGGTGATGCTCGTGACTGTGCTCGTGGTCATGATGTTCATGATGCTCGTGGTGGTGTTCATGCTCATGATGGTCATGGTCATGGCAGCCGCAAGTGCAGTGCGCACCGTGGTCGTGGTGGTGTGCTTCATGGAGCATACCTGCCAGAGTGTCCTTCAGAGTGGACTTGATTTCGATGGCGCGGAGCAGGGTTTCGCCGCTGAGCTGTTCCCAAGGGGTGGTGATGACCACAGCTTCGGGGTTTGCTTCACGGATAATCTGCAGCGCAGTCTTCAGCTTATCGTCCTTGATGCCTGCGGTGCGGCTAAGGATAATGCAGGCAGCATTTTCAATCTGGTTTGCGAAGAACTCACCGAAGTTCTTCATGTACATCTTTGCCTTGGAAGCATCCACAACGGTGGTAAAGCCATTGAGCATAATGCTGTCGTCTTCCGCTGCAACGCCCTGCACAGCCTTGATGACGTCGGACAGCTTGCCAACGCCGGAGGGCTCGATGAGGATACGGTCGGGGTGGAATTCGGCAATAACCTGCTTCAGGGCTTCATTGAAATCGCCTACCAGAGAGCAGCAAATGCAGCCGGAGTTCATTTCGGTAATTTCGATGCCCGCTTCCTTCAGGAAACCGCCGTCAACGGAGATTTCACCGAATTCGTTTTCAATGAGCACCAGCTTTTCGTTTTTGTAGCCTTCTGCAATCAGCTTCTTAATGAGTGTGGTCTTGCCTGCACCCAGAAAGCCGGAAAAAATATCAATTTTGGTCATAAGAAAGTTCCTTTCTTAATTGGTTTCTCTAAAAGTTCAGTATATCAGTCTTACCCAATTTTTTCAAGAAATCAAAACAAGCCTCCGAAAATTTTTTATGAACATAATAAAACCCGCACTCTTTCGAGTGCGGGCTCGTTATTTATGGATTCGTTTATTCGGGTTTCTTGATCTGGTTGAGCATTGCATTGATGCCCAGCAGTTCTTCCTTGGTGAAGTCCTTACCCAGGAAGCCGCCGATCATGCTTGCCAGACGAATGACGGTAAAGCCGCCCATCATAGCCATCATGGGGCTGTCGGGGGTCATTTCGATTTCAAAGCCTGCAGCTTCAATCTTTCCGTCTTCGCCGCCGGAAGGCATCATCTGTGCCATAAAGCCGCCGATGAGTGCCATACCCATGGGTGCAGCCATAATATCGGACATCTTGTCATTCAGAGAGAAGTAGCCCTCGGGAGCGGTGATATCGAACCAGTTCAGCACAGCGCCCTTTTCTACCAGACGGTATGCTTCGTTGAATACTTCCACCTTGCGCAGGAAGCTTTCGTCGGTGCAGTCCCCTGCAACAGCCTTCAGCACGGTTTCCCCTGCGTTGGGTACGTCGAAGTAGAAGAAGTGTTCGGGAGATGCCTGCTTGCCCAGAGATACGCCGTTTGCAAACAGCTCCACTTCGGGCAGGTTGGAGTAAACGGTGACCTTGGTCACATCTTCCACACGGTCCACATAGCGCTTGCCGCAGATGTGTACGAAGGGGTCATCGCTGAGCCATGCCTTGTACGCATAGAAGGAGTCCTTCTTGTAGCTGCGGTCAAAGGTCATCAGACCCTTATGGTTCTGACCGTTTTCGCCGCCTTCCGCTCTGCTGTCCGCACCGAACTCGAACATATTCCAAACATGGGTCGCCCACAGATACTTACGGGTGAACAGCTGCTTAATCAGTTCTTCATGGTAATATGCCTGATATTCTTCGGTGTAGTCGCCCTGTACAGGCTCGGAGGTGTGCCAGTTCAGCGCTTCGCAGCCATATTCGGAGCAGCCAATGGGAATATTGGGATGGGTTGCGTGGAAGTTATCGAACCAGGGGCCGTTCATGGAGGTATCGCCGCCGTACCAGCCGAAATAGTGGTTGTAGGAAACCACGTCGGGAATCAGCAGATAGGGGTCATCCAGTGCGCAGGGGGAAACCGCAGCAATGGTGGTCAGACGGGTCTTATCCCATTCATGGCACAAGTCGTTAAGCTTGTTGTGGTTGTCCAGCAGTTCGGGGGTAGAGCCGCCGATGGTGATTTCATTGCTGAGACCCCAAACCACGATGGAGGGGTGGTTGTAGTTCTGAGCAACCAGTTCCTTCATCTGGCTGACAGTGTTTTCCACGCCGCCCACCATAAACTTGGAGATGAAGGGAATTTCTGCCCAAACCACCTGACCGTATTCGTCGCACAGGTCATAGAAGTACTGGTCGTGCTGATAGTGTGCCAGACGGATGGTGGTAGCACCCACTTCGCAAATCAGCTCCATGTCTTCCTTGTGGTCTTCCTTGCTCAGTGCGTTGCCCTTGCCCCAGCGGTCCTGATGACGGGATACGCCGCGCAGGGGGTATTCTTCACCGTTGAGGATGAAGCCGTTTTCGGGATGGATTTCAAAGCTGCGGAAGCCCAGACGGGTGCAGACGTTATCCTTGATTTCTTCCCCTTCCATCAGCTCTGCTTCGCAGCAGTACAGATAGGGGTCCCTGCGGCCGTGCCACAGGTGTACGTCCGCAACGTGGAAATTAACCTTGGTATCGGTGGATTCCATGGTCTGCAGAGCATTTTCTTCTGCGTCATACAGGGTGTAAACCAGCTTCTGACCTTCCTTCATATTCTTGACGAATACTTCCACTTCCAGCTCGCCGTCCTTGCCGTTGACAACGGGGGTGACCTTGATGCCGGGTGCGCCGTAGTATTCCAGGTCGAAGTGAGATTCGGATACGCAGATAATGTTCACGTCACGGTAAATGCCGCCGTAAAAGGTAAAGTCTGCCATCTGGGGGTAGATTTCTTCATTGGGGCTGTTGTCCACAGCAACCACGAACAGGTTTTCCTGTGCCAGCGCGTCGGTGATGTCCACACGCCAGGTGGAGTAGCCGCCGTCGTGATGTGCCAGATGCTTGCCATTCAGATAGAAATCGGCGGAGGAGTTGGTGCCCTGGAATTCGATGAAGTAGCGTTCTGCCACGGGCAGGTCCATCTTGTCGAATGCCTTTGCATAGTATGCGGTACCGCGCCAGTAGTCGTTGCCGCCGTCCTGACCGTCGATGCCGTTCCAGCTATGGGGCAGGTTTACCCAGTTCCAGTCCATAGGCAGCTCGGTGGGAACTGCATTGCACTGCTTGGTAAATGCCCACTTGTAATTGAAATTGAAGATTGTTCTCATGTTGAGGTGTTCTCCTTAAATATCAAATTGCGGGAAGAGTGAAACATCCAATTTCAATATCTCTTCCCTTTTCACTCACCTAATTCAGCAAACTGAATTTTTACGCTCTGCCGTGTTTCTTGTTCAGGAACTCTACGTTTGCGTCAACAGCCTTCTTATGCAGGGGGTACCAGAATACCAGCACAAGTGCCAGAGCGCCGAAGCCGATAACGGGAACGATAACGGAGATATCGAAGATGCCTTCTGTAACAACAGGATCGAATGCGGTAGCATCGGTATAGCCAATCAGAGTCAGCAGCCAGCCCATCAGACCGGAGGAAGCTGCCTGACCCAGCTTACGTGCCCAGGAGTAAATAGCATATACAGTACCGTCTTCACGACGACCGGTTTTTACTTCGGTATCATCGATAACGTCGGTAATCAGCGCCCAGCATACCATCTGGAATACGCCCAGACCCAGCCAGCTGAGCATCTGGAAGCCTGCATAAACCCATACGCTTTCGGGACGAACGAAGAACAGCAGAATATTCATCACAGTTGCAAATGCGCAGCACACAGCAGAAACCTCTGCCTTGCCGAACTTTGCACCCAGAGGCTTCGCCATAGCCGCAGCAGCAACCATGCCCACTGCCATCATAGCAGAGGAAGCAGACTGTGCGGTGGGGTCGCCATAGTAGTTGGGGTATACATAGTTTGCCATGCCCTGCATGGTCAGCTGGCTCAGCAGCATCAGAATCGCTGCAGCAATGATGGAAATCAGAGCGCGGTTGCCCATAGCGCTGGAAATCATTTCACCCAAACCGGGCTGTTCTTCCGCAGCGTTTTCCACCACCACACGTTCGGTTACCAGCTTATAGCACAGCAGGTAGCAGATAACTGCCAGTACAGAGAACACCCCTGCTGCAATGGTAATGCGTTCGCCTACCATAACGGAATTGCCCAGTGCATCTTCGGTATAAGCAATCAGAGGCACACCGATCATAATGATCATGCCTGCCAGCATACCGCCCATGGTACGGAAGGTAGACAGAGACTGACGGTCGGAGGGGTCAGCGGAAATTGCGGATGCCATGGAGCCGTAGGGGATGTTGATGCCGGTGTAGCAGAAGGAGCCCCACAGCAGATAGGTAACTGCCAGATAAGCAATCTTTGCATTCATTGCCCAATCCGCAAAGCCTGCCTGATACATCAGGAAGCCTGCAAAAGCAACGGGAATGCACATTCTCTTCAGCCAGGGCTTGAACTTGCCGTTTGCAGTCACGGGGCTGCGGTCAGCAATACGACCCATGCCAATGTCGGTAAATGCGTCCACAATACGTGCCAGCATCATAATCACGCCAACAACACCTGCGGATACGCCCATTACGTCGGTGTAGAATTTCATCAAGTAAGAGGATGCCATAATAAAGGTGAAGTCGTTGCCGAAGTCGCCCAGCAAGTAACCTACCTTATCGCGCCAGCCAAAAGGACGGATCCCGTTTTTTTCCATAGTATTACCTTCTTTTCTGTGATTTTATGTTTCGGGCAGAGCCCAAACGATTGCTGATAACATCTTAGCAAAAATAGGCATTGCGCCGTGAGGAATTTTTTCATCTGCACCCGTATTATTTTCATATTAGCTATTGATTTTTTCAGAAGGTCGTATGATAATGCAAATAAGAATTTTGGTTATTTTTGTCCACTTTCACAAAACAGGAGAAAAGGGGTGGCTGTTCATGAAATACTCGGCGGAGCTGCAGTTTCTGCGGAAAACCTTTGCCTCCTGCAAGCTGCAAACCTTGATTCTGCCCCCCGACAAAAGCAAGGAATCTCGCATGGACTTGGGGATGCGCAGTCTGATTGGCTGGACCCGTGACTATGAGCTGACCCTCATTGCCGCAGTCAGCCAATGCCGCCCCCGTACCCTCTACCGCATGACCGACCAGTTTGGCTACTGCTATCAGTTTCTGCAGCTGCCGGGAGAAGGAAAGGACGTTTTATGGATTGGTCCCTACTTTGACCAAGAGATAACCCACGAGACTCTGCTGTTTTTTGTGGAGCGTTACGAGGTAGACCCCCGCTGGGTACCTCCCATGGAGCGATTCTTCAGCCAAATCCCCATTCTTCCCGACAACAACCCCATTCACGCCATGGTCTATCAATTCTGCACCTTAATTTGGGGAAGCGGGGATTTTGACACCATTGACCTGAATCGGGAGCTGACAGGTCATTTCGCTCCCATTGAAGCACAATCGGACATTTCACAGCCTGAGGACGTACTGCGTGAAATGAAATTGCTGGAGCATCAATACCGCTATGAAAACGAACTGCTCTTTGCCGTCAGTCAGGGGCTGATTCAAAAGGGCAGCGTCATGATTGGGCAGCTGAGCAGCTTCAACTTTGAGCAGCGCACTCCCGATGCCATGCGAAACATGAAAAATTACTGCATCATCATGAACACCCTGCTGCGCAAGGCTGCGGAGCAAGGGGGCGTGCACCCCATTTACCTCCACCGTCTCTCCTCGGACTATGCCAAACGCATCGAGCAGGCATACAACGGTGCCGCCATCAACGCACTCATGCGGGAAATGTTCTACGGATATTGCCGTCTGGTCAACCGCCACGCCACGGAGCAATATTCCCTGCCCGTGCAGCGTGTGATTGCCTATATCGACACCGACCTGACAGCGGATTTGAGTCTGCATACCTTGGCGGAAACCCAGAATCTGTCCTCGGGCTACCTGTCCGCCCTGTTCAAAAAGGAAACGGGGCAGACTCTCACCGCCTACGTCAACCGACGCCGCATCCGCCGAGCCATTCGCCTGCTCAACAGCACCAACCTGCAGATTCAAGCCATTGCCCGCGGCTGCGGATATACGGACGTAAACTATTTCTCCAAGGTATTCAAAAAGCAAGTGGGTCAAAGCCCTTTGGAATACCGCAAGACACTGAAAATAGACACATAAAAAAAGACCCGATGCACAGCGCATCGGGTCTTGATTTTTTCAGAAATGTAATTTAATCGCGATCAACTTCGGTTTCATCTTCTCCCCGTTCGGGAACAGTTTCCTCACCATTAACTACGGGAGTGACTTCGGGCTCCTCGGTGTTTTCGGGTTCAGCGGAAACTTCGGGTTCCTCGGTCTGTTCGGGTTCGGCAGAAGCTTCAGGTTCCTCGGTCTGTTCAGGTTCGGCAGTCTGTTCGGGTTCGGGAGTAACTTCGGGAGCAGCGCTCATGGCAGCGGCATTGCCATTGCCCACGAACAGGTCAATGTCCACATTGCCGTTGATGCCGTCCACAGCACCGGTGAAGGTGTACTGCCACAGAGCGTGTTCATAGTAGAAGTCGGAGTAGTCCCCTTCCCCTGCAAACCAGAATACTACATCGGGCAGCTGGGTCAGGTCATACAGATAGTAGCCCATGTGACGGTTGAAGTACACGCCGGGGGTGTAGCCGCCTTCACGGATGACTTCGCAGAAATACTTTGCGCATTCGGTAACAGCCTTGCCGCTCATACCCTTGGTACGAGAGGTTTCGGTGCCGGTTTCTTCCCAGTCAAATACAACGGGCATGGTGATCTTGTCTCTGTGTTCTTCCAGAATAGACAGCAGGTAGTAAGCTTCCGCAACTGCTTCTGCACGGCCGGTAGCCTGGGAGAAGAAGTACACGCCGATTTTCAGACCTGCATTGTGTGCCTTCACCAGATTGTAGCGGAAGATGGGGTCACGGTACAGCATACCTTCGCTGCTGCCGCGGTAGCCCAGACGAATCATAGCAAAGTCGATGCCGTCAGCAGCAACCTTTTCCCAGTCGGGGTAACCCTGATACTCGGAAACGTCGATACCGGTCATCACTTCCACACCGTCTGCGGAGTAGGTGATACGGCCCTTTTCGTCACGACCGAAATCGCCCTTGTTCAGCTGGCTCACGGGAACGCCTTCCTGCAGCTCCAGAGTCACAGGGTCGGCAGTGCCGTATTCCACGGTTACGGTGGGCTTGGGGGTAGGCTCGGGAATATCCAGGTCACGGCCAATCATCAGCTTGAGCTTATCCATAGCGGTACAGCCGGTCATGGCAAACATCAAAACAGCCATGCCGCCGCACAGGATTCTTTTATATGTATTAGAATGCATATGCAAAACCTCACAAACATAGAATTACGCGATATTTTACCACAAAGAACACAAAAACACAATGTTTTTTGCAAATTCCCTATGATTTGACAAAAGCGAAGGGATAAAGTTCCCATATAATATGCAGAATATAAAAAAATTAGGCATTGACAAATGGAAAAGGATTTGTTATTATAGTCGAGCTGGAATACGCTGGTATAGCTCAGTTGGTAGAGCAGCTGATTTGTAATCAGCAGGTCGGGGGTTCGAGTCCGTCTACCAGCTCCACACTTTAACTTCATATGGGAGCGTTCCCGAGTGGCCAAAGGGGACAGACTGTAAATCTGCTGGCGATGCCTTCGGTGGTTCGAATCCACCCGCTCCCACCAAAAAGAAAAGCACACCGAACGGTGTGCTTTTCTTTTTGGCGTAATCGGGTATTTTCGCCCATCGTCGCTATGCGACGGTGGGCGAATCCCTGCAGCCTCGTCCTCGCGAATTGCGTATCGCTGTCCGCTTGTAAACAAGCGGAGGGCGCTCACTTCATTGCTCGTCCTCTTCACCACACATCCACTTCGTTGGGATGTGCGGTGATTTTTTATTTCATATAGCAAACCACAGCCTACCGCTTGGCAGGAGCTTACCACGCCCCCATGGTGAATCACAGCCCTCCCCGTGTTTTTTCTTCATCACTTTGCTAATTTTTTGTAAACTTTAAAAAAGGACTTGTAAATTTCTGTAACTTTTATTATAATGTCAGCATCTATCATTATGTGATAATATACTCTGAAAGAGGTAAGATCTATGAAGCGAACCATCGGCAAACTGATTACCATGTTGCTTTGCCTTACTATGCTCGTAAGCCTGTTGCCTGCAACGGCTTTGGCGGCTCCCACCCTTGACGACATTACCGATAAGCTTCCCACGCTGGAAGAAATCGGCAAGCTGCCCGAGCTGGCCGCCACTCCCACTCCCCCTGACCCCACCGGTGCGTGCGGTGTGTCCATGAACTGGCACCTGTCCCTTTCCACCGGTGTGCTGACCATCAGCGGCAACGGTGCAATGTATGACTGGAACGGCTCCGAGCACGCACCTTGGTACGCCTACCGCGGCATCATCAAGACTGTTATCATGGAAGAAGGTATCCCCTCCATCGGCAATGACGCCTTTGACAGTCTTTCCAACCTGACTGCTATTCAGCTGCCCGAAAGTCTGGAACGCATCGGCAACCGTGCCTTTGTGGGCTGCGAAAAGCTGGCAGACATCACCCTGCCCGAAGGCATCACCGAAATTGGCAGTGCTGCTTTTGAAGGCTGCGCCGCACTGACCAAGGTGACCCTGCCCTCCGCGATCCACAATGCATCCGAGGGCATGTTCCGTGGCTGCACCTCTCTGACCGAGGTGATCTTCCCCGAAGGTGAAACCGAACTGGGCGCTTTCGCATTTGAGGGCTGCACCGCTTTGAA
>JAZREI010000141.1:0-4356 GCA_045660685.1 Oscillospiraceae bacterium
TATTAAAATCTTTGATTTGACCGCAGCCTCCACAGGCATCAATGAAGCGACTGCAAAGAAAGCAGGCATCGATACCAATAAGGTCATTCTGTCTCCTATGAGCCATGCAGGCTATTACCCCGGCGGCAAGGTCATGACCATTAAGGTTGTCTTTGAAAAGAATACCTACCGTCTTCTGGGGGCTCAGATTATCGGCTATGAAGGCGTAGATAAGCGCATTGATGTGCTGGCAACGGCAATCCGCTGCGGCATGAAGGCAACGGAATTGAAGGATTTGGAACTGGCTTATGCGCCTCCTTATTCTTCCGCAAAGGACCCTGTGAATATGGCAGGGTATATGGCGGACAATGTCAGCAAGGGCGTGTTGAAGCAGTGGTTTGTGGAAGATGAGCCCGCTCTCCCCAGAGATGGCAGTGTGACCTTGCTGGATACCAGAACTGTTCGTGAGTTCAGCCGCGGTCATGTGGAAGGCTTCAAAAATATTCCCGTTGACGAGCTGCGTGAACGCATTGGTGAGGTTGAGCAGGGAAAGCCTGTGTATGTCATTTGTCAGAGTGGTCTGCGCAGTTACATCTCCTGCCGTATTCTGGCAGGGTATGGCTTTGAGGCTTATAACTTCGCAGGCGGCTTCCGTTTCTATGATGCGGTAAACAATGATAGAACGCTCATTGAAAAGGCTCTGCCTTGTGGTATGGACGTATAATCCTATAAAAAGAAATATCCCCGAATCCAACGGATTCGGGGATGTGTTTTATCCAAAGTATTTTTCTACAAAATCAATATCGCTGACAGAGAAGGTTTTGCCGTTGAGGTAATTCAGGATACCGGCATCGGTTTTGAAGGAGAAGGTCAGCTTATAGGAATACAGCGCCTGACCGCTTGTTTCACCAAACTGCTTGTTTTTGCGTTCACTGCCGTATTTGCCGTCACCAAGCAAAGGCCAGCCGGCATCCGCCATCTGTGCGCGAATCTGGTGGGTTCGTCCTGTGAGCAGCTCACATTCTACTAAGGATAGGTTATTCTTGGTTTGCATGACCTTGTATTTGGTCTGGGAGAGCTTTGCACCGGGTTCAGGCTGCTTTTTGACGTAAACCTGATTCTTCTTTGCGTCCTTGAAAATATAGCCTGTCAGCATCCCTTCTTTGGGCGCGGGGCGGCCATGGACGGCGCAGAGATAGAACTTATCGATTTCACGTTCTTTGATTTTGTCATTGAGAATACGCAGCGCTTCCGCATTTTTTGCCGCAATGACAATACCGCCTGTGTTGCGGTCAATACGGTTGCACAGTGCGGGGGCAAAGGAATTTTCGCCCTTGGGATTCCATTCGCCTTTCTGATAAGCGTATGCCTGAATGTTTGCAATCAGTGTATTGTAGTCCCACTGACCGGCACTGTGACACAGTACACCGGGCTTTTTGTCTGCAAGAAGAATGTTTTCATCTTCATATACAATGTTCAGTCTGGGGGTAGAGACCTTGAGGTAGGAATTTTCTTCTCTGGGTTTTTCAAAAAACTCATCATTGATGTACAGCTGCAGTACATCACCCTGTACAACGTGGTAATCTCGCTTGGAGCCCTTACCGTTGACTTTGATGCGTTTGAGTCGAATATATTTTTGCAGAAGGGATTCCGGCAGCAGGGGAACGGCTTTTCCTACAAAGCGGTCCAGTCGTTGACCGGCATCATTTTTGTTTACTGTCAGTTCTTTCAACGTAATCGCCTCCGATTCTATATCATTATCTTAGATGAAAGTCAGTTTGTCAACATAGTCCTTGTATCTGCTTATTGACATTTCCACAAAATAGCGGTAATATCTTATCAGAAATTCACAGTTTTTCGCAATTTATCTGTTGACATTGCAAGTGAATTTGATTATAATACTTTAGCGACTGTGTGAGGTATGTGATATATGAAACTGAACCTGCGCAAGATTATCGAAGTCCCCGGTGCCAAGGCACCGTTTTCCTGCGAACTTTCCACTGATGAGCTGGATTTTCCCGCTGTCGTTCGCTTCGATGAACCTCTGAAGGCTGAGGGTGCTGTAGTGAATACTGCAGGTATCCTGACTCTGAAGGGAACTGTATCCGCAAAGATGCACTGTGTGTGTGATCGCTGCGGTGCGGAGTTCGATCGAGAGAAAACGGTTGAATTGAATGCCGGTATCGCCATCGATGAATCCGAAGAAGATTTGTTCCAGATGGAAGACGACGAAATCGACTTGGACGACATTTTGTTCACAAGCTTTGTGTTCGATATGGATGCCAAGATGTTGTGCAAACCGGATTGCGCCGGCTTGTGCGACGGCTGCGGTGCAAATCTCAATTTTGAGAAGTGCAACTGCAAAAAACCTGTAGATCCAAGATGGGCTGTGCTTGAGCAGCTTTTGGATAAATAACAAAGTATAACATAGCTGCTCAAAACAGCTGAAACAATTAGGAGGTGTCACAATGGCTGTCCCTAAAAGTAAAGTATCTCGTCAGAGAAGAGACAAGAGACGTTCTGCTCACTGGAAGCTCGAAGCTCCCAATGTTGTAAAGTGCCCCAGCTGCGGCGAATACAAGATGCCCCACCGCGTCTGCACCGCTTGCGGTAAGTACAACGGCCGCGTTGTTCTCAACGTTGACTAATCAAAAAGTAGCTTTAGAAGAAGGTCTCCAGACCTTCTTCTTTTGCTGTATGTGAAAAAATTTGCAAGGTGTGAATCGTATGAGTCGTTCAGTCATCAAGGTTGTTGAACCTTACAGCCCTTTATATGGAAAAGTGAATATCGGTGATCGTCTCGTTTCTCTCAACGGAAACAGCATCAAGGATGTACTGGATTATATGTACTACTCTTACGATCCCAATGTAACTGCTGTGTTTGCCCGTGAAAATGGTACGGAATACACTGTTCAGGTGAAAAAGCACGCAGGTATGGAGCTCGGACTTGAATTTGAAGAGTATCTGATGGACTGTGCTATGGAGTGCACCAATAACTGCGTATTCTGCTTTGTTGACCAGATGCCTCCCGGTATGCGCAAGAGTCTTTACTTTAAAGATGACGATGCGCGTATGAGCTTCCTGACCGGCAGCTACATTACTCTGACGAACCTTACTGACAGAGAATTGCAGCGTATCTGTGATTTGAAAATCAGCCCCATCAATGTGTCTGTCCATACCACCAATCCCGACTTGCGTGTTGAAATGATGGGCAATTACGCTGCGGCTGAAATCATGGAACGTATCAAAAAGCTCAGTGAAGCCGGTATTACCATGAACTGTCAGGTGGTTTGCTGCCCCGGTTATAACGATGGCCGTGAACTGCTGAATACCATTCATGACTTGGCTGCATTTTATCCTGCAGTAAACAGTGTTGCGGTTGTTCCTGTGGGTTTGACCAAGTATCGCAACGGCTTGGAACCTCTGAAGCCTTTTGATAAGGAAAAGGCAGGGGCTTCCATTGATTTGGTGGAAGGTTTTGCACCACAGTGCCAAGAACACTACGGCAGCAAAATCGTGTTCTGTTCCGATGAATTTTATATTCTGGCGGAACGTGAGCTTCCCGATGATGAATATTACGAGGAGTATTCTCAGCTGGATAACGGCGTGGGGATGCTGCGCCTGCTGAAGGTAGAGTTTGAAACCGCTCTGAAGATGGTAGAATCTGACGAGGGTGATGCTGTACCCTTTACAGTTGTGACAGGTGATGCTGCTGCGCCTTATCTTGAAAAACTGTTAATGACAGCTATGGAAAAGTGTGATAAAATAAAAGGACAGGTTTGTGCGATCCGAAATGACTTCTTCGGTCATCAGATCAATGTTGCGGGGCTTGTAACCGGCGGTGATTTGATTGCACAGCTGAAAGGGAAGGAGCTTGGTGAAAAGCTTCTGATTCCCTCCAATATGCTGCGCCACGGCGAAACCGTATTTCTGGATGATGTGACGGTTGCGGATGTGGAGCGCGAACTGAATGTGAAAGTAATTGATATCCCGCAGGACGGTGCAGAGCTTCTGTACGCCATGCTGGGAGAAGAAATATAAAAGGAGGTCCGGTTTATGTCTAAACCTCTTGTAGCCATCGTTGGCCGTCCCAACGTAGGCAAGTCCAATCTGTTTAATAAGCTCATTAACAAGCGTGTCTCCATCGTTGAGGATACTCCCGGCGTTACCAGAGACCGTATTTATGAAGAATGTGAATGGTGCGGCAGAGTATTCGACCTGGTAGATACCGGCGGTATCGAACCCACCACCGACAACGAAATTCTGCTGTTCATGCGTGAACAGGCAAAGATTGCAATTGACTCTGCGGACGTAATCATTCTGGTATGTGATATCACCACCGGTGTGACTGCAGCAGACGAAGATGTTGCACACATG
>JAZREI010000142.1:0-3715 GCA_045660685.1 Oscillospiraceae bacterium
AGATGGGAAGGGATAGCAAAAAGCGTTCCATCGCCTTTGCAGTCTGCTCGACACTTCGTCCCTGCAGCAAATCATTAGTACCCAACATGACCATGAGCAGCTCAGCATCTCCCGAAATAGATATAGGACCACGGGGCACCTCTCGCCCATTCATCCCCCCATTGCGAATCTCCCATCCTGTCATCAACCCAAGCAAATCCACCCAACGATGTTCCGCCTCATAACGACCGCCAAAAAAAGAACGTGGGTCGTATCCATAGGTATTGGAATCGCCCAAACAAATTGCCGTCATAACAGTCCACCTCATCGTCATTCTTAATTGATTCTAATTTACCACAGGGTATCTGCTTTATCAATCCGTAACACGTCCTCAGTTCCTCACATAAGATAGTTCGGGGAGTTTTACCTCCCTAGAAGACAATGGAGGGATGAACTTGGACAACATTGTAAAGCCGAATCACGGCTGCAGTGCAAAAGAAGGCCCATTGCCAAGCTGCGCACCGCTGGGGATGTCGTATGTACCGCCTCAGAAAAACGCTGACGATGCCTACGACCCAAATATGGCATTGGTACGCGGCACACTATTCCCCGGACTGGATTTACCGTTTATGAACGTAGTCAACAAAGGCAGACTGACAGGCACGCCTTTGGGCGAACTCATGGCGCTGGATTTTGTAATCAAGGAACTGAACCTGTATCTGGACACCCACAAGGACGATGATGAAGCATTCCGAACCCTGCAAAGTACCCTTGCACTGTACGAAGAAGGCAAGGAACGCTATGTTAAAAAATACGGCCCCCTAATGATCAAGGATTTGAAACACGCAGATTGCTTCAGCTGGCTGTGTGACCCTTGGCCTTGGGACTACCACGACGGAATGGAGGGTTAATGTATGTTTGTATATGAAAAGAAACTGCAATACCCCGTAAAAATCAAGAACCCTAACCCTCAATTGGCAAAAATCATCATCTCACAGTATGGCGGTCCCGACGGTGAGCTGGGGGCCTCTCTGCGATATCTCAGCCAGCGTTTCTCTATGCCCTATCCCGAACTGAAAGGGCTGCTGACCGATATTGGGGTTGAAGAATTGGGGCACTTAGAAATGGTAGGCACACTGGTCCACCAGCTAACCAGAAACCTGTCCATGGACCAAATCAAAAAGAGCGGCTTCGATGTGTATTTCGTAGACCACACTGCAGGTGTCTATCCTCAGTTTGCATCGGGTACCCCTTGGACCGCAGCTACCATGCAGGTAAAAGGCGACGTCATCACCGACCTGATGGAAGACATGGGCGCTGAACAAAAGGCACGCACCACCTACGACAATATTCTGCGCCTGTCCGATGACCCCGATGTAAACGATGTCATCCGTTTCCTGCGTCAGCGAGAAATCGTACACTTCCAACGCTTCGGCGAAGCCTTGGGCAAGGTACAGGATAAGCTCAACAGCAAGAACTTCTATGCCATGAACCCCGCATTTGATAGATAACGAAAAAGAGCTGCCGTAATCACGGCAGCTCTGCTGTTTATTTATTCGTTTTCAATCGTTCCAGTATTTCTACATCAGCGGGACAGAAATCAAATTCGTCGATTTCATCTACCGTAATCCATTTGGCGTCATTATGCTCCAGAAGCTGAAGCTCTCCGGCAAGGATTCGGGCATTGAACAATGTCAAATGTACCGTCAAATCAGGATACACATGGTCTACTTCCATAAACACATCCCCTACTTCGACGGTTACCGCAAGTTCCTCCATGCACTCACGCACCAAAGCAGCCTCTTTCGTTTCGCCACATTCGGTTTTACCCCCTACAAACTCCCACAGCATCCCGCGCTTTTTATGCGCAGGCCGCTGACAAATTAGGAAACGATCATCCTGCCAAATCAGAGCAGCGACTACATCAGTCATATCCCGTACACTCCCTTAATGGCTGAGAATATAGGCTTCCAGTTCTTCTGTAGTGTTCACAACCGCAATCGCCCCTGCATTCATCAGCTCACCGGGGGCTGCATAGCCAAAGAATTCCACGCCCACACAGTCAATGCCGCATTCCTTAGCCCCTTCCACATCGTACATGCGGTCACCAACCATCAGCACCTGTTCCAAGTCAGATTCAATCAGTTCAAAGCGTCGGAAGGTCTCACGAATAACATCTGCCTTGGTCCAGTGGTCATCCCCCATAGGACCTACGATATGGTCCATATAAGGCGCAAAGCCAAACTTCTCGCAAATATCCACACACATATGACGAGGCTTAGAAGAAGCAATGGCAAGGTGATAGCCCTTGTCTCGCAGGCTCTTGCACATTTCCACACCGCCGGGCACGGGTGTATTTTCAAACTTCCCAATGGGTACATAGCGTTCCCGATAGGTTTTGATAGCAAGCTCGATTTTTTCTTCATCATATCCGAGCGTTCCAAAGGAATGTCTCAGAGGAGGGCCAATAAATGACAGCAGGGTTTCCTCAGAAGGAATGGGGTCTCCCAGCTTTTCGATTGCATATTTAAAGCAGTTGATGATGCCTTCCTTAGAATCGGTCAAGGTACCATCCAAGTCAAACAGAATATATTGATACATCCGTAATACTCCTTCTTATTATTTTTTTACATTGTATCACCCCAGATACATCCGCGCAATACACAAAAAGACTGTATACAACAGCCGTCGTATACAGTCTTTCATTTTATCAGTTATTGGGCAGCTTAGAACCGCAATTCGCACAGAACAGAGCGCCTCGTTCCGCTGTCTTTCCGCAGCCGGAACAGTGAAGGTCTTCCCTGTCCTCGGGAGCATAGGGAATCTCATCCTCGAAGGTAACCGCAGGACCATCACGGAGCTCTTCAAGTTCTTCCTGCAATTCCTTAATGGTTGCCAGAGAAATATCAATGGCTACACAGCATTCCTCCAGAGCGGCGGGCAATTCCATACCTTCGCAGCGCTTGCGATAGAAATACTCGCCGATTTTTTCGTATTGCTGTTCAATAACCAGCTCTTCCTTCTTAATCTTCACCGCAATGCGGCCGGTACCAATGGCATCATTCGCCATATCCGCCGCAGTTTTTGCAGCAGTTCGAGCCACGGTGTTCAGCTTATTAAAAAACGCCATATGTTACCCTCCCGTAAAAATCAATGTTGTATTTACAAGGTTAGTATAACATTTTCTGCCCCAAAGTACAATCACTGATTTACATAGTCCACATGGAGCAGGTCATGAGCTCTGCCTTCCAGCAGTTCATTATAGACGTAGTCCAGAGCGGGATTGTGATCGGAAATCTTCAGTTCGCAGTTATCATCAGCCATAAACAGACCTCTGTTGCGCTTTTCCTTGATTCGACGGCTTGCAGGGGGCTGACCGCCGCCGCTGATACAGCCGTTGGGACAAGCCATTACTTCCACGAAGTCTACCTTTACCGCACCTGCCTTGATCTTTGCAATCAGCATATCCGCATTCTTCAGACCGCTGACAACAGCAATACGCAGAGTCAAATCACCTGCGGTCACTTCAAAAATCTTGGTGCCTTCCAGACCGCGAACACCGCATTCGCCGATCAGATGATCCAAGATCTCCTGCACATAGAGGGCATAGGGATCTACCGTGACGATGGGGGTGAACTTGTCGGGTTAACGCTGAGTAGCTTCAATGACATAATCGTTGTGGAATCCATAGTTACCGCCCTGCAGCAGGACGGCATGATCGATTCCCGCTTCTTCC
>JAZREI010000143.1:0-10791 GCA_045660685.1 Oscillospiraceae bacterium
GGACGTAATACTGCAGGTTGTAGGGAGCGTCAAGGAAGGTATAGTTGGGGAACAGGCGGCGGGCGCTCACCTTACAGCTCAGACGGAACAGGTCATAGTTGGGGTCGCCTTCGTTGTAGTTGACGCCTTCCTTGACCTTGAAGATATGGATAGGGAAGATACAGGTTTCCCCGTGACCCAGACCTGCGTCCAGAGCCATGAGAATATTGCGGATGACCATGCGGCCTTCGGGACTGGTGTCGGTGCCGTAGTTGATGGAGGAGAAGGGGGTCTGGGCGCCTGCACGGGAGTGCATGGTATTCAGATTGTGGACAAAGCCCTCCATGGCCTGATAGGTGTCACGGTCTGTGCGGTGGATGGCGCGCTTGCGGATGCGGGCTACCAGAGACTTCGCCATGGATTCGGTGACGGGGTAGCGGGCGGCAATGCCTGCTGCCACGGTGGCATCGAATGCGGGACGGTTTTCCAGTCGGGTACGCTCGCTGCAGCGCTTTTCCGCATTGAATACGATTTCTTCTGCTTCGTCAGCTTCATCGTCCAGGCCGAGGATGTCTTCCATAGCCTCTGACAGCTGGCGGATGTATGCCTTGCGGAAGGTCTTTGCCACGCCCTCAGCCATGCCGTAGTCGAAGTTGGGGATGGACTGACCGCCATGCTGGTCGTTCTGGTTGGACTGGATGGCAATGGCTGCCAGAGCCGCATAGCTGTTGATGCTGTTGGGCTCACGGAGGTAGCCGTGACCGGTGGAGAAGCCGCCCTTGAACAGCTTTTGGATATCAATCTGACAGCAGGTGGTGGTCAGAGAATAGAAGTCAAAGTCGTGGATATGGATGTCGCCCTCACGGTATGCCTTGGCGTGCTCGGGGCGCAGGAGATACATTTCGTTGTAGGCTTTTGCACCTGCGGAGCCAATTTGCAGCATGCTGCCCATGGCGGTGTTGCCGTCGATGTTGGCGTTGTCACGCTTCATGTCGCTGATGCGGGCATCAATCTTGGTAATCTCGTCGATGGTCTTCATCAGTACGGTATTGGCTTCTCTGGCGCGGGTGCGGGTAGCACGGTAGAGAATGTATGCTTTGGCAGCGGCATTGAAGCCGTGATTCATGAGCTGGCGTTCTACAGCGTCCTGAATGGCTTCAATATTGGGGTTGGCGTTCTTGAACTTGCTTTCCAGCTCTCGCTGTACGTCGTTTGCCACAATGGCAGCATCAGCTGCGTTGCCCTCGTGAGCGGCCTCCAGTGCCCGCAGAATGGCTGCGGCAATTTTATTCTGGTCATACAGTACAACGCGTCCGTCGCGCTTGATAATGGATTGTATCATGTGAAAATACCCATCTTTCTCAATCATATGAAATCGACATCTTGTGCCGAAACTTCCGTTATTATACTATATATAGCACAAGCCGTAGTAGCTGTCAAGGGGAGGAACATCAAGCAAAAAAAGACACAGGATCGGGAAGCTCTTTCTTCCAATCCTGTGTCCTTTTTCTGTTATAGGTTTTCTTGCTTTCAACTTTGCGGCTGACGGGGTTTACATCGCCCCAGCTGCCACGGCGCATTTGGTCGATTTTTCGCTTTTCCTTCTTGGAAAGCTTTTCATAAGGGATAAATTTTTCCATAATCATACCTCCTGTATTATTGATTCTATTATATCGTATCGGGCTCATTTGTTCAAATGAACGATTTGTAAATATAAGTTAGCTTAACCTAACAAAATGGGTTGACACTGCTTGTGATATATGATAAGATATCCATGGAAGTTAGGGCAAACTAACAAAATACGAAAGGAGCTGAGCTTATGGCTTATTTGCATGGAATGATTACGATGGCTATGCCATATGTTTACGGCGTCGCATTGGTATTGACCTATCAGCTGCTGCGCAGTCAGAAGCGGAAGCTGCTGGCATTTGGATAAATAAAATCACCCCGATACCCTCTAAATGAGAGTGTCGGGGTTTTTCAGTTACTTCAGCTTCTGCATCTTCATCCAAGTGTCCATGATGAAGGAGTGGGGCAGGAGCTTGGCAAGCAGGGACTGGCTGCGGGCGATGAAGCCGTAGCGGCATACGTCCTTACCCTTCTTGGCATCTTTCCACATGCGTTCTACGATGTCGTGGGGATCGTACATAGCGGCGTAGCTCTTGACTACGGGCTCTCTGTCTTTGGGGATGGCACGGTCGAAGAAGTCGGTCTTGGTCCAGAAGGGACACACGGCGGTGACACCGATTCCGCGAGACTTCAGCTCACGATTCAGTGCGCGGCTATAGGACAGCACGAAGGCCTTGGTTGCGCCGTACACATTGATGTAGGGGATGGGCTGGTCCGCTGCCACGGAGGCGAAGTTGATGATGCGGCTGCCTGCGGGCATATAGGGCACAGACAGCTGGCTCATGGCCATCACTGCTTGACAGTTTAGGTCGCACATATTCAGATTTTCCTCATAGGGGACTTCCAGCGTGCCGCAGAATTTGCCGAAGCCTGCCGCGTTCACCAGCAGCATGACTTGAGGCTGCTCGGCTTTCAGAAGTTCTTCGTAGCGAGTGTAGCTGCTGCGGTCGGTCAGGTCCATGGGCAGGGCGCGGACGGGGACACCGCATTCCAAGGTGTTCAGCAGCTCTCCACGGCGGGCAATGGCCCATACCTCGTCGATGCCGCCCCATGTGGTGACGGTTTCCGCACAGATGCGGCCCATGCCTGCGGATGCACCGGTAATGACTGCGATTTTCTTCATATACATCACTCCCTTTGGTTATAAGGTAGGGGGAAATATGGATTTTGTCAAGGCGAATTTTGTGTTGTGCAGATGGCTTGGATGCTGTATAGTGGTCACATGAACAAAATGCTGTGGAGATGAGCTATGGAAAAACAGGATGTGATCAGATTTTTTGATGAGCGTGCGGCTCAGTGGGATGCGGAAATGATTCGGCATGATGGGATCATTGAGAAAATCTTGGACGGTGCCGAAGTGGCAAGGGGCGTTCACGTGCTGGATGTTGCCTGCGGTACGGGGGTACTGATTCCCGATTATTTGAGCAGGGATGTGGCTTCCGTGACGGCAGTGGATATTTCCTCCGAAATGATCAAAATCGCACGGGAGAAGTTTACGCAAGACAATGTGCGGCTCATTTGCGGTGATGTGGAGACGCTTGCTTTTGACCGTCCCTTTGACTGCATTGTGGTGTATAATGCCTTTCCTCACTTTGCACATCCTGAACGGCTCGTCGAGAGATTGAGCGCACAGCTGAAGGAAGGCGGTACGCTGACCATTGCCCACGGCATGAGCAGAGCGGAGATTGATAGCCGTCACAAGGGCGGGGCTTCGAAGGTTTCTGTGAGACTGATGGACAATAACGACCTTGCTGCGTTGATGGGGAAGTATCTGACCGTAACGGTGAATATCTCCGACGATATCATGTATCAAGTCACAGGAAAAGCGAAATAAGAAAAAGACGAATTCCTCGGAATTCGTCTTTTGTGCGTTTAATAGATGCTCAGGTCCAGTGCTTGGCTCAGTCGTGCCAGCGCCTGTACCCCTGCCACGCTGTTGCCGTGCTTATCCAGAGCGGGGGCGAATACACCGATGCCCATACGACGGGGGATGACCCCCAGAATGCCGCCGCCCACACCGCTTTTTGCGGGGAAGCCTACGGTTAGAGCAAATTCCCCCGAGCCGTCGTACATGCCGCAGGTAGCCAGTGTTGCGTTGACGTACTTTGCGTATTCTACGGGGAACAGCTGCTCGCCTGTTTTGGGGTCTGCCCCGTGCAGGGCGAAGATGTGGGCAATTTTTGCCAAATCTCTGCAGTTGACGGAAATGGAGCAGGCGCGGAAGTAGCAGTCCAGAATTTCTTCCACAGGGTCGGAAATCATGCCGTAAGCGGTGAGCATATAGGCCAAAGCACGATTTTTGTTGCCTGTCATCTTTTCGGAGAGGTATACCGCTTCGTCGATTTCTAGGCTGCTGTTTCCCGAAAGTTTGCGGGCCAGCTCCAGCAGGCGGGAGAATCTGTCGTGATAGCAATCACCGTGGATGAGGGTACACAGTGCGATGGCACCGGTGTTGACCATGGGGTTGATGTGCGCACCTGTGAGGGCCTGGTCGCTGTAATTGAAGGTGTCGAAGGGCTTGCCTGTGGCTTCTACGCCTACAAGAGCGCGGACACGGTCAATGCCGCTGTCCAGAAGTGCCTGCAGGAGAATCAGAGTCTTGGCTACGGACTGCATGGTAAACTGCTCTGTGGAGTCCCCTGCGAAGAAGTCTCCGCCGTCCTCTGAGGAGACGTAAATGCCGAGCTGATGGGGATTGACTCTTGCCAATTCGGGGATATAGGTTGCAACATGGCCTTGTGAGGGATAGTGGGCGCAGTCGGCCACGATTTGTTCCAGTAATGTGTTCATAGTGAAAACTCCAAGTGAGGTTGTTTTATTAGAATATAGCATAGTCTGCATAACCACGCAAGGCGAAGCGCACCCAATAGAAAAAAACCATTCCAAATGGATAGGCGTTTGAGAGAACTGGGGAGCGCGACGGCGTCGAAATGGACTCCACATCCCGAACATCCGTCAGGTGTGACGAATGTTCGTCCGTTCCATCATTTCGACTTTTTCCCAACGAACCATGTTTCATTTCAAAATCTACGATTTTGGTTGGGTAGGCATGGTTCGTCGGGAGTCTGCAGCAGACCGATGATTGAAATGATGAAGTACGGTCTGAAGGCTGCTTGGCGAAGCGCACCCGGAAAAACAAAAAAGCTGTCCGGATGGACAGCTTTTTGTATACAGTTTCGAGAGAGTAATTATCTCTTGGAGAACTGGGGAGCGCGACGTGCAGCCTTCAGACCGTACTTCTTGCGTTCCTTCATTCTGGGGTCACGGGTCAGGAAGCCTGCGGACTTCAGTGCGGGACGGAAGGAATCATCTACCAGCAGCAGTGCGCGGGAGATGCCGTGACGGATTGCGCCTGCCTGGCCGGATACGCCGCCGCCGGAAACAGTGCATTCTACGTCGAACTTGCCTTCAACACCCAGCAGAACCAGGGGCTGACGTACGATAACCTTCAGGGTTTCCAGGCCGAAGTAGTTGTCGATGTCGCGGCCGTTGATGGTGATCTTGCCTTCACCGTTGGGGAAGAGACGAACTCTTGCTACGGAAGACTTTCTGCGGCCGGTGCCGTAGGTGTAAGCCTTCTTGCTCTGATAAGTAACTGCCATGTTCTGTGTCCTCCTTAGAATTCAACGACTACGGGCTTCTGAGCTTCGTGGGTGTGCTCAGCGCCACGGAATACGCGCAGACGAGTCAGCTGAGAGTTAGCCAGCTTGTTCTTCTGCAGCATGCCCTTAACTGCCAGTTCCATAGCCAGTTCGGGCTTTTCCTTCATCAGGGTCTTGTACTGAACTTCCTTCAGACCGCCAACCCAACCGGAGTGACGACGGTAGTACTTCTGTTCCAGCTTCTTGCCGGTCAGAACAGCCTTATCAGCGTTGATTACGATAACAAAGTCGCCGCAGTCAACGTTGGGGGTGTAAGTTACCTTGTTCTTGCCGCGCAGCAGGTCTGCAGCAGCAACAGCAGTCTTGCCCAGGGGCTTGCCTGCTGCGTCCAGGACGTACCAGTTGCGAACAACGGTTTCCTTGGTTGCCAGAGTAGTGGACATGTTGGTGCCTCCAATTATAAAGATAAATATTTTGACAATTTACGGTGGCTCACTTATAATACTCACAAGCGAGCTTTACTTTTATACCACAAACATTTTTGAGTGTCAACACGTATTTTGCGCATTTTTTGAAACAATATACAAAACTCGCAAATGCTCCGATTTACTCTTAAATGCTCCAAAAATCTCGTTTTCGATTTTATGAAGAAAAAGGTTAAATTATGAACAATTTGAACTCCTTCAGCGGACTGCTCCGCAGATGTATTGATGACTACCATATGATTGAAGAAGGCGACGGTATTGCCGTGGGTGTATCCGGCGGCAAGGACTCCATGCTCCTGCTGCGGGGGCTCCGTCATCTCCAGACTTACTACCCCAAAAACTTCCGTTTGGAGGCTGTGACCATCGATATCGGCTTCCCCGATATGGACTTTACCCCTGTGGAAAAGCTGTGCGAGGAAATCGGTGTGCCTTATACCTGTGTGAAGACCGATATCCGTGAAATCGTCTTTGATGTGCGCAAGGAGGAAAATCCCTGCTCTCTGTGCGCTAAGATGCGCCGTGGTGCATTGAACGATTTCCTCAAGGAACGTGGGCTGAACAAGCTGGCACTGGGACATCACTTTGACGATGCGGTGGAAACCTTCCTCATGAGCCTCCTGTTTGAAGGGCGCATCAGCTGCTTCAAGCCCGTGACCCACATGACCCGAGCAGGGGTGTGGCAGATTCGACCCATGCTGTACGCAGGTGAGGGGACTGTGTCCAATCTGTGTGATAAGCTGGACCTGCCCGTGGTACACAATACCTGCCCCAATGATACCGAAAGCAAGCGCAAGGAAATCAAGGACCTGATTGCTGTGCTGACCAAGGATTATCCCGACCTGAAGACCAAGGTCTTCGGCGCTATGCAGCGTCTGCCTTTGGATGGCTGGAAGCCCGATAAGTACAAACCCGTCAGCAAGACAAAACCCAATTGATAGGAAACAAGGCTGTCTCTTTGGAGACGGCCTTGTTTTTTGATGTGGAGGATATAGGCGAGGGTGCGGTTGAGGGCTGTAGATTGCCGCAAAAACGATACCGTGCATCAATGGAACGATTAGCAAGGTGTAAGTACGAGCTGAAAACTATCTATTTTATGCAATTGGATTATTTTGTCTTTGTGCAAAAAATGGGAATTGCTTAACTTTTAACAAAACGATTTACAAAGTCTTATGCATGACATATAATTTTTGTGGAATCAGCACAGAAAAGTGCGAAGCTTGCTGTTTGGAGGGACGCATATGTTGTTCGTAAAAGGTATTGGCGCGTTGTTTTTGACTCTGGTGGCATTTTCATTATTCAGTATGAAATTTCCCAAGGGCGACAAGGCTATGGGTGGTCTGGCAGATGCTGCGGTAGCTACCTTCCTTGTAGAGGCCATCTTTAAATATATTTGCGGCGACTTTATCGGAATTTCCTTCCTGGGTGACGTTGGTGCAGCCTCCGGCAGTATGGGCGCGGTTGCTTCTGCGGCTCTGGTTGGCTTGAGCATGGGCACCAACCCTGTATTTGCCATTGCCTCTGCGGCGGCATCTAAGGGCTGCGGTATTTTGACGGGCTTCTTGGTGGCATATGTGCTTTACTTTATTATGAAAGTCATTTCCCGCTATCTTCCCGAAGGCGTGGACATTATTTTCGGTACTCTGATTGCAGCGGCTATTGCCCGCGGTATTGCTGTGGTGGTAGACCCTGCCATCAACTCCGTTATCGCCATCGTAGGCGAAGCCATTACTCTGGCAACCACACAGTCTCCCATTGTTATGGGTCTGATTCTCGGCGGTCTGATGAAGATTGTCTGCACCTCTCCTTTGAGCT
This sequence comes from Oscillospiraceae bacterium, assembly GCA_045660685.1. GTDB lineage: Bacteria > Bacillota > Clostridia > Oscillospirales > Oscillospiraceae > HGM13010. The sequence goes on from JAZREI010000143.1 coordinate 7,508, forward strand.
CTATGGCACTGACCGCTATGATGGGTCTGACAGGTCTGCCCATGGGCATTGCGGCAATTGCTTGCTTCGGCGGTGCGTTCTCCAATGCAGTGGTATTTAAGGTTCTGAAGCTGGGCGACAACAGTAAGGTTATCGCTGTTATTCTGGAACCTCTGACTCAGGCGGATATCGTTACCAAGAATCCTGTGCCTGTATACGCCAGCAGCTTTGCGGGCGGGGCAATGTCCGGTGTCATTGCGGCTATGCTGAACATTGTCAACAATGCACCCGGTACCGCATCTACCATTCGCGGTATGCTGGCACCCTTCGCCTTTAACCCTCCCGGCTTGGTGCTGATGGCTCTTGTTTTGGCTTGCGCCTGCGGTATTGCAGGTGGCGCGCTTGTGGCTGTTCTGTTCAAAAAGAGCTATGTGCCGAAATAAGTGATTTGGATTACAATTTATGATGTAATAGAAAACGCTCTGCCGTAAGGCAGAGCGTTTTTATTTGTTGTGTAGATTGCCGCAGGAATGATACCGTGTGGCTATGTAACGAATTGCAGAACGTGGGTACGAGCTAAATTAATCAAGCTTCAGGTCGCCGTCCTTGATCCAGCCCAGCTTGCGGCATACCATGCCGATGAGGGGGCAGATGATGGCAGGCAGTACGAAGGAAATCAGAATCAGACCCAGCCAGTCAAATGCGGTGATGGCTGCCTTGGCGCCGCTTGCTACGTCGTTGACCCAGCCTGTCCATACGCCAATCTGACCACAGAAGCCGCAGGTGCCCATACCGGAGTTTACGGGTGCGCCGTTCATCTGCAGCTTGAAGATGCAGGTGGCGATGGGGCCTGTGATGGCGGAGGTGACGATGGCGGGAATCCAGACCTTGGGGTTGCGGACGATGTTGGGCATCTGCAGCATGGAGGTGCCGACACCCTGGCTGATGAGACCGCCGAAACCGTTTTCCTTAAAGCTCAGGAATGCGAAGCCGATCATATTTGCACAGCAGCCTGCCACAGCAGCGCCGCCTGCCAGACCGGTCAGACCCAGACCTGCGCAAATGGCTGCGGAGGAGATGGGCAGAGTCAGTGCGATGCCAACGATAACGGATACCAGAATGCCCATGGGGAAGGGATGCTGTTCGGTTGCCCACATGATGATGCTGCCAACCCACTGTGCAAATGCACCGATGGGAGCTGCAACTACCATTGCCAGACCTACGCCAACCAGAATGGTAACGATGGGGGCCACCAGAATATCTACCTTGGTTTCCTTGGAAACAGCCTTACCGAATTCCGCTGCCACACAAGCGGTGACCAGTACGGCGAAGGGACCGCCTGCGCCGCCCAGAGAGTTGGTAGCGAAGCCTACGGTGATGAGAGAGAACAGTACCATGGGAGGTGCTTTCAATGCGTTGCCGATGGCAACTGCCATTGCGGGACCTACCAGCAGAGATGCTACGCCGCCGATGGTGTAGCCAACCATGCCGTCACCTTTGCCCAAGAACAGAATAGGTTCGTTGAGGAAGGCGATGCCAAACTGTGTGCCGATGGTGTTGAGAATGGTACCGATGAGCAGGGAGCAGAACAGACCCTGTGCCATTGCGCCCAGTGCGTCGATACCGTAACGCTGCCAGCTGAGCTCAATGTCCTTTCGCTTCAAGAATTCTTTCATAAAAAATCCTCCGTAAAGTAATAAATGTTTCTGTCAGTCTAGGTGTCATGACACCTGTCTGGGAGAGTGTACATCAACATGCGCCCTTTGTCAATAATTGACTTGAAATTAACAATCAATTTTATTGTGGGAAACATCTGTGTTTTGCAGGGGGTCGGCTCTTGCGTTTGGAGCGGCTTTATCATATACTGTTTCTATATAAATTAAGAAGAAAGGCAGATGCCTGTGCATACCAATATCCAACAAATCGAAGCCGTTGTGAAGAAGCAGCGGGAATTTTTTGCCACGGGTGCGACCCATTCCGTCAGCGCCCGTATCCTCATGCTGAAGGACCTGTACGATGCCATCAAGGCACATGAACAGGAGATTCTGGATGCCCTCCGCGCAGACCTTGGGAAGTCTGAAACTGAGGCCTTTATGACCGAGATTGGCATTACCCTGAAGGAACTGAATCATACCATGAAGTGTTTGCCCAAGTGGGCGAAGCCCAAGCGTGTGGGTACATGGCTGGCGCATTTCCCTGCAAGAAGCTTTATCATCTCCGAACCCTATGGGGTCAGTCTGGTTATGAGTCCTTGGAACTATCCCTTCATGCTGTGCATGGTTCCCATGATTGCGGCGGTGTCTGCGGGCAATTGCTGCGTGGTGAAGCCCTCTGCATACGCACCTGCCACAAGCGCGGTGGTGAAGAAAGTCATTGAGGCTGCCTGCCCTCCCGAATGGGTGGCGGTTATTGAAGGTGGCAGAGCGGAAAATAATGCTCTGCTGGACACTCGCTTTGACTATATCTTCTTTACCGGCGGTCCTAAGGTAGGTCGTGAGGTCATGGCAAAGGCTGCCAAGCACCTGACTCCCGTGACACTGGAGCTGGGCGGCAAGAGCCCCGTGATCATTGACGACAGCGCGGATTTGAAGCTGGCTGCCAAGCGCATTGCCTTTGGTAAGCTGGTCAACTGCGGTCAGACCTGTGTAGCCCCTGACTACATTCTGATTGACAAGCGTGTAGAAGAGAAGTTTGCGGAGTATCTGGTGGAAGCCATTGAAAAGCTCTACGGTCCCGACCCCATCAGCAGTCCCGACTACGGCTCCATCGTCAATGAAAAGCACTACAACCGTCTGATGAATCTCATTGATATCCGCAAGACCTATTACGGCGGTGTCACCGACCCTGCGCATTTGAGGCTGTCTCCCACCATTCTCCGTGGGGTGACTGCGGAAGATGCGGTTATGCAGGAGGAAATCTTCGGGCCTATTTTCCCCATTATCCCTGTGGAAACCATGGCAGAGGCAGAGGATTTTGTTCTGGCGCGGGAAAAGCCCTTGGCGCTGTATGTGTTTACCAAGCGTAAAATTGTGGAAGACCGTTTCCTGCAGTATGTGAGCTTCGGGGGCGGCTGCGTCAACGATACCATCATGCACATTGCCAGCACAGACCTGCCCTTCGGGGGCGTGGGCAACAGTGGTATGGGCAGCTACCACGGCACCAAGAGCTTCGAGACCTTCAGCCATCAAAAGAGCATCCTAAAAAAAGCGAATTGGCTGGATATGACCCTGCGCTATCCTCCTTATAAGAGCAAGCTTGTGAACAAGCTGATTAGAATCTTTTTGAGATAAAGAAGAAACCGCCGC
>JAZREI010000144.1:0-8127 GCA_045660685.1 Oscillospiraceae bacterium
CAAAAGCACCTGCTGCTTTAGGGTTGGTTCGCTCTAAGGCGCGATGTTCTTTTCGTGCCGCAACATCCCAATCACTCCGAGGTGTTGTCATTTGAGTATCGTTCCGATACCCCCGGACACTCGCCCCTGTCTGGTCGGAGCCTGTCACACCGCTTGTCTGTGCCCAGATAGGCCCTTACTTCTGTTCTACCTTATTTTTATGGTCGTTCAGTTGCTTCCCCATCTGCAAATGCGCTGTAGAATTGGCTGCATTGGTATTCGCCCAGTGCTTCACTGTTTGGTTGGCAGTCTTACCAACATTCTCCGCCTGCCGAGTATAAGCATCGCCGTACGCAGCATTGGCTTGTCCGTAATTCCCCGCAACACTTTTAATATAATTCCCGGTGTTTTCCGCCAGAATCGTCTGATTGTTTGCCTGCGCTGTAACGCCCTTTACAAACGCATCCTTAACGGTGCTGCCGAAATTCCTATCTCCGGTGAGTGCTTTTGCCTTTTCCTCATTCCTGCCCATCATGATTTTTACATTCGGAACATTTTGTTTCACACCATACTTGGCAGTAAGCTCTTGTTCTTTTTCCTTTTGTTCCTCTCGAGGCGTTTTTCGTCTCGCCATAAGTACCCCTCCTTTGTTCCTTTTTGGGCACCCGCAAGGGGTGCCCCTACAATCCCCCTCCCGTATTGGGAGGGCTTTTTCATTAGTTGGGAGTATCGCTGGAGCTGTAGGAGCTGCAGCTCATAATGCGCAACTGTCTTGCAATTTTGCTTGACTGCTTTTATACTGAAAGCAGAAACAATAAAAGGAGAAGCATCCATGAAATGTGAATATTGTGGACAAAACAATCCGAACGGTCTGCTCAGCTGCCAAGCCTGCGGTGGTCCATTGCCTGTTGAATATACTGCCGACGGACTTCTGCGCATCAAATACACGCCACCATACTGTTCCATCTGTAGAACTGCCTTTTCGCGGGATGCTGCTTTCTGTCCGAATTGTTACAGCATCTCTCCCGACATCACAAAACACCTGACCAAACAGCCGCAAAAGCCTGCATTAAGTTATATTCGCATCGCAGAAGACTACCATGGAAAACTTCACTTGGACTGTCCTCACTGCGGACACACTTATGAAAAAGGCTCCAAATGGTTGATCCGCCGATTAGGCTCACCCATTCGTTTGTGCTCCAAATGCCATCTCCCATTCTCCGACCCCTGCACCTATGAATGGAGCATGATTCCTTGGTTTTGGAAGCTGTATTATTGTTTTTTCGCAAACAGCAAATGGGCACTGGTAGTCCTTATGTCTACGCTTCTCCCCGCAACTGACTCCTCGATCAATCCATGGGCTGTGCCGATTTCCCTGCTGCTGTGCGTAGTATATATCGCCGTATTCCGTCATGGTGCATTGAAAGCTTCGGCACAGCGAAAAAAGCAAAACCCCAATTATCACGACATTCTAACCAAACTGGGATATGATAAGGTGAAGTAAGCAGTTAGCCAAAGAAAATTCCTTTTAGCAAGCCGTCCAAAAGACTTCTCTCAACTTCTTCCCCAACCTGAGCTGACATCCCTTGCAAAGCACGTTTCTCTGCCTCCTTTTCCGAATAGCCCTGTTGAAGGAAGCTATTTTTTCGACTCTCGAATTCCTTCTCCTCATTTTTCCAATCCGGACTATTTTCTATAGCACGCGCAATAATATTTTGTGCGCCAGATTTTATCATTTCACCCAATACCCCCACAGCCTTGTCTCCTTGTCCATTAGACACACCTTGCATTACTTTTTCAACCACTGAATCAGATACACCTTTACCTCTCGCCATATGTTTGCCATATCGTAGCGCAGTATCTTGATTAGCACCCCTTTGCCGCGCTTCCTCATACGCTTCATCAAAACTTTTTGACCATTCTGAAACTACATTTATCACCTTACCAAACGGCAATGCATTAGTAATCGCTTCTCCGGTTACATCAAACGCAGAAGAATAAACATCTCCCAGTCCTTTTCCGCCAATATACGGTACACTCGAAGGTATCTTCCCCAGAGAATCCAAGCTGTCTGCAATTGCGTTTTTCATTGCCGTTGCATAATCACTGGGACGTCCATCTGGATTTGTCATTTTAGTGCCATTTGTTTGTGTCTCAATGATAGTATCTGCTGCTTCAACCGGACGAAATTGTTCCAAAATCAACGCACTGGTAGTCCCCAAAACACCATTCATGACATTTTTTGTTGCCCAATGCTTCGATTCTTCTAAATTTGCTCTCTGTTTTTCCTTGTTAATTGACTCGTTTATCTCAATAGCGAAGATATTTGCCTCCTCCGAGTTCGTTCTCTTCAAACCCAAATATTCTTTAATTTGATCACTGCTCCAATTCGAATTCGGTTTTTTATACGAGTCATCGGCGGAACGATCAAAAGTATGCAAATTCATATTTGCCTGTGCACCAGCGAGGTCTCCGACACTTTTCACACTTCCCACAACTACTTCCACAATATTCTTCGCAGCGCCGTCCGCCGCTTGTCGATTCATTTCCGACTGCGCAGCCATAGCTTGTCCCGCACTGTCAAACACTTTGCGTGCCTTCTCCCCTATTTTCAAGCCTTGCTCCATAGCCAGCCCCGAATTCGCCGATTCTGCTTCGGCATTTCGGTTCCATGCATCGGTCAGAAAGTCCGCCGCCCTGTCGAGGACGTTCCGTTTTTTCGGCATACCGGTTCGAACCTGCTGAGAGCCAATCTCTTTCCCCCAACGATTCTCTCGATTGACAAGAGTGGCATAGCTTCGAGCCTCCCAAGGATCTTTGCTGTATAGATACCCAAAATGATTGTTTTGAGAACTATTCCAATCCTCTTTGGGATGCCAATCCTCATCATCCTCTATTGCAGAGCCTGTTGCTTGCTGCCACTTTTGATAAGCGGGGTCACGGAGCACAGCCTGTCTATGCGCCTGATCGCTTTGGTGCTGTGCCCAGCCCGCAGCTGCTTGCTTAGCATAGTCGGGTCGGTGAGTAAGTATCGTGATCATGTCGGTATGTTCCGAAACCTTCTGTCCGATATTGGGTCGATAGGGGTACTTTTCCGCTTTGGGTTCTCCCCATTCCGCTCGCCAAATCATATCCTCTGTTTCTTGGTCTTTTTCGTGCAGCTGATCCCAAATTTTCTGTTTTTTCGCCTTCTCTCGCTCATGCACCCACTTGCGTGCCATTCTCTCTCCTCCTTTGTTCCTTCTCGGGCATCTGGCAGTACCCCCTACATTCCCCTCCCGTATTGGGAGAGTTTTTAGCTCGTACCGACACAATGCTAACCGTACGATTGTTGCACGGTATCGTTTTTGCGGTAATCGGCTTACTCCTCGCTATTCTGCAAGCTTGCGCTGCGGGCATCCCACGCCTGCTGAGCGCGTTCCGCACGATGCAGCTCCTCCGCCACCTCTACAGGCACCATCACACGCTTGCCGCGAGGCAGCACATAGGCTGTGCCGTTGATACTCACAAATACGTTGGGATCCTCCACCGCATAGCCCTTGGGAATCAACACTTCAACACGATTTTCATTTTTCATATACATTTTCCTCCTTCGTATTTTTCGTAGGGAAGCCCCTTGCGGGTGTCCCTTACCCGATATATTTCACCATCAGACCGTCTCTGCCGTCCAACAGCCATTTGCCCAATCGCAGACCGCCCGTGACCTCCACATCCGCCACATACAGCCTGCGGTTGGACAGGTACGCCACCTCTCTGCCACCGATGCGGAAGCTCACCCGCTCTGCCGTATAAAAGGCGCAGCTTTGGCTCTCGTCCAGCTCCAGAACGGTCTGCCCGTCCACCACAGTCTCCACACCCGTAAGCCCCTGCCCGATGGCAATACCGATGATGGGCACACCCGCCTCGTTTCGCTCCACAAAGCCCTGACGGATAAAGCCCTCGGTGGAGATGCGGTACTGTTCAAAGCCCGAAGCCTGTGCCTCCAGACTTTCAATGTCCGATACAAAGCCATACTGCTGCACAATGCCCTCCGCCGTCGCGGTGATGGTGTTGTGCATTTGCTCTTTATACACGCCCCATTGGTTGCTGACCGCCTCATAATTACTGCGCAGCACCGTTTCCAGACGGTCCATTTCCCTGCGGACAGTCTCGGCGGTATTCACAATCAAGGCTTTCAGCTCATCTTGGGTGTTTTGGGCAGCGGGACTCAGCTCCGTCCCAAGCCCCATGGGAGAGGCACTTCCGCCGCTGCCTTCCACTGCCTCCAGCGCCACATTTATCTGCTCCGCCATGCGGTACAAATAGCTGTACAGAACCTGTCCCTCTTTGCCCGTCAGCACAGGGGGCATTTCAATCACAGCACTCATACCTCGTCACTTCCCTTCTCGAAAATCCGCGCAAAGGAGTACAGACACACATCTCCCGTCCCCTGCAATCGCACTTCAAAATGGTCGCAGCGGCAAGGGCGCACAGGCAGCAAAAATGTACCCAATCCGCTGCCTTCCGCATGACCTGCATGGTGCCAATCACCGCGGCTGTCATAGCGGATATAGGCGTCCAAAGTCGCACCTTCCTCCAGCCGCATCCGCAGCAGGAAACGGCTGACGTATTTCTGCTCCACGGTGGCATAGCCCATGATGCCCGTGTCCGCCTGCCAGTGAATCGAGTCTTCCAATTCCCCTTCACTGCCGCAGACACACGTGAGCCTGTCGCCGCTGTCCACAAAGTACAGCTCACTGCCGCATCGGGCAAAGTGCAGCACACGGGTATCATCCTCACGGTGCCAGAAACCTCGTCCGCTGTCGAAGACGAACAGATGCCCCTTACCCTCACAATCGGTCATGGACACGTAGTATTTGTCACCCAAAGCACCTGCCACCGCATCTCGGTACACCGTATCCCCCAAAGCACCGCTGATGCATTGAGGCAGGCTGCCGTCGTAGGCCATGATGCCTGCAGGAGAGCGGTACAGCAAGCGTTCCCCCACCACCGCAAGGGACTTGTGGCTGCCTGCTTCCACACCACGGCAAGCGGTTTCCACAATGCTGTGCGCCCCGGTGGGACTGACATACACCTTGTGCATGCAGTGTTCCTTGAAGAAAATGGGAACCCCCAGATAGGTCGCCGCACCTGTCCAAGGCCCGTCAGTGCCTACGGATGCCACATAGCTGTCCGTAGAAATGCCCATAAAACGGTTCCAGTTGCGGAAATCCCCCAAGGCACAGCAGTAAATTTCATTGACGGTCTTCCCGTTTACCAGACCGTACTTACAGCCCCAAAGACGATTCCCCGCCTCGGTGAGATAATCCACTTGAGGCATGGTGCGGCTGACGGAAACCTTGCCCCCTCGCTGGGTATAGGTCACATCCAGCAGCCCTGTGACCACGATGTAGTCCTCATCACGGGCGTAAATGACCTTGCTGCCGCAAAGCTCCGCCAGCTGACTGTTGATGTCCTCTGCATCGGCTGCAGCACCCTCAACAGTCACACCATCGTAGGCACGGAAGCCTGCGCCGATGCCCTTGGCGGCGATTTTCACATACACCGTAGGGATTGCCGCCCACATGGCAGACTGTGCGGAGTAACGCATGAGGCTGTGTGGCACTGCAGAGGTATCAATCCACAGGTCACCACCAACAGGCTCGGGAGGCTCGGTATCGGAGACCACAGGCACACCGTAGTCCTCACCCTCTGCGGTGCAGATGGTATAGGTGACCTCCTCACCCTCCGCCGTGGAAAAGCGGGCCTCCAGACTGCCGCAGTCGGAGAAATCCTCTGTATTGATATACAGCTTGTCGGGGTAGATGATGAGATACGCCCCCATGCTCACAAGCTGCTTTTCCCCTTCGGATATAATCAGCCCCTTGCTGTGGAAATAGCTTGTGAGGTCCAAGCCACCGTAAAACAGGCAGCCTGCATCTATGTAAGCGGGCTTTGCCTTGCCGATGAGCCCCTGGGGTGCGGTCAGGTCGGCAATATGCCCGCGTTTTCTGCGGTTGGAGAGCAAGGGGTAGCGGTCCCCTGTGAGATTCTCCATATGGTAAAATGCCCCATCCCCAATACGGGGATTGTGCTCATAGCCACGAAACACATCGGTTACCTGCCGCTGTGTGAAGGGAGCTGCAACTGTAGGAAACATCATAGCCACCTCACAGTCGGAACGCGCCCCCGCTCAAGGGGCGGTGATTGCGTCGGTAGTGCTTCTTATACGCCTCCAGCGCGCTGTTGAACAAGGTCACGGAGCGGTTGTATCGTGCCGTTTCTCCGTTCTCCAAGTCTATACGGGAGCACAGGAAGTGCCTGTACACATCCTCATCATAGGGGTCAGGCACCAGCAGGGGCATGGTGCCGTCGATGTTGTCATAGTCCCCAAAGCTTTCGAAGGGACAGTCCTCATGTACCGCCCAAATCTCATTGAAAATACGGCCATCCAGCATGGCAAGCCACCGCACCTTCATATCCCTGGGATAGGGATTGGGCTGCAGGGTATCCGCCAGCTTGATTGCCTGATTGATTGTCATAAAATCACCTCTTTCGTCGGAATAGACTGCACATCCTTCGCTTTCGCCATGGGTATTTCTGCCCCGGCTTCCACGCGCTGCATACAGCCTTCTCTTCTCTTAATCCTTCCATGGCGAAACCTCATCCGTTCCGTCATTCCGCCTCTTTCGCTGTTGCATCTTTTCCTATTACAAATTCGCAAGCGAATTTCTTTGTGGATAGAAAGATACAGCAGCGATTTCTTTGCGAGCCGGACTTCTTAGCTCGCTGTCACTGTGCCGTGAAATCGGCTTGCAAAATAGTGCTGTTCCATCTATACTGAAAGCAAAGGAAATGCACCAAAAGGAGGCTAAGCAGAATGAAAAACACCCCAACCTCCCAATGCCCCACCTGTGGAGCCGAACTTTCTGCAGACGAGATTTTCTGTAATAGTTGCTTCACCATGAATCCCATGGTTCGGGAGTTTTTGAAGAACACCCCCAAACAACATCCTAAGGACTACTTAACCGTTGACTCCACCTGCCCCCTCTGCGGAAAAAAAGCGCACAATACGCCTAAGCACCACCCGCTCATACATTCTCCCATCCGATACTGTCAGCATTGCAGGGGGTACTATTTACGCAATGGAGCCACTGAATGGTGTGTTGTCCCTCAGTCTTCCAAAAAACAGCTTCGGCTCCTCACAACGCTTTTTATATACGTCGAGCTTTCTATTTCTGCTTTACTCCGTGAAGCCCCTTATCTTCATGCCGCAGCATCCTTACTACATCTCATTCTACATTTCCCCATAGGATATCTTTATCTGCATTTCACCCTTCCCAAAGCCATCCGAGACTCCGAGCTCCGTCTGGAACGGAATCCGGACTATCCGCAAATTCTCGAAAAGATGGGTTATGGTGAATCCATGCACGAAAAGCAGCCGTTTAAGGAATTTCTCAAAGAGGCATTTACTTTCGACTAAGCACATCTACCACTCATCATTTTTTGCCATTATCCTTTTTGTAGGAATCTTCAAGCAGCTTTCTTGTCGCCTTATACCGAGCCTTTCTTTCCGACATTCCCTTTTCTTTGTATACCTCTGTTAAGCTATCAAGAGTCCCTTTATTCGCTTCAAACCACTCCTTAGTTCCTGTGACTATTTTTTTAGCTTTTACTCCCTTATCTATAGTCGAGAGAACATCATCTACCGTGACACTTTTTTCTCCAACATCAAGCAACTTCTGACTAAACATTTTTTCCGACACCTTAGAATCCGCTAGCCAAGTTACACCTCTATACGCCAAACTCCCCAACTTGCCAAATCGTTCTTCAATGTTTCCCGCATTGGTATCATCGATGATTTCCTTAATGTCGGTAGCAGTCAATTGGGATTTTTCTCGGTTTACGCCTATCGCCGCTCGTTCCAAGCTCTCATTATAAGAATCCAACGGAGAAATCTGATTTAGCCCACGACCACCGATCCAAGCTGCAACTCCGTGGGCACCACTTTCAGAAACCCATTCCTGTAGAGCCTTTTCTTTCTGATTTCGTATTGCTTGATTCAACCCCTCATTGACTTCTACCGCAAAAGCACCTGCTGCTTTAGGGTTGGTTCGCTCTAAGGCGCGATGTTCTTTTCGTGCCGCAACATCCCAATCACTCCGAGGT
>JAZREI010000145.1:0-10761 GCA_045660685.1 Oscillospiraceae bacterium
TGACTTCATCGGTGTAAAGGCGGTCGCCCTCCACGCTGTTATTTCAACCCACACCCCGCACGGGGATGACCAGTTTTTTCACGTTCAAACCGCTGCATAGCCTTTTCCCCCGCCCACACGTAGAGGGTGACGAAGAGGGTCTGGCGTCTCACGGAACTCTTCAAAATTTCAATCCACACTTCCGCGTAGGGGGTGACGCACAAATCAGAGTCATGTCCATGGCGAACGCATTATTTCAATCCACACCCTCATATAAGGGGGGTGACGGAGCGGTTGCCGTTGTTGCACTAGCCACCAACATTTCAACCCGCACCTCGAACGAGGCGACATTTTCCCAGTTCTCATGAGCATGAGGATCGTCATTTCAATCCGCACCCCGCACAGGAGGTGACTTTATCGATCTGGACGAAAACAACGCTATCACTAAATTTCAACCCACGCCCCTCAGTAGAAGGGCGACTCTAAACCGCACAACGATGGCAGTTCGTTGACAAATTTCAATCCACAGCCCCACGCAGAAAACACATTGGGCTGACATTAAATATTGGGTCGCAATACACTGATTTCAACCCACACCCTCTTACTAGGGTGACGAAATCTGGAACCCTTTGGTGATGACCTGATTCATATTTCAAACCACGCCCCCACGTAGGGGGTGACCTCTGCTTACGCTGCTCACTCAGGTACGTAAAAAATTTCAACCCACACCCCCGCGTAGAGGGTGACGCCGTCTGCGGGGGTACCTTCGTTCAGGCTCTTATTTCAACCAACACCCCCGCGTAGGGGGTGACGCTTCTGGCAGGCATAGTATTCTTCTACACTACGATTTCAACCCACACCCCCGCGTTGGGGGTGACCCGCTTCCGTTGCACCTTCAAAACCTTCAGGGAAATTATTTCAATCCACACCCCCACAAGAGGGCGACGACCTTGAAGCACACTTTACCCGCCAAAATTACGAATTTCAACCCACACCCCCGTGTAGGGGGGTGACCTGTTCGGCGGGGGTCATTCTCTCCCACATCTGATTTCAACCCACACCCCCGCGTTGGGGGTGACGCTTCTGCGCCCTTTTCGCGTGCCTTGTCGCTTGCATTTCAACCCACACCCCCGCGCAGGGGGTGACGACCTTGGGAGGGAAACCCTTGGTGTCGGTAGCGATATTTCAACCCACACCCCCGCAGATCGGAGGTGCCCTCAAATCATCCCATTCTTTGGCAGGATACACCAGCAGGCAGAGATGCTTCATTAACAGAAACAATGTAGTCGCTGTACGCTCTGGGAGTCACTACATCCGCCTTACGTTCTACCTTCACCAAATCAAACAGCTTGTGTGCAGGTGCATTGCCCAACTCACTATCATGCTTAAAGATAATCAGTTCACGCACTGCCATCTTACCACGTCCAGCTGCATGGTCAAATTCAAACATATTCAAGATTGCCTGCCACAGCAGTTCCAAATCTTCTTCGGAGAAGCCAGTGGTCTTGCGTGCAAGGTTTGCGGAAACATAGCCCTCAGCACGATACAAGCCATAAGGCACAATATACTTTCTGCCCATTTCGGTAGCCTTATTTTCTGCATCTGCTTCCTTGGTGATTGCTACACGGGTAATAGTCACTTCCTGAGGCAGAATGGGATCAATGCTGCGTGCAAAGCCAATCTGAACAGGGCCACGAACCTGACCACAGTTCAACGCACCCTTCATAAAGGTAGTCATAACCGCACCAAAGGTACGAATATCGTAGAAGTTGCTGCACATGAAGTCACGGATTTCTTCATCCAGATGTTCCTTGTTCTTCTTTGCTTCCTTCAACTTATCGGGGTCTACGCCAACAAAGTCGCAAGCTTCCTTGTCACTGCGATTCAGAGGAACGCCATCCTTGATATAAATGCGGTAACCCTTTTCATCTTCCTTCACAGTTTCTACGTAGTTGCGAATCTTACGCTTCAAGCAAACATCAGTTACCAGACCGTATCCGCTTTCGGGATCGAATCGAGGCATATTGCCTGCATCGGGGTCGCCATTGGGATTGCCGTTTTCAACGTCGAACAGAATTACAAATTCATAACGATTCTTGATAGCTGCCATAATTATTTATCCTCCTTCTTAGTGAAACGATACTCTTTCTGATGGTAGTAACCCAGATTGAATGCCCCTTGTTCGGGCAGTGTCATTCTGGTGGGATAAGATTCACCCAAGCGATTTTTCAGGTCGCTGACCTGTCTTTCAAAAAAGACCTTCTTCCCTGCATCCATCTTTCTCAGATGCTTGGAATACAGGTTGTCCAGCACAGGGAAAATTACCGCAGGTGTAGCGGATGCAGAATTGAAGTATTTATCCTTGATTGTTGCATTGATGCCAGGATTAGCAGTTTCCTGTGCATACTCATACAGGTAGAACATACGTCCGAGTACATACGGAACATTGTTGCTATTTTCATTCAAGCTCACTGTCAATACCTCCTTCGGACACAGTTCATGAGCATTTCTCAGATAATAAGCCTTGATGATTGCTGCACGTTCAGGTGTAATTTCCTGCTCAGCACGAATGCGCATATTGGTCGCCGAAAGCAATGCCGCAGGATACAAAGTCCCAGAAAACACAGCACGTGCAACAGCACCAGCCAGCACAGGGCTTGCAGACTTGTCCGATGCTTTCTGGTTAACTGTCGCATCCAACAATCTCCACATAGACATCATCGGGTGTCGGCTGGCTGCAATTTCAAGTCTTTCATGATGGCTGTTCACATTCTTCATAATGCTACCAAAGCTGTCACGGTAGAAAAAGCGAACAGACAGTCGAGCTGCATTTGGCGCAACCCCCAGCACATAAAACGCTCTCTGGGGATCAAGCTGAAGCTCCGCAACAGGTAAACCCTGCGCCAAATTCTTCAGACAGCTTCGAACATCATCCTGCGTCAGACCATCAGGTGGTGCAGAGCCAAATAAAGCAGCACAAGAAAAAGTTGTGTACTGGGGTTCTGCACCCTCAGCCCAACAGACAATGGTCGTATCACCTATGCGCTGAACATTTTCTCTGTCAGCAAGCAGATGGTTTAGCGCCGAGGTATATGCAAACGCAGCAGACTTCCCAACAGGAGCATTCATATTCTGCTCTTTGCCATAGGAACAAAAAGCCTTTGCATTAAACGATACCAACGCAGCACCGCTGGATTGTGCGCCAGCCACTCCCTTGATGGAAGGGTGCGTCAGCGCAATTACATCCTCTCGCCCTGTCACCATGCATCGTGCCGTTGTGCCAGTAGCATTATCGTAATAAGTCTGCCATGCCATCCGCAGCTGAGGGTCGTCCTGAGCAAACTCGCCATTCACACGAAACAGCAAATTCGCACCCTTCATCAATTCATTTGCATACGGAGATACAATAGGATTTGCTTCTGCTCCTGCCACATCCCAGCTATCAAAATAGCGCAGAATTGCCACGGCAACGGAACTGTCAACGCCGTCAAGCAGCTCATGATGAAGCCTTGCACTTTCCTCAAAACACTTATCGGCATCGTTCTTCCCGAACCCCAGCAGATAGGCTGCATTTTCCCATAAGAAATTAGATTTCTTCGCAGAAGTCTTTTTCACAGGTGCAGGCAGGCTCTTTTCCTGAGGACGAAGCACTATCTTCTTCCCCATCTGAGTTTCAACCAGCATAGGAATGATGTCAACCAGTTCACCTTGTTCATTGATGCTCAGTGCATAGCTAATTTTCGTCGGCGCCCAACCAGGAAGTGCAATTTCTCCACGTTCCACCAAGTCGTAATAAAGCTGGTTCAATGCTTGCAAAATCATCTTACCACCTCCGCAGAATCCAGACTCGGTACTTCCAACACACCATCTTGAAGGTATGCACGGAAGAACATAGGCTTGATATCCTTGGGATCACTGTAATCCATATCCAACAGCATCCACCCCAAGTCCTTTTCGCCCTTCAGTTCAGAAGGGCATTCTAGAATTTCTTCGCAAATTTGGAAATGCGCAGGAAACTCACGAACGCCGAAACAAGGTTGGTGATAGCATTGACCTCTGCGCAATCGACGCTTAATAATGTCTTGAAACTTCCCTGGATTATCCGAAGGCGTTGCTTTATCTGTCATTTCAAAATGGGCTTCAATCACATAGTGAACATCCTTCAGTACCATTGCAGCCCTCTGCTGAATATGCTCCGACGTAGAAAGATACGCCTTACCACGACCATTTTCCATCAGAGATTTCATGGTGCTTGCACTAGCAACTTCCTTCACTTCATTGCGTCGGATATTCGTAAATCGGATTGGACTACATACATGAATCCTGTCAATCACCCAACGCATCCCAGGATGCCAATAAATTGCATCCAACAATCCTCTCGCCGCCGAAGGGGTCATCACATCGTAGCTCACACGTTCAACCTTCATTTCAGGGCGACTGAAGCATGCATAATCTCCCCATACTTCAATTTTTACTGCCACATTCTTCACTCCTTTCTGCTTATTCATATCAACAAGGCTTGTCCACTCGCTACCTCAAGGGACAACCCCATATTTTCATCATAAATGGAAGGATCCAACAAAATCGCTGCTGATTCATCCAGCTCATGCAACACACCTGCCACTCGCAGTCTTTCATAATGGTCTGGGTAAACCGCAACACTGTAGCGTCCAGCCTTACGATAATCATAGCGACTGGCAACCCCACTTCTGATTCGCTCAAGCACAGCCACACCGTCTCCCATAGGTACATATATGGTCTTTGTGTTTGAATCAATCAGCTTAAAGCGTTTTGCTACAGTTTCAAACGGAAGCTCGCATCCTGCAATCCCCTTTTGTAGAGCAGACACAATGTTATTCCGATCTATCTGTTCTCCCACAAAGCTTCTCAACGCGGTAAAATAATGCTTTACCGCCTCAGGTGAACCAATATCATCATGAACTGCCATCGTTTCACAGGTTGCTCCGATGTTTGTACGAAATAGAACAGGAGGCGCTGTTTCTCCTTCATAAACAACAACCACGCTATCCTCTGCACATCTTCGTCCTTCACGATTACATCTGCCTGCTGCCTGCATGATGGAGTCCAACCCAGCTTTTTCTCGGTACACCACGGGAAAGTCTACGTCAACGCCTGCTTCAACAAGAGACGTTGAAATCACCCTGCACGGTCTACCCTCAGAAAGTCGTTTGCGAATCTCAGCAAGTACAGATTGTCGATGTACAGGGATCATAAGCGTTGACAGATGGAAGCTACCATCATCGGGAAGGGATTCAAAAATATACTGCGCCTGTTTTCTGCTGTTCACAATGCACAGCACCTGTTCATTAGAACGCAGCAAGGCAGTCAATTTCTCGTTGTTGATTTCCCCTGCATCTTTGTATGTAACTCTGCGGAATTTCTCATAAAGTTCGGATGTTCTCGGACACAGTTCCAGCACAGGATACTTAGGAGCATACTCAGCCAATAAGTCATTCAGAATTGGTTGTGTCGCTGTACACAGCACCGCAGAAGCGCCAAAATCACTGACAAGCTTTGCAATTGCAGCAACACAAGGTCTGAGATGGGGCATCGGAATCATCTGGGCTTCGTCGAAAATAATAACGCTATTTGCAATGTTATGAAGCTTTCGACAGTTAGAAGGGCGATTTGAATACAGTGATTCAAAGAACTGCACTGCAGTCGTAACAACCACAGGCGCATCCCAGTTTTCTGTCGCCCATCTCTTTCGGCAATGCTGCAAATCAGTCTCGTTGTCCTCATCGCATACAACATTAGAATGGTGTTCAATCACATTGTCGTCACCGAGAATTTCACGGAACACAGCTGCATTCTGATCAATAATCGACGTGTATGGAATCACGTAAATCACTCTGTCCATGTTATTATGAACAGCATGACTCAGCGCAAACGCAAGAGAAGATATCGTCTTACCGCCTCCAGTTGGTACAGTCAACGAATACAGACCTTTGGATTGCCGCCCATTTTCAAAGCACGTTTTCAATATATCGCAACGATAACGATTCAGTTCGTTCTGGGGATTCCACCACGGAGCAACATAGTCAGTCAGCTTATCCAGCAGCTCAGGTAATGAAGCATAATGCTCCATATTTCGTCCGCCAGTCATAAACCGCTCTGTGTCCAAGTAGTCCGCATCCACAAGGCACGAATACAGCATTCTCGTCCAGAACGACTGAGTCAGCTTATCTGCATCAACAAATCGTACGGACGGAACACTCAGTTTTTCATTCCACTCATACGGAGGTATGCCATTCTGTATGCCTTTCTTGATTCGCCCATACGCAGATGAAGTTCCTGGCAAATCCGTCCTCATATTGCCAGTATCTGCAAGGCCACCATGATGTCCCAACACTGCCAAAGCCGTATGAACCTCATTGACTTTCACGCACTCAATCGCACCCGCAGTAGCATGATCCACCTTCGCACCGCCATTTAGGCGACGTTGAAACGCCTCCGACTGCTTTCCGATATCATGTGCCATTCCCGCAAGGTAACCATGTTCTGCAGCACCAAACGCCGCAGCAAACTTGGCTGCATACTCAGCTGTTCCTCGCAAGTGTTCTTCCACAGTCTGCAAACGACCATCTTCAGCTTTATGGGCATAATACATCATACTATCACCTCAATCCGTGGAGCTTAATATTTTATGTTTTAATCATACCACCTCAGCAGCACCAAAAACATCACAACCTACCAAAGCCCCTGTTTTTTGTCATCCCGCACAACTTTCTCCGACTTATTTTAGGCATAATCCTTTCATCAAAAATACAAACAAAAATCAGCGCTGATACAGCAGTTTTTCGGAGGATAGGCTTTACCCTTACCTCTACCCTATCTGCGATTTCAGCGCTGATTTCTTATTGTAGTACTGTGATATTTTCGCTTAGAATGGATTTCAGAGCAGCTGTGCATGATTTGCAATAGCCTGTTCGATTTTCTGTGGTTCTATACCAATATAGCGTTGTGTCACAGCCGCTGAACTGTGCTGTAACAGCCGTTGAACCAATGTAATGTCGTAGCCATTGTTCTTGTAAATTTCGGTGGCATACCACTTGCGGAAGCTGTGAGTGCTGATACCGTCATAGTCCAGATAGTCACAGACGAGCTTCAGCTGTTTCTGCACCGCACGTTCCGTGATTGGGAACATACGTTCATTCCGCTGTATGCCGTTCCGCAGGCAGTAGTTTTCAATGTACTGCGCTATCACCAAGGGAACAGTGAACTGCCGCTTCTTCCCTGTTTTCTGCTCTGTAATCTCCAAGCGGTAACGTCCACCGTCCATCACAATGTCACAGGGGCGCAGCTTCACAATATCGCTGATACGTAAGCCAAGATTGCCCTCCAGCACAAGCGCCGTAGCAACTCTTTCATTGGGGCGACAGCCACAGAACCCTGTTTTCATAGTCTGTATAATCTCAGTATATTGCTCTGTGGTCAGAGCTTTAGTCTTCTTATTCATAGTTCCTCCAAGCAAAAAGTTCGTATTTAGGGGCGGCGAAGTTCGTATAAACTGAGCCGCCTTATATAAGTCCGATAATTGCTCAATTTGGGTGTTCGTATTTGATGCATTATACGAACTTCACCGCAAAATCTCCATCATCAGCCTTGCACCCCATTTGAAGCTCTGAATGAAAACTCCTTCCTCGATCATAGCTCGTAATGCGTTCTCCTCACGCTCAATCTCCAAAACCGCCTTACGCTGCTCCTTGCTAAGCGTTTCCATGAATCCGTCAATTCGTCTACACTGTACCTTCTGAAGCTTACGAAACTCATCATCGTCGTGGACAGGGCACCGAGTAAAATCGGTGCTATCCATCCAAAGGTCATGCAACATACTCATAAACTTTTCCTCCTTGAAATAAAAGAGTGGACATGATATGATGACCATGCCCACTTCGTTTGGTGTGGTTAGGCTCTTTGTGTGATAAGCTTCCGACGGCGCTCACACAAGGGGCTTTTTTCATACGCTGATAGTAAAACGGCGGCTTGCAACCTGCTTGGTGTAAGCCTTGTAAACATCGGGCATCACCTTCTTAAAAGCAGTGGTGTCGAATCGGCTTGAAAGCACTGACGTCCAACGGATAATGTACGCACCTGCCGTTAGCTCTTCCGTCCCCTGTGCAAGCATCTCTGCTTTGATCTCATCTCGGATTGCTTCTGCTTCCGCCTTAGCTTCTTCCATCAGCAGTTCCCATTCTCGCAGCTGTTCAATTTTGGTGGTCAGTTCATTGATACTCATAACGTATCCTCCTTCATAATTTTGGGGATGTTCCCCTTGAACTGACACTATTGTATCGTATATTGCGCAATATATCAATTGACATACCACATAAATATATTACGCAATATCTATGCATTTTGTATATTGCGCAATATTCGTAATTAGTTGTATAATCATGGTACAATGAAATAACTATACACAGGAGGAACAACCATGAACAAATCCGAATACCGCAATTCATGGATTGCAGAAAAACTGGATAGAATCAATCTGACCGTTCCAAAAGGACAGAAAGAACAGATCAAAGCCCACGCAGAAGCACAAGGCGAGTCTGTGAACGCATTCATCAACAGAGCCATTACAGAAACCATGGAGCGTGACACTACCAAGGGGGATACTTAAAACTGCAGCTGTAATCCGATTTCCTACTATGCCTATAAGGTGGTGTTCTTCGACACTGGCCAGAGGCTGTTTGGTAGAACTTTGGTAGAACTTCCCGAAATTTTTATGTCGCAAACGATTTCACCAGCGATTTTCTGGTGTTTTTTGCACATGAATTTTTCACAAAATTCTAATCAGCCAATTATAGCATTTTCACAAACATCAGCAATCCTCTGGTGTTTTCATAGGGTCGCAAATTGCTGTTCAATTCCCGTCACCTCCACCATTATGCGAAGATACGAACTCTTTATAATACTTCGTAACACCTTCGCAGTCACAATTCTGATACTGTAGTGTCAAAACAACACACCCGCATCGACAGTAGTTGATGCGGGTGTGTTGTTTTATACGTTTTCAGAGCCTCACTCACCAATCTTTTCCTCAATCACATCAATGATGAGCTGGTTCAGTGACTTGCCTTGAGCTTCTGCGTATTCCCTCCATCGGTCCTTCATGCCTTTGGGGACTCTGATGCGTATATCGTCGGTCTTTTCCTTCAGGTACTTCATTGTGGCCTTTTTCTGGGCTTCGTTATAAGTCGCTCCCATTTTCGCACCTCCTTCATTTCCCCTATTCTACCACATTGTTCTATATATACGCTATATATTTGTACATTTTTATGAATTGTATATAGCGGCACATGTCCCACCACAAACATAAGAAAACCACTACTTTTCATTGCGAATCGTAGTGGTTTTTTCTATGCTAAGGCTTTTATCTGCTCTGCTTCTTTTATCCCTTCGGTCGATCCAATACATCACTCAGCAAATCTTCAGGGAAATAAGGAAGTGCAATGCCGTGTTCATCTCTGCCGATCCAAAGCCAACCATCGCCCCAGGGATCCATCAGCACAGGGAAGGCGTTGTCAATCTGATATCCATTCCCCACAGGCACCATGGACAAATGCAGCTTGCCGTCATCATATGTCCAGCTGCCGTTATAGCTTTCGGTATATGCACCGTCTTCGTCTACGTCATAGATAACCGCCCAGCCACCGTTGTCTTCGGGAACGGAATTGTCGTTCAAATCCAGGGCATAGCCGTATATCGACTGCCATCCGCCGCCCACAAGCTCATCCAGCGCAGGTACATAATACCCTGTGTCCAGCGCAGACTGATAAGCAGATTTCTCACTGTTGGGGGTAAAATCCATTACATGATGACCTGTGTAGCTGTCCTCGGGGATAACACTGTAGTAGTCCCAATAGGGGAACCAGCTGATTTCTCTGCCGTTGCTGTCCTTTACGGTCACTTCCGTCATACGCAGGTCAGAGGTGTCTGTCAGAATCAGAACAGGCTCGCCTGTTTCACTTGTGTACATGGTGTGCTCCACGGCGTCAGG
This sequence comes from Oscillospiraceae bacterium, assembly GCA_045660685.1. Taxonomy (GTDB): domain Bacteria; phylum Bacillota; class Clostridia; order Oscillospirales; family Oscillospiraceae; genus HGM13010. Next base: position 10,004 of record JAZREI010000145.1, read on the forward strand.
CTGCTCTTCAGAATACTCTATGGTTTTGACCGTGACGGATGCATTGGGATCTTGGGGCACAACACACACCAGAAACGCCCATTCCGTCATTTCACAGCAGTTCAAAAACCGTTCCGCGGGAATCTGACCGATGAAGTCCGTTTCCTCCATCCAGTTGGGGTATTCTTTCCACAGATAGCTCATCACTTCGCCGTAAATGTCTGTCTCGGGATACCCCAGATTGGCATACGCCATCACAGGGGGCAGCATCTCACTGCGCAGCACGGACAGACTGTCCGTTGCTACAGGCTGCGGTGTGGGCTCAGCCGCGTCCTCCACCGACTGATTCTGGCTGCAAGCAGTTAAAATCAGCATCAAACACAAACAAGCAATCAGTAAAAATCGTTTCACAAACGAAACCTCCTTAAAAGCTGCCGCTTCTGCCGGAGCCGCCACCTCCACTGAAGGAGGAAGTGGACGAACCGGAATCATCATCGTCATTACTAAGGTCTCTGGTGGTAGTCGTCTTATAAAGGAATTGGGCGCTGCGTTCGGTCAGCATCAAACCACCTGCAGCTACATAGTCCACTGCATCATCTGCTTTGGCTACGCTCTTCATTTGACTTAGCAGAACAAAGCAAACGATCGCGGAAATCAGCAAAGCGCCGACCACCGCAACACCGTAATAACCGGTCTTATCCTTGCTGACGGGATTCCCCTGTGCAGCAAGTTCCATGTAATTGCCGCATTCGGCTACAAAGTCCTCCAGACCGTCGTAG
>JAZREI010000146.1:0-14942 GCA_045660685.1 Oscillospiraceae bacterium
GGACGCCCTGCGGCATTCCAAAGGAACATGGCAACCTGACCACGGGTACACCGCTGTTCGGGAGAGAAGCTCACAGCCGTTGTCCCCGCTGTGATTCCCTGCTCCACAGCCCAAAGAACGGCGGAATAGTAATAATCGGCAGGAGAAACATCTATAAATGGATTATTTGCATTTTCAGCAGAAGGACTGCCTGCAGCTCGCCAAAGGAAGGTCACGATTTGACCGCGGGTACATTCCACTGTGGGAGAAAACGTATCCTCCCCTGTTCCCGATGTTACTCCGGCATTCACAGCCCAGCATACCGCATCATAGTAATAGTCATCCACATAAACATCTTTGAAGCGTTCATGGGGCTCACGAGGTGCATTGGGATCTTTGACCCATCGTGCGATAACTGTGACATCTTCCGTGAATACGGTTTCTTCCGTGACAGCTTCCTCACCCAAATACCAGCCCATAAAGAGATATCCCTGCTTGGCAGGAACGGGAAGAAGCCCAACAGCGCTATCCTCAGGAAGCTGCTTCACTCTGCGCAGACAAGTCCCCCCGTCCCCATCAAAGCGAATAGTAACCGCAGGTTCGGTTTCACTTCTTTCCCAATAATACTGCTCTGCCAAAATCCCGCGCATTTCAAACTGGTCCACACCGTCCCAGTACTGCAGACAGCGTTCAAAATACTTTGCCCAGTTATAAGCCGCATTGTATGTACCGTCAATGGTATCGGGTTCGTGTCTGATTTTCTCATAGGCATCCAACTCATCGTTTTCCAGCTCGTACTGCAGAAAAGGCAGCTGCCCTTCCAATGTGGTATAATCCAGATTTCGATCCTCGCAGAAGGCCTTCAGAGCTTCAAAACGTTTCCCATTCCATTGGCAAATCCCATAGCTGATACTGCCGTTTACATCGTGGAAGATGGCCTCGGGGTCAAATCGAGACTCACGTTCGATATTGGCAAGAATTGCCGATGCGACCGCATGGTTAAGTCCCATATCTTCTCTCAAGTAATCATAAATCTGCTGTTCATTGGCAGGGTCGTCATACACCGCTGCAGCAGACAAGGGAGCGACCAGAGACATCATAAGTGCAATCAATATTATATGTAGAGCAAAATTTTTCATAGCATTCCCCTTTTTTGGTATACCCCGGTTATAATGGTATAGGCTGTAATTTCAAGAGGAAAAAAATGGACATTTTGTTAATTAAGACGGGTTTGGATTATATTTGTCAGTCTTTGTCGATGAAATCAAGTTTACTTGACAAATCCCATGCAAATCCATATAATAATGTAGTTCATAATTCGGGGTATAGCGCAGATGGTAGCGCGCTTGGTTCGGGTCCAAGAGGCCGTGGGTTCGACTCCCGCTACTCCGACCAAAAAAGGAAGGTTGTCTTCTGACTGCCTTCCTTTTTTATTTGGTGCTGACCAAGAACCCACGGCCTCTTATAAATCGGCGCAAGCCGATTTTTTCAATTACGCCGCTCGGCGACAGCACATTACGTAAGCAATTCGGCTGTTGCCGTAGATTCGACTCCTGTTATGACCACCCAAGCAAAACGCCAACCCACAATCGTGAGTTGGCGTTTATTATTTTACAGTCTTATTAAAACAGCTTCAGCCAGTTGCTCCAGAAGATTTTCTCCAGCAGCTTTTGTTCATAGCCCCGCTCAGACAAGTACTGCCACAGCATAGGGATATCCTGTATGCCATTGATGCCCTCTACGGTACTGTCGCAGCCGTCGAAATCGGCGCCGAGAGCAATGCAGTCTTCTCCGCCCAATTCCAAGAATCGTTCCAGATGTCTGCGGAATGCATCCAAGCTCGCAGGACGACCTACAAACTCTGTGTAGAAGTTCAAGCCGACAACACCGCCCTTTTGACATACAGCGCGAAACTGATCGTCGGTGAGGCTGCGGCTATGGTCATAGACACTGCGGGCATTAGAATGAGAAGCAACAACAGGCTCGTCTGTCAGCTCGATCAAATCCCAGAAGCCACGCTCCGACAAATGGGAAACGTCCATCAGAATCCCTGCATGGTCTGCATTGCGAACAAAGGCACGACCTACATGGGACAAGCCTCTGTGGCTGTCCTCGCAGTGAGAGCCACTGAGTACATTGGCACGATTCCATGTGGGATTAATGAGCTTCACGCCCCAATCACGGGCAATCTCGATTTTCTCGGGGTCACAATCCAGCAGGTCTGCTCCTTCAATAGACAGCAGTGCAGCGACCTTCCCCTGTGCCACAGCAGAAGTCACATCAGAAGCGGAGCGGCACTGTACGATGCGATGAGAGTTTCTTTCCAGTTCACTTTGGAACAGTGTATACATCTCCCGAGCAACAGCGAACATTCCCCGCTCCGGAGCTTCCGCAGCATCCCAAAAGAAGGTAAATATCTGGGCATAGCGGTCAAATCCATCCGTTCTGTCCAAGGCAATATGACCACCGTTGGATGCGAAGCCCTCCCCTGTGCAATAGCAGCGGTAAACCGTATCGCAATGTCCGTCAAAATACGGAATCTTGTTCATGGCATTCACCTCAATCGTACAAATGGCAGGCAACCATGCGCCCCTTTACCTCACGCATTTCGGGTTCTACGCGGGCGCACTGTGCGGTGGCATGGGGACAGCGTGTGTGGAATCGACAGCCCGAGGGCGGATCCACAGGACTGGGCAGCTCCCCTGTCAGCAGCATACGGGTGGTGCGGCGCTGATGAGGGTCTGCCTTGGGAATGGCATCCAGCAGGAACTTGGTATAGGGATGGAGAGGGTCGTTGTAAATGGTCTCCGTGTCCCCCAGCTCACACAGCTTGCCAAGGAACATGACACAGACACGGTCGGCAATGAAGCGAACCACGGAAAGGTCATGGCTGATGAACAAGTAGGTCAAACCAAACTGTTCCTTGATTTCCTTCATCAGATTCAAAATCTGGTTCTGTACGGAAACGTCCAGCGCGGACACGGGCTCGTCGCACACGATAAACGCAGGATTCAGCGCAATGGCACGCGCAATGCCGATACGCTGTCTCTGACCGCCCGAAAACTGGTGGGCATAGCGGTACAGGTGTTCCTCCTGCAAGCCAACAGCCTTCAGCAGCTCTACCACACGTGCAGTGGTCGCCGCCGCATTGGGACATACCTTATAGGTTTCCAGAGGCTCGGCAATGATATCTCGCACAGTCATGCGAGGGTCCAAACAGGCATAGGGGTCCTGAAAAATCATCTGCATCTGACGGCGATAGGGCTTGAAGCGTTTGTTGTCCAGATTGTCGATACGGTCACCGCGGAAATACAGCTGACCGCCAACGTGATCTACCAGACGAATCATGGACTTACCCAGAGTGGACTTGCCGCAGCCCGATTCCCCAACCAGTGCAAGGATTTCGTTTTCCATAACCTGCAAAGAGACATTGGATACGGCAGACACGGTCTTTTTGCCTTTCAGCTTGTACTCTACCTTCAGGTTCTGTACGTCCAGCAATACATTGTCGTTCATGTCAGACCTCCTTTCCCAGATGGCAGCGCACCAGATGACCGGGTGCAACCTCTACCAGCTTCTGGCTTCTGTCGCAGCCCTTTGCGCACTGACTGCAGCGAGGTGCAAAGGCGCAGCCCTCGGGCAGCTGCAGCAGATTGGGTACGGTACCGGGAATGGTTTCCAGAACCGCGTTCTTATTTTCCAAAGAGCGCACTGCACCCATCAGGCCCTTTGTGTAGGGGTGACGAGGGTCGTCAAACAGGGTGAAAGTATCAGCCTGCTCCACAATGCGCCCTGCATACATTACATATACATAATCGCAAATTTCCGCAACCACGCCCAGATTATGGGAAATGAGGATGATGCTGGTGTCAACAGTATCACGGAGGTTCTTCATGAGTTCCAGAATCTGTGCTTCCACGGTCACATCCAGTGCAGTGGTGGGTTCGTCTGCAATCAGCAGCTTAGGACGGCAAATCATAGCCATAGCGATCATCACACGCTGACGAAGACCACCCGACAGTTCATGGGGATAGCAGTTGTATCGTTTTTCGGGCTCGGAAATACCCACCTTTTCAAAAATGCGGATAACCTCTGCCTTTGCTTCCTTTTTGGAAATCTTACGATGCAGCAGAATGGCTTCCTGCACCTGCTTGCCAACCTTCATAACGGGATTCAGGCTGGTCATGGGCTCCTGGAAGATCATGGACAGCTCTTCCCCGCGTACGTTTGCCATTTCCTTTTCGGACAGAGTCAGCAGTTCCTTATCCATGAGCTTAATGCTGCCGCCCACGATTTTACCGGGGTACTTCAGCAAACGCATAATGCTGCGGGCAGTCATACTCTTGCCGCAGCCCGACTCACCGACGATGCCAACAATGCTGCGGCGAGGTACACGGATGCTCACATCATTGACCGCCTTAATTTCCCCTCTTGCGGTGAAAAAGCTGGCGGACAGATGTTCCACTTGGAGTGTATTCTTTTCCATAGTCTCCTCCTCAGCGATTTTCCAGATGGGGATCCAATACATCGCGGAGGCCGTCCCCAAGGAAGTTAAAGGCCAGCACGATGATCATAATAGCCGCACTGGGCGCAAGGCTCAGCCACGGATTGGTGTACAAATACTGTCTGCCTGCATTGACCATAAGCCCCCAGGATGCCATAGGCTTCTGAATCCCCAGACCGAGGAAGCCCAGAGAGCTTTCGGACAAAATGGCAGAAGGAATGTTCAGTGTAAACAGAACGATGAGAGAGGGAATGCAGTTGGGCAGCACATGACGCAGCATGATTTTGCCGTGGCTGACACCGATGGAGCGAGCAGCCTCCACATACTCCGTTTCCTTCAGCTTCAGTGTCTCCGCACGGACGATACGTGCCACACTTGCCCAGTTTACAAGTGCCAGAGCAAGGAAGATGTTCACAATGCCGTCACCCAAAGTGTACATAATGACCATAGCCAGCAGCATGGAGGGAAACGCCAGCATAATATCCGCCAGACGCATGATAACGGTATCAACCTTACCACCCAGATAGCCTGCCAGAATACCCAGCAACGCACCTGCAGCCATGGACAGAATGGTAGGCACCAAACCAACCATCAAAGAGATGCGAGCGCCGTAAAGCAGACGGGTGAATACGTCACGGCCAAGCTCATCAGTGCCCAGCAAATGCTGCGCGGAAGGTCTTGCCAGACGGCCTGTACCTGTAATTTCTTCGTAGGAATAAGGAGTCAGCACAGGCGCAAGAATGGCTGCCAGAGCGAACACCAGAATAATGACCGCACACAGTACAGCCACCTTATTTTCACGCCACAGACGGAGGCACACGGACTTGAAACCACGGCCGTCCTCCATCACAACAGAGGTCTTTTCCATATGATTCACGGTCACACCTCCTTACGAATACGGGGATCCAGTACACTGTACAAGCAGTCGGCAATGAGGTTGCCAACGATAACGATGACAGTGGAAAACAGGATAGTCCCCTGCAGCAGCGGAATGTCTCGGCCTTCGATAGCCTGTACCGCCAGACGACCGATGCCGTTGATAGAGAATACAGTCTCGCAAATAACCGCACCCGACAGCAGGCTGGACAGCTGCACTGCCATCATAGTGATAACAGGCAGAATGGCATTGCGCAGAGCGTGGTTCACAATAACATACAGCTGACGGTAGCCCTTAGCACGAGCGGTATCGATGTAGTCCTCCTGCAATACCTCCATAAGGGTGGAGCGGGTCAGACGGGCAATGCTGCCTGCACTGTTCCAGCCCAGAGCGATAGCGGGCAGTACGTAGCCGATAACCCCCGTGTTGGCGGAGTTAATGGGAAACCAGTCCAGCTTATAGGCCAGCAGGTACTGCAGCACCATAGCTACCATAAATACAGGCACGGAAACACCCAGCAGAGAAAAGCCCATAAAGGTATGATCCAGAATGCTGTTCTTCTTCACCGCTGCAATAATACCGCAGAGGATGCCTACGACCCACGCCACCAGCGCTGCCATAACAGCCAAACGGACAGTATTGGGGAACGAGGTGCTGAGCAGCTCGGAAACAGGGCGATTCAGAGAGTAGCTGGTACCCAAGTCCCCTGTCAGCACGCCCTTCAGATACATCCAAAACTGTACGTAAAAGGGTTTGTCCAGACCAAGCTCAGCGGTCATGCGCTCAATTGCCTCGGGGTTGGTATGTTCCCCCATCATGGTGATAATGGCATTGCCGGGAATAATGCGCAGCATGAGGAAAATCAGCAGCGCAACACCCAGCAGAATGAACACGGTCTGTATCACTCGTTTCAAAATGTTGTTTATCATGTTGATCACTCCAACTCGGATAGAAATAAAGCGCATAAGGGCCAACCATATACGGATACCCTTATGCGCTTACGTTCTGATTCAATAGCGATTACTTCAGAGTAACATCCTTTGCGTAGAAGTTGCTGTAGCCTGCCCAGTAGGGAACAAAATCAGCAACGCGTTCACCCAGAGCAAACAGGTGCATATTGCCAAACATGGGTACCCATGCAGCATCTTCGTTGACGATCTTTTCTTCCAGTGCCTGATATTCTGCCATACGTTCTGCATCGTCGGTAATGGAGGATGCGGAAGCAACACGAGCCATGATGGCTTCGTCAGCATAGTTCAAGCTGCGGATTGCGGTCTTTTCAGCGCTGCCGAAGAAGGTGTACATGATGTTTGCAGGGTCATTGTAGTCCATGGTCCAAGTAGCGATGAAGGAATCCATTGCGCCGCTCTTGCGGAGATCCAGCCAGGAGGACTCATCGTAAGTAGCCAGGGTAACATTGATGCCTGCTTCCTTCAGCTGCTGCTGTACCATCTGGTAGGTCAGCTGGATATTGCTGTTTGCGGAAGAATCCAGAGCCATTTCGAAGGTCACTTCACCTTCTGCATAGCCTGCTTCTGCCAGCAGAGCCTTAGCTGCTGCGGGGTCATAGGTGGGACGAGCCAGCTCGGCATTGCAGCCCCAAACGCCCTGAGGAATGATGCCTGCCTGTGCAACCGCATCGCCGCCGTAAATGGAGCTGATGATGGTGTCCACGTCAACGGACATCTGCACAGCCTTACGAACATTTACATCGGACAGGAATTCATTGTTTGCATTCAGTGCAAAGTAAACCATACCCACACGAGAGCCGGAAACCAGCTTATCAGCGTAGTTGGTCTTGTAGGTAGAATCAACGATTGCGGAGTCGATGTTTTCCAAGTCGATGATGTCCAGCTCACCCTTCTGATACATCAGATTCTGGGTGGAAGCATCGGGAATGATGCTCACGATCATCTTCTTAACGGAGGGAGCTTCGCCCCAGTAGTTTTCGTTTGCAACCAGAGTGTAGTGGTCATTGACTACCCATTCGGTTACGATGTAGGGACCGGTACCGATGGTTTCTGCGCAGTCGATGCCGAAGTTCTTTGCGGTCGCCATGGTTTCCTTGTCAACAACGGACATTGCGGGACCGGTCAGTTCAGCGACAAAACCTGCGTTTGCACCGTTCAGAGTAATGGAGAAGTGCAGATCGTCTTCCACAACGAAGCCTTCCAGAGTATCCGCTTCACCGTTCTTCAGAGCTTCGGAGCCCTTGACTTCCAGAGGAATGTCGTCATTGACACCACCTGCAGTCAGCAGACGTTCAAAGGTGTACTGCACGTCGGATGCAGTCAGTGCGCTGCCGTTGGAAAAGCTGACGCCTTCACGCAGGGTGAAGCTGTAGGTCAGACCATCGGGAGACACAGTGTAGTCAGTTGCCAGACTGGGCACGATTTCGGTGCTGCCATCAGCCTGTACTTCTACTTCATACAGACGATCGAAAACATTCATGGGAATCATGTAATTATCGGTAGTCTGTGCTACGTCCATGGTATTGATATCGGTCAGAGCCGCTACACGCAGCAGACCTGCTTCCACATCGGAAGCTGCATCGTTATTGTTGTCATTTCCGCCGCAGGCAGCCATGCTCATCATCATGACCAGTGCGAGAAAAAGTGCCATCATCTTTTTCATAGTTGATCCTCCAACTCAAAAATTGACTTTATTATATACGGCAAATTCAGTGATGTAAAGAGTTAGTTTGAGAAATTATACAATTTACAGCAGAATCCCCCCAAAATATTGGGCAAATTGCAGTCGCATTCCCCAATATATGAAGAAACCGGAGAGGATATACACCTCTCCGGTCATCAAACACAATATAATTTACGCTTATTTCAGGCTCATTCCTGTTTTACGGAATACACGGCGCAGCAAGAACAGGCTCACAACCAAGGACATGACTTCCGCAATAGGCCATGCCCACCAGATGTTATTGACATTGCCGGTAAGGCTCAGCAGGTAGATGGCAGGCAGCAGTACCACAATCTGACGTGCAATAGAAGTGAACAGGCTGTAGAATGCATAGCCGAATGCCTGACATACACTGCCGCTGATGATGCAGATACCTGCGGAAATAAAGGCCAAGCTGATGGTCTTCAGCGCGGGAACGCCGATGGCCAGCATTTCTTCGGAAGCATTGAACATTCCCAGCAGCTGTGTGGGAATCAGATTGAATGCCGCAAGCCCCAAGGACATAATCACCACAGCCGCACCCATGGACAGCTTCATAGTCTGATGAATACGTTCCTTATTGCCTGCACCGTAGTTATAGGCAATGACAGGCACCATGCCGCTGTTCAAACCGAAGATAGGCATGAAAATGAAGCTCTGAAGCTTGAAGTAGCAGCCATACACCGCAACTGCGGTGGAGGAAAATGCAATCAAAATGACATTCAGAATAAAGGTCAAAATAGAGCCAACCGCACTCATGAGAATACTGGGCACACTAATGGTCAGCACTGCCTTGATTTTATCCCAATCGGGTGCCATATCCTTCAGTCGCAGAGTCAGGTCCTTGTTTTTCTTAATCAGCAGGACAAAACCGAGAATCGCACCAAAAATCTGACCGATGATGGTTGCATAAGCCGCACCTGCGATACCGAAGGCAGGACAGCCAAACAGACCGAAAATCATAATGGGATCCAGAATGATGTTGATAATCGCACCGCTCAGCTGCAGCAGCATGGTGTACATGGTCTTGCCAACAGCCGCAAAGAGCTTTTCTTCCAGACAGGTGAAGAACAAGCCCGCACCGCCTGCACAAACAATACGCAGATAGGTTGCGCAGTCATCACGGATTGCCATACCGTTGGGGGCACTCATGTCTACCTGAGTTGTTGCAAAGGGCTCAGCCAAAAACAGACCCACAATCACAAACAGTACAGCGGAAACAGTGCTAAGCAGATAGCCCTGCATAGCAAAATGATTTGCCTTTTCTCGCTCTCCCATGCCCAGCATACGGGAAATCAGCGCACTGGCACCGATACCGATACCAACCGCAATGGCAATCATCATGTTCTGCACAGGAAATGCCAGAGATACCGCAGTCAGCGCATCTTCACTCAAACGAGCTACAAAAATACTGTCAACTACATTATATAGAGCTGTCACCATCATGGAAAACATCATGGGTACAGCCATAGAAATCAGAAGCCGACCAACGGGCATTGTGCCCATACGGTCAGCACCTGCAGAATGATTTACAGACATATTTATTTTTCTCCAATATCAAATTCATTAAGTAAGGGCGGTAAAAACCGCCCTTAACTAAATTATGCTTCGTATTCGCAGTATGCATTGAAGCAAGGCTTGCCGTTCAGGTGGATGCCCTGTACGGTGTAGCCTGCACCGTTTTCAGCCTTCGCCAGCTTGATGGTATCACCGGTGACGCATTCCTTCACGTAGTCCAGCTGCATCTTGGTAATCATGCGGTACTCACCTTCCCAGTAACCGGTTTCGCGGCATACCAGGTCAGCATAGTTGTGAGATGCAAAGTGTGCAGCATTTTCGTCACAGTCATCTTCAGTGATGGTCTTGTCCGCACCATAAGCCATATCAGCCAGCATGGGCAGTCTGCCAAAGGGAGGCACTTCGTTCATGGGCTGAGTGGTGTACAGAGGCTCGATATCCGCACAGGTCAGCTTGCGGCGTTCCTTCAGCACAACGGGCATCATTGCGATGTCCAGACGAGCTGCCAGCTCACCGTTCTTGTAAAATTCACCGCGGAGCACGTACTCGGTGCCGCATTCGGTTCTGCCGGAGCCAAAACCAACCAGTTCGTCACCTTCCACGATGCGCAGGAATTGTTCGAACTTTACGCGGCGGAACATCCATGCTGCAGCCAGCTGGGCACGGAGTACACCCTTGCCTGCACCTTCGTCTCTGTTACGGAAGGTAGCAGCCAGTACCAGCTGCTGAATCAGGGGTCTGGGGGGCATATAGCCGGTTGCATCAATATCCGCTGCGGTAACGGGATAACGCAGAGTTTCTTTCATATTCATAATAGGTTCCCTCCTATATTTCATTCCAACTATGTATTTTATCACTCTGATTCGACAAGTGCAATATCCAAGCACAAAAAAAGAAGAGCTGTCTTTCGACAGCTCCCCTCAAGGAAGATTTTCACATGGATATGTACCATGATGTTTACAGTTTCAAGTTCGTTTTTTCTTTAACCTAATTATAACAAAACAATTTCACCAAAACAATCAACAACCGCACCATATTTTTGTTGTAATCTCAACAAATCCAGTGTATAATGTTGGTGTAATGGTGAAATCAGAATAATGTACAAATTCTAACTGTATAATTTGAACATTCATTTGAAATAGCACACTTCTTTTAGAATAGGATAAAGGAGAAAACTATTATGTCCAACACTGCAGATAAGAAATTGAACAGAAAACGTGCATACTCCCAGCGAGTGATTCAGGAAGCTTTTCTTGAGCTTTCCAAGGACCATCTCATCAGCAAAATCACCGTAACGGATATTTGCCGTGTTGCGGATGTCAATCGCACCACTTTCTACTCCAATTACGACGATATTTCCGACCTTGTGGAAAGCATCGTGTCCGAGCTGCACCAGAAACTGGTTTCCATTATGTCTCAGTATGACCGCATGGACAACGAAGAATTTTATATTGCCCTGCTGACCATCATCCGCGATAACGCCGCTCTGTGCCTGATTATGCCTCAGCTTTCCGAACGTGAATTCAAGGCAATGAAAATCGACTTCAGTTTCCCGATCAAGGTCAGAAACCGTCGAATGCACAAGGATGCTTCCGATAAATTCAACATTGCCATGGAATACATCATGTGGGGTACAGGTCTTGTAATCGTCAAGTGGCTGCGCAGAGGTATGCGCCCTGCGATTCCCGTACTGGCCAAGCAGTTGTGTGAAATCAATGGCTTCCTCATGAAAATTAACGACAAATAAAACGCATCATAACAAAAACGCCGTCTTTGTGACGGCGTTTTTTTATATGCCAGCTACCTCATCAAGAGGTACAATGGGATAAACTTCTTTCGCAAAGCGAACAGACGCATGGAAGGCAGAACTACCATCCGCTTTCAGTCCGCGGCAATAGTGAATATCATCAGCTTTACCGTATTGCAGCTGCAGGATTTCTCCCGGCAAGCATTCACGCAGGTAGTCCACCTGAATGCGCTCGGGCAAATATGCAGGACCATCCCAATAGCCTACTGTCTCCATAATCAAATCCAGATAACGGAAAGCAGTCATATGCTTGTTGGTATCGCAGTCCCGATATTTCACAGTATAGCGCTCCTTGGTCTCCATGATTTCCGGCATCTTCAGAAAAGAGATCTTTTCTCCGCAGGGGGCTGCGGGAGACTTCCAGAAAGGATCCAAGGTAGACGCAGGCACTGCTTTTCTGGCATTAAAATCCACAGGCAGCAGCTTTGCCGCAAAGCGCATAATTTCTCTGCCCTCTCTGAACATAATGCAGCGGCGTACGGTAGCAATCCCGAACTGCTCACGCGGACAGGCTTCAATTTCCACCTCATAACCGGGAGTCAAAAGCTCTTTAAACTCCAGCACACACTGCCCCAGCATCCATGTAACGCCAATGGCAGGGAAAATATGGGAGAAGCCCACACCATCGGCATAGTTTGCCGCAGCAACACCTTCGTCAATTTCACGCATCATGTAATTGGGAGTCACAAAGCCGTGATAATCCCCGCTGCAGGCAGGAAAGGTATGTTTCAGCTTAATCATTACAAATCACTCCATAACAAAGTAAGCACGGAAAGACACCTTGCCATCGGGTCTGGTACCGGAAACATAAACCGCCTCCGGTGTAAACTTACGGCTGATGGTCAAGGTCTCCCCTGCTCTGCATTCGCCCATAAATTCAACGTTCAACGCTCTGCCCTTCTTTTCACGAACAGGACCTGTCCAGTATTCGGCGGCATCGCAAATCAGATTCACATATTCATAAGCACGCAGATGCTGGTTATGGTCGCAGTCGGAATAGCGTACAGCATATTCCTCGTACTTTTCCATATCCATGGGCATACCCAGTCTGGAGGGCGCACCGGTAGCTACGATATAAGGCACGCCGAAATGGTCCGCAACCAGTTCGGGAGGCATGACCTTGCGGGTATTGAAGTTAACCGCCATGGTGTTCATATGGAAACGAGCGATTTCCACACCATTGCGCATAATATGCCCCGTACGGGTAAATACCACGCCGTTTTTCACAAAGGGGTCCACAAACACTTCCACAGGACCCACATAGAAAATATCCTTGAAAATTTCCAGCTGGAAGGAAGCGGTCATCCAAGTAGCCTGCATTTCATCAATCATGCGCTGCATGAGCATACCTTCTGTTTCGGAAGCGATGAAGCAGGCAGTCTCTGCGATTTTCAGATAGCTGGTGGGAGAAATACAGCGGTAATAGTCTGTATCGTGGCCCGTAATGTTATAATCAAGAACCTTACGCATCTTCTTCCACTTCTCTCATTTCCACATAAGCCTTAAATGCTTCTGTGGTGCCGTTCTTCATACCCTTCACATACCAACCGTGTACACTGCGCTTTACATAAATACCCAGTACGTCACCGGGGACGCATTCTCTCTGGAATTCAATACGCAGACGGTTCATGAGCTTGAGCTCGCCTTCCCAATAACCCAGAGTTTCGCAAATCTGGTCGATGTATTTGCCGGTGTTCATGTGTTTATTAATGTCACAGTCAACATAACGCACCACATGCTCACGGACAAGCTCCATATCCTCGGGCAGCATCAGACGGCGAGGTGCGGCAATGGTGGTCTTCATAATGTCCGTACCCATGTGTTCACAGACATATTCCGTAGGCAGCACCTTTCTGGTTTCCATGCTGACGATCATGCTGACCTGATTCATCATAGCCAGAATTTCACCGTTCAGCACAGCAAACACACGGGCCATAAACACGCCCTTGGAGCGCATCAAAGGCAGAGAGTACAGTTCCACGGACTGCACATCGTTAAGGACCTGAATGGGTCTCAGGATATGCAGGTCAGCCATACCTACCATATGGGTAGCATTGATTGTGTCACGGATGGCAGGGTAAGGCAATCCGTTATCACGCATACAGCCGAAATAGCTGCTGTTGCACAGACGATGCATGGACGAAGGAGGATAGTAACCCTGATAGTCCATTTCGTGGCTATAAATATTCTTATCAAAAATCTTTTTATGTTCCATGATAATTTTCCTTTTGCGGAGATAGACAAAAAACGGGAGTACCCAAGTACTCCCGTTTTTCATTGCTTCACATTAGTAATAACGCTTCTTCTTGTTCTTACGAGCAGCCTCGGACTTCTTACGACGCTTTACGCTGGGGCTCTGATAGTATTCCTTCTTTCTCAGATCCTGCTGGATGCCAGCCTTAGCGCAGTCACGCTTAAATCTCTTAAGAGCGTTATCCAGAGATTCATTCTCTCTAACGATAATTTCGGACATTTGTTTCCCTCCCTTCAAAATCACTTTTCAGTGTTTCAAGGGCCATAAAATATGGCGTCAACATTGATATTATAATGAGTTATACGCCCGTTGTCAAGAGAAACTTACTTAGCGGGCTTCAAAATCAGGTTACAAATCTTATTTTTGACCACGATGGTCTTTACAATCTGCATACCTTCCATCTGACGCTTGATCTTTTCGTCAGCGGTAGCTGCTGCGATGACATCTTCGTCAGCGCTGTCAGCGGGAACGGTGATGGTGCTTCTGACCTTGCCGTTTACCTGAACAGCGATGGTGATTTCTTCGTCTCTGCACTTTTCTTCGGAGTACTTGGGCCATTCGGAAACGGAGCAGATGCCTTCAAAGCCCTTCTGTTCCCACAGTTCGTCACAGATGTGAGGTGCGAAGGGAGACAGCAGCTGCAGTACGGTCTTCAGTTCCGCACGGTTGCAGCCCTTGTTCAGCTGGTTCATCAGAGTCATCAGCGCAGCAATTGCGGTGTTGGGCTTCAGGTTTTCGATGTCCTCGGAGACCTTCTTGATGGTCTTGTGCATTGCGGACATATTTGCCTTGGAGTATTCAACAGCATCGTCGTTTACGCCTTCTGCCATGTTCCAAACGCGGTCCAAGAAACGCTTGCAGCCCTTGACTGCTTCGTTGGACCAGGTAGCAACCTTTTCAAAGTCGCCGATGAACATGATGTACAGACGCATGGTGTCTGCGCCGTAGGTAGCGATAACGTCGACGGGGTTGACAACATTGCCCAGAGACTTGGACATCTTAACGGAGGTACGGTAGACTTCGTTGCCGTACTTTGCAATAGCGGCAGCCTTTTCTTCCTCAGTCTTGTAGTTTTCGATGTAGTGGGGGTTATGACCCAGAATCATGCCGTGGCTGGTACGCTTTGCGTAGGGTTCCTTGTGAGGTACTACGCCGATGTCGTACAGGAACTTGTGCCAGAAACGAGAGTACAGCAGGTGCAGGGTGGTATGTTCCATACCGCCGTTGTACCAGTCAACCTGACCCCAGTATTCCAGAGCTTCCTTGGAAGCCAGAGCTTCGTCGAAGTCGGAGGCCAAGCGGTCTTAGGAAGACAACTGTGGTACCCAAC